>CAMFJH010000010.1 GCA_945956915.1 uncultured Francisellaceae bacterium | reverse complement strand
AGATGATGGCTCTTGCTGCATAGTGAAAGGAGTCCGGAATTTCGGGAACAGATCATGATGAAGGCGAACTGACAAATGAAGATTATTTTAATGCACTTGTCAAACGTATGGAACAGACATTGCAAGAAAGCGATGCAAAAGATGACTATTTTCTTGAAATATATCTTTCTGGTGGAGTAGTTCGTACTTTATTAGGCTCTGTTTATAAACAATTATATATTAATATTCAAAAAGTATTAGAACAAGAATTAGAATCCTCTAAAAAATCTAAAGATAAAGACAAGATATTTAAATCAGTTTTAGATGAACTCGAATTTATAAAAAATGAACAAGCAAAGCAGAAAGCATTTGAAAGTATTTTAAAAAGAGAAGATTTTCTCAAGAATTTTAATAAAACTCCAGAATTTTGGTTGCAAAACTTAAAAAAGCAAATAACTGCAATTCAAAGCCCTGAGGTTCTAGGAGTGGGTAGTGACATGGATATTTTATATAAATTAAGTCCTAAATTACTCAGGAAAAAATTTATAGAATCAAAAAAATTATTAGAAACAATAAATGAATTGGTGGAAATAGATAAAAAACGAATAGCAAATTTAGATAAAGCCATAAAAAATGGGCATACATTAGACAAAAAACAATGGAAAGGCTTAAAGCAAGCTTTACAAAATTTTGGACAATTAACTACTAAGGAAATAAAAGAATTACAACAAATTATATACGATAAAAGTCCACTCTCTGTTGAACAATTACAAGTTTTAGACCTTGCAATAATAAATCAAAAAAAATCAAATGAAAAACAATGGGAGCTTTTGCCGAAAATTATACAGTCTGGCTCTGAATTAAATTCAGAACAATTGCAAAAAATACACCGTGTAATAAAAATACAACACAAATTGAATATAGAAGATATCAAGCAAAAAATACAAAACGCCGGAGATACATTTTTAAACAGTGCAGCAAATTTTTTTGATGTGAGCGGTATTGAAGAAACACTTAAAAACAGTTTATTACCTCCTGGAGATGTAAGTGAGTATTTTAAACAAACCAAAAGCAGCATGTCACAAGGCGGTAGTGCTTTGGATTGGCTTGCTTTCGAGCTGTCTTTAAAAGAAGGAAAAAAACTTATAGAGCCTCCCTTAGATTTAAAAGAAAAAGCAAAACTAAAACAAAGCATTGTAGAAAGTTTTATTCATGGGCACTATGAATACCTTGAATCACAGATAGATGATAGTATACCTAGGCGTATTGCAAGTGTCATAAGAGGGTTCAGATTTATTTTCGAAAATCCATCGGTTACATTGCTAGATGCTACAGTAATATTACAAGAGCTTGAGAATATTGAAAAACATGCTGAACGAGACAACAATGGTAAGATTGTTTTAGCACCAAGAGCATATAAACAACTTGAAAAACTGCGAAGGAATACTAATTTTGAAGGTGCGCATAATCTCATTCATCGTCTAGATCCAAAAAATATTGTTTTGCTTAAATTTTTAGAAATTATTAAACAATTTGTACCTGCACAAGATGGCAGAATGAATGTGCATTTACCCAAATATGTTCAAAATCTTAATCCTTTGGCTCAAACTTCCGCAACTGGGCAATACGAATCAGAGATAAACGCCTTACTTATTGATACTAAAACTTTTATTGAAAATTTTACAAATGCAGGGATAGTTTATCATGGAACGCCATTAGCGGTTATACCCGCAATCATGCGTGGTGGTTTTTATATCAGTGATTCGACCCAAGGCATGGCTTCCTTTGGCTCAGGCTTATATTCAACTAAAGACAGGACCTTTGCTTTAGGATATAGCGAAAGTGTTTTACCTTTGCATATAGACACGGATAAGAAAATTAATATAATCAATTTGGATAAAATGAATGCTGAGTTATTACAAAATCTTCAGGAAGAATCTAGAAAATCAGGGTTTTTAGATGTCAATGAATTATTAAAAATTTATTATAAAATAGATATCATAATACATGAGCACGTTCTTATTCAAAATATGGCTGTTGTAAAAAAAAGTACATTAGCCGATTTAAGTTCTGTGTACAGAACACTGTTTGAAGAACAATTTATGACAGATCTTAAAGTTGGCAATGAATCATTCTACTTGATTTCAGAAGCGGGAAACCTAAGTTTACAAGAAGCACATAAGTCTTTCGAACATTATATGAATTTATGTTTGTTATCGGGTACTTTGGAATCAAGTTCTGCTATTATTAAAAACTTGATTAGCGCTCTAGAAAAAATAGAAAAGACACAGACGAAGTTTAACCTTAAGAACACCCGCTTGTTTATATATGCACACTGTTTTTTAGCTAGCCCAGAGTACGTTAGGAATAATTTGAGTGATATATGTATGTATTCAATTAATAATCCTAATATAATAATAGCACTGGCAAGATTTACAAACCTTTTTGCGATAAATTTTAAGAAAAAGGGAAAAGAAGATCATCATAAAACGTTAACTCTCGTTTTAAAAGAAATTATTCCGTTTGCAAAGATACATAACCCAATTATTTGTATGCTTGAATCTCTCAAATTATTAGATTCTCAAGCCTTAAATATACTGTTTGATAATTTAATTTATGATGGAGAACTAACCCAAGCACAAATGCTGGATGCTATATTAGCAGCATCTGAAATGAATAATAATGTTATTGTTTTATATTTGTGGCCCCATATAAATAAAATAGATTCAAATAAGCTTAGCCAAGAAGAACAGGAAATTTTAGATAAAATTTTCGTAAATGCTGTGGTAAATAATTCTATTGAAATTATAAATAAATTTTTTAATAGATTTATATTTAAGCAAGAAACATTAATCTTAGCTTTAAGCTCTACACCTCAAAAAAGGCAAAAGGGCACGACCCTGTATTTGTTGGACCTCGCTCATAAAAGAGAATTTAATGTAATAGCTTCAGAAATGCTAGAATGGGTTTGTGTATATGCAGCTAACAGCCATAATACAGACCTTTTCGAAGCATTATTGGCCGCCTATAAGCTTAGCGACACAATGTTGATAAAAGCTTTAAGTTCAGTATCGAATGCAAAACAAAAAGATATGTCTTTTATTATCTATATACTGGATATTATACTTAAAAAATGCCAGTTTAATGAAAAAGTTTTAATTGAATGTTTAAATGTAATATCAAAATTAAAAGATATAAAAATAATTGAACATCTATTGGAAGAGATTGTTTATTTTAATAATGCGAATGAAAATTCAATAGTTTTAAAGGATCTTGAACCTAAGGTTATAAACGAGATTATAGCTGCAAGCGGTTTTAATAATACATGTTTTAGAATTTTAGAGTTATTATTAAGGGCAGGTGCTTCTAAGAACTTAGTTTTAATACAAGCCTTAAATATAATATCTGACAAAAATGAATCCAGATTGCTAAGCTATCTATTGGACCTCATCAAACATCACAAAATAAAAATAAAAAATGTTGATTCGGGAATTTTAGAAAAAACTATTGCCGATTATATTTATGACACACATATTATTTTAAAAATTTTAGAAACATTCGCTTTTGAGGATAAGCTAATAGTACATGCTTTGAGCTGTGCATCTGAAACAGAAAGGTTCATTTCAGACAATATGTTTTACCAGCTATTAAGGTTAATAGCTGAAAATAAAATAAATCTAAAAAATGTAGAGCCGATGATTCTTATTAAAATGATTAGTAAAGTAATAAAGACCAATGAAAATATAGAAGCATTATTGATATTGTTGAGAGTTTCTGAGTTTAACGAGAAATTGCTAGCGTGTATTTTAAGCTTTGCATCGGATTCAGATCTTTCACAAAAAAATGCTTTAGTGTTTCACCTACTATATTATATCAATAATAAAGAAATAGATCTCAAAAACATAGACTCTGCAGTCTTAAATAAATTTTTTATAAACCTAATCAACAATACTGAAATCAGTTTTATTATGGGTTCAAAGCAAAGTCTCAAGATTTTAGTTACTACTTTAGTAACGCTTATTTATACAGATAAAGTTGTTATAAAAAATATAAATGAGATAATCCTGAATATGCTTCTTACAGAGGTTTTCAATCGTAATTTTGATCATATGTCTATGCGGGTTGTTAAGGTATTATTAAGCACACATCGGTTTAGCTCTGAAGTATTAACACGAGCTGCTATCAATGCAGATTTAAATGGGAATTGGAGTATTTTGCTAGAACTTTTAATAGAAAATGATATCGATCTGAAAAATATAACCCCATTTCTAGAAACTAAGCTTAAAGCGCAAGCAAACCATAATGGTATTCATTCTTACGAAATTATTAATAAATTGTTAAATGTATATCAGTTTAATAATCAAGTATTAATAGATGCTTTAAGTAATGCATATTATAACGACAATTATGATAGTTTTCTATCATTGTTGAATAAAATTGATATCAAGAATATAGACGGAAATATTTTAAAAAAACTTAATTGGATTATTAGCAGTGCTTTTAAGGGTGATTTACGTTTTATAAATTCATTATTAATTAAATATGAGTTTGACGAACAGATAGTAGCAAGTGCTTTAAGTTCAGTATCCAATATAAAAGATCCTAGAAAAAATGATATAGTGCTTTATTTATTTGATTTACTAAATCGCAACAAAGTAGACCTCAAAAAAATTAATCTAAATATGCTAGATGATATTATTTTCAATGCAGCTAAATGTAACGATCTTGATTTTATCAAAAAATTATTAACTGCTTGCCATTTTAATGATTCAATATTAACTCAGGCTTTAAATGCGATAGCTGATTTGAATATAAGGTTTAGCGAGAGTATGAAAGATTTATTGGTTTTCATAAATAAAGCTAAAATAGATTTGCAGAATAAAGTGCCGGTTGCTTTAGAAAATATTTTTATCAAAGCTCTTAAGAATGATGCTGGTGATATTATTGAAGAGTTGTTAGCACAATATGCGTTTAGTCAGAATTTTTTGCAAAATGCTTTAACGAACAAATTGAAAACAATGAGTATCAATTCTATTGTTGAATTACAGAGAACTGAAGCGATACTATTGTCTATCCTAAATACCTACGAATTTGAAGATTCAGAAGATTTTGTTCAACGTCGTAGTAATAGCTTTAGCTTTGATTATTTCAATGGTTCACTGTTAGAGTTTGCTTGTTGTATAAAAATGGATAAATTGGCTATGAGTTTACTTGAAAGAAAATCGAATCTAAGTCAGGATTTGAATAAAAATAAAAAATCTGCTTTCATGTATGCCTGTGAAAATTTATTAAAATACCTTGTTATGAAAATGATTGAACAAAAAGTAGCACTGGATCAAATATATGTAAATTATGAATCACTGGACTCCCCATTTATGCACAAAGAAAAAATTCAAAAAACGCCATTGATTGCTGCATTAAGGGCTGGGCACCCAGAGATTGCTTTAATACTTATTCAAGCAGGAGTAAAAAACTTTAATCTGCAATATAACATAGAAAGTAGCAAATACCCCCATTTTTCTTGGCTTCCTGACAATGCATTAGATATTGCCATTAAAAAGGGTTATATTGAAGTAGCTAAAGAGATAATAAAAAAATCCATGCAAGAACAAACTATACTTTATGAAGAGTTAAGCAATTTTCAGCATACTGTTAATGTAGCCTGCCAACTTGGAAACTTAGAATTAATATATTTACTGATAAACTCTGATCTTTGCACAAATCAAGCAAAGCAGGCTTTTAAGCTAGAAGATATTATAGAGCGTATCTATTCTGAATTGCGCTTTCCACCTTATAATGCTGAAAAAACGGATAAAGTAATAACCCATCTTCTTGATTATTCATTTGTATGTCCTGAAGCATTTTATGAAGCAGTCATTAAAAATTTGGATGCCGATATTTTATTGAAAATTTTTGAAACAAGACAAGCATATCGGCCTAATAGTGATGAAGAGAAACTATCTCTTCTAAAAAAACTCAATAAATCTTATGATGATATGAATTGGCTAGATAATCTGGCAAGAAACACCAAGTATTCAAATTTGATTTTTAAATTGTTAGATAAAGGATAACTAAATTTAAACGTAATAGAAAATTTCAAAAAAGATCTTTCTGCTGAAGATCAGGAGCGATTTTCTACGATGATATCTAAGCCTCTGCCAGACAAAAATCTAAACATCCATTATCGTTCTCAAACTTTGAGTGAGCCTAAAGAAAAAATGGAATTGTCAAAAATCAACAGCCCAAAAAGTAGCAAGTCATAATACTTGGAAATTAAATTATTGCAAAAAGAGTTAGCTATTTTACCCTTAAATAAACTGCATCACTTCTTTTTTTTCTTAGGTCCCTTTTTTTTATTCACAGACATTTCTTTTTGCTCCTTAGTTTCTGAAACAGAGAGTAAAACAGTGGGGGACTGAGGTGGAGCTTGCATACGCTGGCATTCCAATGCCCTTATTGCCCATACAGCTAATTTATCTTGTAACTGAGCAGTTGAAAGTATTTTATTGTATAATTGCCTAGAAACCTCGATTAATTTAGAGCTTAGTTCAGAAGTATGCTTTGTTAAAAGCGTATACTGATTTTCTGTATTTAATAATGGTAGTCTTGCTGTTATCATAAATTCACAAGCTAAAAAACGCACGTAAGCCTCGAAGGTCTTGTCTTTAATTTTTGCACATACACCGCTATCAAACAATAATTCATATCCTTGTTCAAATTCTAATTCGCTTAGCAAATTAGGGTTTACTTTTTCTTGAAGGCATTCTAATATTTTTTGCACATACATTGATTTGTTTTTAAAAAGGTTGCTTGTAGTATCTTTAGATGTATTAGGGTAAATCACGAATCCCATAAAGGATTCTTTTTGCACAACTGTTGGTAAAATAGTATTTGCTTCTTCTAAACTGCCTACAAACCTAAGTATGGGGTGTGTAGAAGTGTTGATTCTTGTTATAAAGATATCCATGTTAATTAAATCAGATAGGACGAGTGCTAAAATATCAGCATTTGTGTAGGGAAGTAATAATTCCAACTCATCCGATGCATTTAAAGATTCTAAAATAGAAAGCACTTGACCTCCTTTATCATGTGTTTGATTAAGGATTGCTATAGGTTGATGAGGTTTAGCTAATTTTTTTGCCTGGATGGTATCTTTTAAATCTAAAGAAAATCGCATTTTTTTAATATCTTCATAAAGTTTAAGATTGGGATTTGCACCGTATTTTAATAATGTTGAGAAATATTGAGAATAATTTAAGGTTCTAAAGATAGCAGCCATATAAAAAAGAGTATAGTTTTTTATAGTAGACTTAGCATATTGAAAAGACCATGAGTTTGCATTTGCCCCATGTTTTAGTAAGATTTCAAAAGCACTAAAATGGTTTTCTAAATAGAGCTTACACAATGTAGAGATTTCAACATCGGCCTCGAACGCTGAACGAGATAAGAGTCGATTCATGTCTTGAAAGCTTTTGGGATATTTCCTTTCTTTACAGAACTTGAAAACTCCCATTTTGTATAATACTGAATGTGTATTTAGAAACTCACACGTTTTTATAAGGCTATCGACTTTAGATTTTTTTCTACATTCAATTAAAGCATCGAGTAATTGCTCATAAAAATTTTCGGGTATATTTTGCTCAATTAAGAAAAACAAGGGTTCAAATATAGAGATATTACCATTTTTGGCTGCTGTCATTAAAACATTTAAATAATATTTATCATATTCAGTTATTTTATTTTGCAATGTCTTCCAAGCTTCATTAATAGAATTCATGGTTTTTTTATCAATTTCCAAAGGTAAGCACAGAGCAATTAATAGATATTGTTTTATTTCTTCAAGTAATGGGTAAGTTTGTGATATTTCATCCAAGTTTGGATTGTTTATACAACGAGTAGGGCAATTGGTTTTGTTTAAGTTAAGACGTTCTAAATATTGTTTTAAGTTTTGGATTGTATCTTTGATTAAAAGCGCCACGCCGTCTAATTCAATGATGCCGATGTTGGCAGTAGTTTCAGTATTTGCAGGCTCGTTTAAATGTTCAATGGGTTTATCAGTTCTTAAAGGTTTAGATAATTTTTTTAAGAGCTCTAAACGTTTATTCAAGCTGGGAAGTGTATTAAAAATCGATACAGCTCTGGGATCGGGATTTTCACTGTATAAATTCACTTGTGCAATTTCTTGAGTAAAGCGATTACAAGCATCAATATACCTTGCTAATTCATTCGGTGTGTTTAAAGACAGACTCATGCTTTTTAAATTTGCTTCACTCTCATTTGCTGCCGCTAATACGTTTAATAAACGCTGGTTATTTTCATCAATGAGTTTAGAGACTATGGATTTAGAATGTGCAACATTATTTTCTATAATTTTTTCTTCTTGAATAGATAAAGGTTTAGAAGAATCCACATATAAAATATGTCCTTGAATCGTTAAGTATACATGAATCACAATATCAGGCATTCCCGGTACATCAGACATATAAGTTTCTGTGTAGTGTAAAGGCGAAAGACCATGTTGGGTTTGTATGTTTGTTTTATAAAACTGATCAAAACGGTAATGTCGTTCACTAAAACGATATCCTGAAAAAGATAGTGGTGTATGCTTGGTAGAAGAAGCAATACTCAGCAAAAAAGCGGAGTCTTCAGCAATTTTTTTAATATTAGCTGCAATTAAAAGTCTATGCAAAGGATCGGATGCATCTTTTAAAAGTTCTGTTATAAGATAAAAAAGAGGGGAATGTGCATAGGCTCTTTTATGGGATACTACATTAAATTCTAATGCTTGCTTAGTTTCTTCAAACGTACAACTCATAGCTAACTCCTTCATAATAGTATAATAAGATTTAAAATAATAAAAAGAACTTACATTATTACATATAGAAAAAGTTAATTCAATAACTTTTTTTACGGGGATAACAATGACTTAAAGATAATTCACTGCTTAATATTAAGACAGAACTTTATCTAAACAGGGTTAAGTTGCTTGCAAACTGAACTCGAGGGGTACTGCCTCTGTAATTTATCTAAGGTTTGATCCGCCAAGTGCTTCATGCCTAGTGCGCGGTAAGCTTTTACCATTTCTGCTAAAGCAGTGGGGACTGCTGAAGTTTCGCTATATTCTGTGACAACGTAATTTGCACGATTCGCAGCAGAAAGATAAGCTTCCCGTTTAACATAGTATTCAACTACTTGAAGTTCGTGACAAGCAAGTTGTTCCCTTAATTCGGACATCCTTTGGCGTGCTTGAGGTGCGTATTGGCTATTTGGAAACATGTCCACTAATATTTTAAAGGCTTCATAAGATTCTTTAGCAGGACCTGGATCGCGTGCACTTCTATCTAAGGGTAAGTATCGGAACATAAAAGTTGTATTTTGATCATAAGCGACTTCGCCTTTTAAAAAATAAGCATAATCGGTATTAGGATGACGAGGGTTCATACGGATAAAGCGATCCGCTGCAGAAATTGCCAAAGCGGGTTCATGACGTTTATGGTAAGCATTAATAAGACCTAATTGCGCTTTATGTGAGTATTCACCATAAGGATAACGCGCTTCCAATGCTTCGAAATCTTTTATGACTTCTGCATAATTTTCTTTTGTTACATTTTCTTGTGCTTTCGAATAAATTTGATCGGCACTAAGCCCTTGATAGGAGTCGGGTTTATTGGAAGTGCTACAAGCGCACAAGGATAGGGTTGCGGATAAAACAAATATACCGAGTAAGCTATTCGACTTTATTTCATTTAATTTAAACATATCATCAAACCATTTTTGTGAAAAACATCATTAGTTTACTGTATACAGCCCAAGAGATCAATGTTCTTGACATTAGCCTGTATTTGAGTGAAAATACGCCATGCTTAGTTCTAAAGAAGATACAGATACAGATACACTTCAATTAAGCGGGATGATACCAGAAGATTATAAAGGCATGCGTTTAGATCAATCCTTGGTACTCTTATTTCCCGAGCATTCACGCTCACGCCTTAAAGAATGGATAGATGAAGGAGAGGTATGGGTAGATAATAAAGTTCGCAAGCCCAAAGATAAAATGATGGGTGGCGAGCATATCCAAATAAGTGCTGATATTCCTCAAGTTGTTGATTCCCATCCTGAAGAAATACCCTTAGATATTGTTTTTGAAGACGAATATATTTTAGTGATCAACAAACCTGCAGGGTTGGTAGTGCATCCTGCCGTGGGCAATCGTACTGGGACTTTATTGAATGCTTTGATACACAGAGCCCCAGAATTATTGCATATCCCACGTGCGGGAATTGTACATCGCTTGGATAAAGACACTTCTGGCTTGATGGTTGTTGCCAAGACGCTAGAAGCGCATACCGATTTGGTTTTACAATTGCAAGCGCGAACCGTTAATCGTACCTACGAAACAGTGGTGTGGGGCATTTTACCTTCAGGGGGCACTGTAGATGCTAAAATTGGGCGTCATCCCAGGGATAGAAAAAAAATGGGCGTGACAGAAAAAGGTAAATTGGCCAGATCGCATTATCGAGTGATCGAAAAATTTCGTTCCCATACGCACCTAAGAGTACATTTAGAAACTGGAAGAACACATCAAATTCGAGTGCACATGGCTCATATTTATCACCCTATTGTGGGGGATAAATTGTACGGTGGCCGCTTACGTGTGCCTCCAAAAGCCTCTGAAGCATTATTAACGTTACTGCGTACTTTTCCTAGACAGTCATTGCATGCTAAACAATTGGGTTTAGTGCACCCTATTACGGGTGAAGCGTGTACCTGGGAAGTGCCAACACCTTCAGATATCCTTGAATTAATACACATGCTAAGGCTTGATGCAGAAGCTATGGATACTCATTAATGAAATTAGTTATCTCGGATTTAAAAGTTTGGGTGCATTTGGGGTTTTCTCCCGAAGAACGGTATGAATCTCAATTGGTGAGTATCGATGTTCATTTATATTTTTCTAATGATGAACTTATCAACAATATTTTATCTTATGCAAAAATTGTGCAATATATTAAAACAATGGCTGAATCTAAGCCTTTTAATTTTATGGATCATTTAACGGCAACGCTGCATGAAGGGATTAAAAATCTTTTAAGTGTTGAATTCAAATATTCCAAAGCATCTGGTTTATCATTTTTTTCTATTGAAGTAAATGGACGAAGATTAGATCCCCCCATGCCAGAAGAGCACGAGGGAACTGCTGTCTTAACCTATCACTGACAAAATATACATAAACTTAAGGTCTTGCACGGGCATATTCTTCTGCTTGTAAGCGTTCTGCCAATGCACGATCAGAAGCAATTTGTCTGTCTATTGATGCCTGTTTTTCTCGAGCTGCAGCAGCTTCCAACTCTTGTGCTTGTAAACGAATTGCCATATCTCTATCAGCTGCAATTTGTTGAGCCTTAGCATTGGCTTGTGCTGCACGTTCTGCTGCATCTGCTTGCGCTTGTGCTGCCATGCGTGCTTGGGCAGCTTGTGCTGCAGCCATATTGTTAGCATGGGCTTGCTGTTGCGCTGCAAGTTGTGATTGTTGTGCTGCGAGATTGGCTTGCGCTTGTTGTAATTCAGCAGCATTGCGACGTGCTCGACGTCTTTCATGCTTGGAAGAACCTCTATAAACATCATAATCATTATGGTAATAATGGCTTTCTGCATAGCGCGGTTCAGGATAATAATGATGGTAGGTTTTTACTTTAGTTTGGGGCTGGTAGTAACCGTCATAGTAAGTTGATTGACTGGCATAAGCTGGTTCATTTTGAGCTAAGATTTCTGCACATCCACCCAGTAGAGTGCTGGATGCGATTAGAGTTAGACCCAGTATTTGCTTTAGCTTGTTCATGTTTAATACCTCTATATGTATATAGTTCTGATACATGCTAAGTTTATCACATAGGATATATAGAAAATAGAAATGTTTAAATAAAAAATCAGGTTATTTTTATAACTTATTGATTATTCATTTTTAAGTATTTTTTCTTTTGCTTTTTGAATTTGAGCGTACCTTTTTTCCTGCTCGTTTCTTGTCGCTTCCTTTTGTATTGATTCTAAGGCATTGCATTTTTTAGTTATGGAATATTGGTATGCAGATTTTTTTAGTACATAAGCCTTGAAGTATTGGGTATTTTCGTTATTGTTTAGCGTTGAGAGAAGTTTACAATTCGGTTTAGATTCATAAGCATTTTCATATTGAACAGCAGACCACTCCGAACAAGCACTTAACAGTAAAGTCATTAATATCAGGGAAAATACGAGGAAATTTTTCATAACACATCGTCCTTGAAGATCTAACCAACATCAGTTTATCACATTTACCAATGATGAAAATTAAATACTTGCTTAATTGATCCAATTTAGGGATAATACGTTTTTGCTCTAACGCGCCCGTAGCTCAGCTGGATAGAGTATCTGGCTTCGAACCAGGTGGTCGGGGGTTCGACTCCCTCCGGGCGCACCATAATTCTCCTTTGAAACCAACAACTTACAGCACAAAATTAATTTCAGCCATTCACCTTAATTTTCGATTGTGGGGATTTTGTGGGGGTTTTTTGCCCAAACTCGTTAATTAACTCACGATTAGTACGCAACAGAGTCAACACAGGTCCTTGGCGAGAACGGTCGCAAACTTTGTTTGCTGCTTCAATCAAGTTGTGTAGCTCTGCTGATGAGTAATGAGTTGTCATGCGTCCCGATTTATGTCCCAACAGATCTTGCCTATCTTCATAACTTACACCCGCAGCACGCAAACGCCGACCGAATGTATGTTTTAAATCGTGTACTCTTACTTGAGGTAAATTTGCAACCCGCCTAGCACGCTTCCAAGCTGTGTTATTCATTTTGGTTACAGGCTTACCTCTATAGAGAAATACATATTCCGGGTTAAGACCTCGTACTTGTTCCAAGACTGCTTTCGCAGCATTGTTCAGTACGATTAAACGATCATCGCCATTCTTTACCAATTGTTTAGATTTACCGTCCTTCACAATATGGCTTGGAATGATAAATACGCTGGTATTTAACTCGGGCACTTGTATTTCCCATTTCCACTGCAATTGGCACACCTCTTGTTCACGGCAGCCTGTATTCACTTTAAAAATTGCCATTCGCCTTAAATGCTCCGGTAATTGATTAAATAATACAATCTGTTCATCCCAAGACAGTGGGTACGGATCTCGTGCATCATGTACTGGCAACAATTTAATTTTGGATGTTGCTTGCATCCAGGTTAAACCATTTTCATCAATCCATTGACTCGCTGCCAAATTTAAAATGTGCCTTACGATTTCTAGAGCATTGTTGATCGTTTTTGTTTTACGACTCAATGCTTGCCTAGCTTTAACGAAAGACATCAAAGTACCATTATGCACTTGCTCCAACGCCAAATTGCCAATATAACGACAAACCAATTTTAGATGGTCCGCATCATCAACAATACTTGCTTTATGCTGATGCTCAAGTAAGTATTTCGTTGCTGCTTCTTTAAAAGTCCGCTTAGGCCTTACACCGTAAACTTTGGCTTGTCTTACTTCCTCGATTTGCCTTGCGAGATAGCCTTCTGCTTCACTGAGGAACTCAGTGCCAGTGCTTTCTCGAATGCGGCTTCCGAGTACTTGCTTTTCAAGGTGCCAGATCTTACCTCGTTTGATAAGACCTGCTGTTTTTTTGCGTCCCATAGTTCCACACTCCTAGAGTTGGTAACTGCCGGACGCCCGCTACGGTGTTTATATTGCTGCACCCAAGCGTCCAAGTCAAGTCTGTCAAAGGCTATACCCTGTATCCCTATAGGGATCACGGTGAGTAAAGGTCTAACCTCGCGGTTAAACCGATTTCGGTCCATGCCTAAGTAAGAGGGGGCGTCTCGAAATCTAATGAGTCGCGGTAATAACTCATTCATTTTTAAACATCCGATATTTATGTTTGATTTCTTCTCTCACGATATTAATGTTGGGGGGCGCATTAATGCCGATACGGGTGAATCCCTTAGTATTACTCAATACAACAATTTCAATATCCTTACCCACCTGGATCGATTGACCTGGATAACGTTGTAAAATTAACATATTACCTCCATCACGTAGCTTCAGTAATTTCTACTGTAAAGGAAAAAAACGACAACGAGTTGTCGTTTTTTAAATGCTTGATGGGGTGCGTTGCAGTTATTAGTTAGATTTGGGGATATAATTGAGAAAAAGCACAAGAACTTAGCTAATCTTCATTTCGAGGCTGAATTTTTTACGCTCGTCATTACAGAAAGCTGCACTGGTTTAGGTATTAGAAGCAACCCGAAAAATTTGTTTATTGTTCAACATAAGCCAAATAATGCTGTTATGCTAATTAGCAAATTTTTGTTGTAGAGATGCAGCATCGAAAGCTGAAGGAAACGAAGTTCTCAAAACAGGGAAGTTAGAAAATAAATTTTTAAAAGGATATCTGTGAATCACACAAAATTTCTAAACAACAAGTAATTGAATACGGATGTCCATTGCCTTTTTGAAGGTTAGTTTTAGGGTAAAAGCTATTATTGCGAAGTATTAACCATAATCTATACTTTCTACATGAGCAAAAAAAAGCCAGATACTGAACCAAACGCTGTTTCCCCAAAACCCATAACCTTAGACCATGGAGCTCCTCGCCCTTACCAAAGAAAAGCCGTTAACCAAATCCTTAAAACATTGGAGCAGCATGAACGAACCCATATAGTGATGGCTTGTGGAACCGGAAAGACAAGGGTTTCATTATGGGTCGCAGAAGAATTGAGCGCCAAAAATATTGTGGTATTTTTACCATCGTTGGCATTGGTAAACCAGTTTATGCATGAATGGTTAAAGGTCACCAAATGGTCTCGAGTGTCTTGTCTTGCTGTGTGTTCTGATGAAACAGTGACCCGTGGCTTAGATAATATTGTGCTCGATCCTGAAGACTGTGATTTTCCAGTAACGACCGATCCCCATACCATTCACTTTTTTTTAAAATCACCTACTACAGATACCAGAGTCGTATTTTGCACTTATCAGTCATCCTCAGCACTCTCGGAAGGTATGCAAGAATGCCCACCTTTTGAATTGGGTATCTTTGATGAAGCCCATAAAACAGCTGGCAATAATTCTTTTAGCTTAGCTTTAGACAATGAAGCCATACCTATTCAAAAACGTTTGTTTATGACAGCCACTCCCAAACATTATAATATTAGAAAAAAGAATCAAGAGAGTGATGCACCCTTAGCCTATTCCATGGATTCGGAAGAGCTCTATGGACCCAGAGCTTATACACTTTCCTTTAGAGCAGCTATTAATTTAGGTATCATAACCGATTATAAAATCATGATATCCATTGTGCACTCAGAAGATGCTAAGAAATCTGAACTAGATGCTAAAACCATTGCTTTAAAAAAAGCGATATTAAAATCTTCTCATATTGCTAAAGTCATCACCTTTCATAGAACCATCAAAGAAGCCTATCATTTTAGCGAACATATGCAACATAGCCAGGCTATACCTTATTTCACAAATTTACATGTTAGTGGTCTTATTCCAAGCCATACACGTAAAGAAATTATGCATGCTTTTCAAAAAAGCCATAAATCTATTATTTCTAATGCACGCTGCTTAACCGAGGGTATCGATATACCCGCCATTGATATGGTAGCCTTTTTGAACACCAAAAAAAGTAAAATTGATATTGTTCAAGCCATTGGCAGAGCCATGCGTAAAGTTCCTGGCAAAACATGTGGTTATGTTTTTTTACCGCTATTTGTTGAGCAAAATAAAGGGGAATCTATAGAAGATGCTATTCTTAGAGCGGATTATGAGGATATTTGGGAAGTTGTACAAGCCTTAAGCGAACAAGACGAAGACTTACAAGTTACTATTGAAACCTTACAACAAGAGAAAGGTAAACATGGAGCTTTGACACTAGGGTTAGAGCAATATATCGAGATGATTACGAGTGATACGGTCAATGTGGCTCTACAAACAAGGTTACAGAAAATCATCTTCGTCACAATTATTGATAAGATAGGTAGTTCTTGGAATGAAATGTATGGAAGATTATGTTCTTTTAAAGAAAAAAATCATCACTGTAATGTTCCAGTGAAATACGAAAATAAATCGCTTAGATTGTGGGTGTGGACTCAAAGAGGATTGTATAACAAACAAAAATTATCAGAAGCTAGAATAAATCTATTGAATGCTATTGGCTTTGATTGGGATCCCCTAAATACAATTTGGAAAGCTGCTTATGAAGCTCTTAAACAATTTAAAGAAATCCATAATCACTGCAATTTTCCTCAATCATATACAAATAAATATCTTAGAAGTTGGGTATTAAAACAAAGGCAATTTTATAGTAAACAAAAATTATCAGAAGCTAGAATAAATCTATTGAATGCCATTGGCTTTGATTGGGATCCCCTAAATACAATTTGGGAAGCTGCTTATGAAGCTCTTAAAGAATTTAAAGAAATCCATAATCATTGTAATGTTCCTCAATCATATACAAATAAATCTCTTGGAACATGGGTGGGCACTCAAAGGGGATTGTATAACAAACAAAAATTATCGGAAGCTAAAATAAAGCTATTGAATGCCATTGGCTTTGATTGGGACCCCTTAAATACAAGTTGGCAGGCTTCTTATGAGGCTCTTAAAAAATTTAAAGCAATTCATAATCACTCTAATGTTTCGAGATACGAAGATAAATCGCTTGGAGAGTGGGTGTGGACTCAAAGGGGATTGTATAATAAACAAAAATTATCAGAAGCTAAAATAAAGCAAATGAACGCCATTGGATTTGATTGGGAGCCATTAAATACAAGTTGGCAGACTTCTTATGAGGCTCTTAAACAATTTAAAGCAATCCATAATCACTCTAACGTTCCACGATTTTACAAAGATACATCGCTTGGAATATGGGTGAACATTCAAAGGCAATTTTATAGAAAACAAAAGTTATCACAAGCCAAAATAAAGTTATTGAATGCCATTGGGTTTGATTGGGAGCCATTAAATACAAGTTGGCAGACTTCTTATGAGGCTCTTAAACAATTTAAAGCAATCTATAATCACTCTAATGTTCCTCAAACATATAAAGATAAATCACTTGGAGGGTGGGTATCAAAACAAAGGCAATTGTATAGCAAACAAAAGTTATCAGAAGCTAAAATAAAGCTATTGAATGCTATTGGATTTGATTGGGATCCTGCCAATACAATTTGGCAAGCTTCTTATAAAGCTCTTAAACAATTTAAATCAATCCATAATCACTGTAATGTTTCAAAAAGATACAAAGATAAATCGCTTAGGTTGTGGGTGTTGACTCAAAGGGGATTGTATAACAAACAAAAGTTATCAGAAGCTAAAATAAAGCTATTGAATGCCATTGGATTTGATTGGGACCCTTTCGATACAATTTGGCAGGCTTCTTATGAAGCTCTTAAACAATTTAAATCAATCCATAATCACTGTAATGTTTCAAAAAGATACAAAGATAAATCGCTTAGGTTGTGGGTGTTGACTCAAAGGGGATTGTATAACAAACAAAAGTTATCAGAAGCTAAAATAAAGCTATTGAATGCCATTGGACTTGATTGGTACCCTTTCGATACAAGTTGGCAGGCTTCTTATGAAGCTCTTAAACAATTTAAAGCAATCCATAATCACTGCAAAGTTCCAATAAGATATAAAGATAAATGGCTTGGATTGTGGGTGTCGAATCAAAGGGGATTATATAACAAACAAAAATTATCAGAAGCTAAAATAAAGCAAATGAACGCCATTGGATTTGATTGGGAGCCTCTAAATACAAGTTGGCAGGCTTCTTATGAAGCTCTTAAACAATTTAAAGCAATCCATCATCACTGTAATGTTTCAAAAAGATACAAAGATAAATCGCTTGGAGAGTGGGTGTTAACTCAAAGGCGACTCTATAAGCAGAAGAAACTAGCAAATAATAGAATTATACTTTTAGATAATCTTGGATTTCAGTGGAGTATAAAAAACGTAACTGCTCATCCACCTAAGGAATAGGCAAAAAATAACTCGTTTTAACGGATTCTGTTTCCATTATTTTTGCGTTTATTGTTCTCAATATAGGATTATAATGAATGGGTGATCTTAATGTTGGCTTGGAGACTTAATGATGCAGAATTTTCAAGAAGGCATACACAATATTTTCAAAATTCTGCGAAAATGGTAATCCAGTTTGTGGGGTGAATCTGAAATGTAGCAATTTAGATTTTTATATAAAAATGTAAGCTGGAGGAAATATGAAAAATTATAAGGTAAATTTATTCTCACGAGCGTACAAAGGATATATAAAAAATACAGAAAAAGAGGAGTTCCTACAGCATGCGCGTCAAGTTAAGCCTCCTATTGTAACGGTAACCAAAGAACTTAAATGTAAAGTAGAAGTTCTTTTCTTACGGCCCTTATCTTATTTTTCATTCAACATTATATTGAAAAGAATGGATGGCCCTATATTTCTCTACGTCATACGTGGAGGTGACGCTGATGGTTGCTGTGGCTTTGCGGTTGCATCTAATTTCTTTAATAACTCAGTATTAGACCCCAAAGCTGCTCTTGCATCTTTTGTTAAAGTAACGGTCAATTGGTGTGGGTTGTTCGTTCCTAATTCTCTTTCCACCAATTTCGCTAATGTAATGACCATAGATGGACTAGTGCCATCGATAGTCAAGCTAGTCTGACCGCTTGAAATGAAGGAATCGAGTAAGATCTTGGTTGATTCCTCGATCCCTCTTGATCCCGTGAACATACACATAGCACTATCACCCTGTTTCTTGATTTTGACCTCATCAAAATCTGGTAATTTTTTTAAGGTTCCTTCTGTTGTTGAGTTTTCTTTAAATTCAAAGCCTGTTTTAGTAGCCACACTCTTTTCAATGTTCTTACATAATTCTTTAAATGGAATTGCAAAAGTAGCAGAAGCAATAGGCACTCCCACAATTGGCATAGTTGTTTTACTTTGAACAAATTGAGGTGTTACCGTAGCAGAAGTAGGCGCACGCAGTTCGGCTTCTTGTTGCACGGGCTGCACAGCCTTGCTAGATAGTTCAGCCGGCATAGGTTGTGGCAGGATAGGTGCAGTTGTCTTAGCTACAAGCGGTGCTGCAGTTGAAGAGGTAGAAGCAGCTGCAGAAGGCGTTACTTCTTCTGTGACTTCGTTTACATTTGTAGGTACACTTTCTTGTTCTTCAATAGGAATATCGTCCTCTTCCTCTGATGGATCAAATTGAGCTCTTTTATTGCTTGAATGCTTTTGCGTTTCGACTTTTTTTCTTCCTTGGGTAGATTTCTTGCCTTGTAAAGGTGTACCATGTGGTTCTTCTTGAATTACTTTATGTTCTTCTGGCATATTATCCCCCTAAATAAATTATTTTACTCTCTTAAGCAGATTAGTTTCACAACACTCAGATAAGTTCCTTAACTGATGTAACTTTGTCAGAGCAATTTAGTCCGGTTTTAGACTGATGAAACTGATGTAATTATCAGTAGTTTTATAGTTGACATAGAGCTGACGATGAGTTTTAATAAATGCAATAAATATTTTTGGCTCATATATTGAAAAATATGTGATACTACAAATATAATAGTATTCTTAGGATTTTTATTAATGCATTTAACAGGAGAAATAAAATGGCTTTAACTACAACAGAAATATCTGAAAAGCTTAATGAGCAGCAATTAATTCAAATAGCATGTAATAGAAAATTACATGAAGGTATAATTTCTGACAGCCCACAGGCTATCGATGACGCCCTTGCAAATGGCGCCGACTCAAACGAACCTGTCATTCTTCAAAATGGTAAGAAATCAACTCGTCCTCCCCTAATGACTGCTGTATATTATGCTAGTTCATATGCTGTTAAAAAACTAATTCAATACAAAGCTAATATTTTTCTTGTAGAGAGCGATCAGGCCCCCTTATTTTTAAGAGCCGTGAAAGTAGGCGATTCAGAAATAGTAAACGAATTTTTAAAGGCCGGCATTAATGTTAATACTTATTTTGAGATGAGTGCACTTTCCCAATCTATATTATCATTGTCTGCTATTGCTCTTATTTATCAAGACACTAGATGGAGTAGTACTACAAATGAAAATCCGGATGCAATACAAACAAAAATAGAAAATTGGTATAATGATGCAAGCACAATTTTGCCTAATGGAGTTTTTAAAGTAAAATATTTTGGAGACATAAGTACTATCACTTTGCTATTAAAGAATATTAATATTTACACGGCTGATGTAGATGGAATTACCCCTCTAATGCTATGTCAAACCCCTGAAAAATTTATCGCCTCTTTTATTGCTGTTAACAACGAAAAAGCGTTGCAATTCATAAGCGACCAAAATCATGTCTTAACTTTCCAACGCACTATGACCAGCCGAAACTTAAAGAAGAAATTAGAGGTGATAGTTGAATATGATTTAAGTGAAATTCAATTATTAATCCAAGCCCGTATAGCTGCAGAGCAATCAAGTCGAGTAGCTGAAGTAGAGGGGCACATAAAGACTGAATTAGCTCAAATAAATACTAAAGTCACGCCTATGCATCAATTACATCAAGCAAATGCAGAACGGGAGGCGAAAATTGCTGCCATACTAGCAGCACCGGGTGGTCGAGGAGCTTTTTATACAGCACTATCTCATGGATTAAATAATATTTTATTAGCATTTAAAACATTAGAAAGCAAAATGGTTAAACGTGAACAATATTCAACTGCAGATACCTGCGCAGATATTATTAATCTTTTATCTGACCACGTTCCAGCTCCATTTGGTACTGCTACCGCTTTACTTGCTGCTATTGTACAAAAAATCAGTGATATCACCGAAGAAAATAAACACAAACGTGTCACAAGGCGTGTAGAACTAGACCACGCTCCATTATGTAGAGATTTTGCGTTAGCAATCACTGAATTATATAAAGATCGATTGACATTATGCACCGATGCAACTGCCGAAAGAATGGCTAAAGAAGCAATTACAACTGCTCTGGTCTGCTTAAATGATGATGCATTTGATTCAACTAAACCCGTACTCGAGCAACTGAAAACTGCAGTAGTAACATCTAATCAATTTAATACACGACTTGATACATTACTGCTAAAACAGTCAAAACAAGCACAACAACAGCGGCCACAAATCGCCGGACGTGTTAAGAAACAGGAAAAATGTGCATTAATGTAATATCTAAATAACTCAGTAGATGGACAAGGAAGTCCATCTATTTTTATCACTTTTGAAAACACTGCAGCATATGCCACCTCTATATCTTGGGGTTTTACTGCGTCTAATTTTTGCTTTAATTCGGGATGAGTTGCTAAAATTTTCTGCGCATCAGGTTCTATAGTAACAGTTAATCCCGGAGAGCTGTAAGGCTTGTAGATATTTGGACGAACCTGTCAGGCCAGACTGTGCTCTTAAAAATATTTATTTGTCGCTATCTATTGCTTGAACTTTATCTGATAATATCGATAAAAAGTCTTCAGATTTAGCAATAATTGCTTTAGGATTTGCCTGCTGTAATACATCGACTGTGTCAAATCCCCAGGCTACACCTATTGAAGAAAACCCTGCTTCATGCGCCTGCATTAGATCTTTTACCTCATCAGAAACAAATGTAAAATGAAAGTGAACGGATAGTCTATTTTTAACCATTTGAAGGTATGAGGTCTTATCTTCTTGGAATGGAATGCAGATAATGTCGTTAAAGATGTCCAGCTTATTAACATTCAACCATTTCATAATATTGGTATGAATATTGCTTGATAAAATACCCAGGTAACAATTTTGTTCATGTAAGGCATAAAGTAACTCTCTGATTCCCGGTATTGGGTCAATGTATGAATTTCTTCTTCCAATCTGGTCAATACCTCTTTTACTACAGCTTTTTTTTCGAGAGCTGGGACTGAAAATGCATTCAATAAGGCTATGGATGGCATTTTAGGAATTGTGTCTAATTCCGCGGCATCATAATGACTAAAGCCCATTTCTGTTGAGACGGTGTTGAGAATAGACCGGATGTTTAAGAATGGATCGAATAACGTTCCAGTGAAGTCAAAATAAATGATATTTTTAGGTGTGCTGGTCACGATTTTTCCTGAGTGTTGTAGTGTTCCATAATTCTATTATAAAGTCCAGTGGATTTTGAAGCAGATCCTTGGAATATTTCCTTATGAAGATTATAAATGTTCTGGGCTTCAAACACCGCCCCCTGTTTTAAATAACCTATGACCAAGCCATCTAAGGTTTCATGGACATAAGTATTGCGCATGTCTTTGAAAATTTTCTTGGATATGCTGAGTGCGGTGTTTAAGTGATAAAGAGATTTGTCTAATTGATTGATCTTGAGATAAGCATTTCCTAGGGATAGATGAGCAAGCACTTGATCTTTGTTCACCTCGGTTCCTTGAAACCATAGTTCCAAGTTTTGTAGGGAATATAGCAGTTGTTCTATGGCATTATTGGGGGATTCATTGATGATGGTTCTTGAGTGAAGAATTTTAGCCACATTGACAAATCGGTGCTGTTTAGAGTTGAACGTTTTCTCCATCTTTTCAACTAAATTAAGCATCGCATCTTTGTCTTGGCTGTTAGAATTGGTTTTCATGACTAGGCTGAAATTTCTCGTGTTATACAAAGGAGCCATAACGGAAAGAGGAGGTTCGGCTCCGGTTTTGGTTTTATAGTAATCAGTCGCTTTTTGAATTCCGAGATCAATATTGCGCAAAGCTGCATCAAAATTGCCACAGAGATTAAAGCTATCAGCAAGTGTCATATGATGTAAAACCATTAGGTAATAATAAGCTGAAGATCCCTGTTTCTTTGCATAACCATTCTTAGCAGAATGTTTCTCTAGTTCGGCGAGATATTTATCCATCAGTTTAAGATTGCTGATTTCGATATTAAGATCGGATTGGTATATTTTAAGGCGATTATATTCTTCAATATCAGTTGGCAATGTTACTTTTTCGGCATTCGCAAGGTATTTTCCACACTGTTCCATTTTTCCTAAGCGCCAATAAAACCGGGCAGCGGTTAAATAAAATCTAGACTTAATCTCTCTATTTTTAACGTATTCAGCATTAAAAATAGGAGTGATTTGTGTAATATAACCAGAACTAGACGTAAAGTCCCGTTTGTAAGTATTATTGTGTTCAAAAATATCTATGAGCAAAGACAAAAACTCATCAGAAGTATTATTTTCTTTCATGCCACGTTCATAAGCCGCTTTGGCATGGTCTATAATTTCAGAAAATGACGGATTAATGATTGATTTGCTCTCTTGCATAAACTCGGCTCGGAGGGCTGTGATTAATGATTTATTTAATTGGGTTGTTTCCTCATTTGTTAGGCTTTTATAAATAGTATCTTGGATAAAATCATGGGTTTCAAAGAAATCTGAATTCAGATTTTTAGGCGTTATCAATGAGTAATTGATTGCTAAATCGATAGCTTGAGTAAAGTCATGATAAGAGCCAATCTGTTGATTGATAAACCAGTGTTTAAGGAGACTGCCAGGAATGTTTTTGCTATGCATGCAGGAGATCATATTCAGCAGCTGTTTGGCCATTGGATTTGTATTTTGAATATTTTTTACAGAAGCTAATATTGCTTTTTCAGATATCTTTAAGGGATTTAGATTTTCTTCAATACTTAAAAGAGCTAAATATTCATTTATTGTAATGGTCGTGTTTTTACGCAAATAAGAACTGGCTTGATGTAAGGCGATAGGATAGTTTTTTAAGGTTTTGGCAAGTAGGGCAATACTTTCTTTTTTATCATTTCTAAGACTTAGCTCCTTAATTAAAAAATTTAGACTAGAAGCTTCAGTGGGTAGAGGAGCCGGGATAGCATGCTCTTCGATATTGTGTGCCTGTGATGTGAAAATGATATGTCCCATTTCACTTTTCGTGTGATCTGGGATTAGAGCTTCAAGATTGAAATCAGTATTGATATTATCAAATATGACCAGCCATTTAAGTTTAGATGTTCTGAAGAATTCGCGTGCATAATATAGAATTTTTTCTGGCTCTTCATTCTCCAAATTAATGCCATTAAATGTTGGATTTTCACTGTTATTTGCGATCTGAGTTAATTCAAAATTGAATTTTTTGAGCTGTTCTATAATGCTCATGTTAGAATTAAAGAAATAGACTACATCATACTGGTTTCTATAGTTATTGGCATAAGTGCGTGCGATATAGGTTTTGCCTATTCCTGATGGGCCTGAAAGATAAAATTTACCAATCTGATTTTGTGGGGTTTCGGATAAGGTCTTTTTGATGTTGTCGATGAAATCGCCTCTGTCAATAATATTTTTCGATTCTTGCGAAAGATTCCAAATCAAAGGGATTTTATTCTCTGATGCGTGGCAAATACTCACTAATGTTGCTGATGCAACGATAGCGATAAGGATCGACTTTAAGTGTTTCATCTAAAATTCCCCTGTATGATATTCCCAGTGGTTCGACTCAATGAATATTGGAGTATGAAATAATTTCCTGAATCCCTATGCTCATATTCAGCCTTTATTTCTTCGTCAACGCAAGCATAGATAATTTTTTCATAATCGAGGAAGAGGTGAGCAAGGTTATTAAGTTCACTTCCTTCCCCATTAAAATCTTTCCATGGCAGTGGCATATTATCATAAAAAATAAGTTTTAGTGTTTGCTCTTTATCTTCCTCAACATTGATAAATACCTCACTTTTAGGGGGTAGGTTCACGATGAAAAGACGCATGATAGAGCAAAGAATAAGAAGATTTTTTAATTCAGTTTGCTGAACATATAATGCGCTGTCGAGTTTAGGATGCGAGATGTGTATTTTTTTTGCCAAAATCTCTGTAAAAAAGCAATGGATAGCTGTTTGTAGATTTTGAAAGAGATCAATTTTGCCACGATTTCTTTGCAGTGTTCCAAAGGTGATGATTGTGCCCAGCGATTCTTGAATTGTAACCATGTTTGGGTTTTGTAATGCTGAGGTACGATTGCTTTCACTGTTTATAGTTTTAAAAACCCTATGCAAATCTTCAATCATATAGGCTGAATAAAGTTGCAAAAAACTTAGGTGTGCATTTTTAGGACTTTCATTTGCATGAAAATCATGTGCTCTTTTAAGCATTTGTTTTTTTTGCGATATAAAAGCCGTGCTGATCTTCCATAGTGTCATTAATAACACAGAAAGCAAGGAGGATGATGTGATAAGCAATATATTTGGGGTGACCATCCGTAATGGTTGAAATGCCTTGTTGATTTCAAATGAGTAAAATGTTTGTAGATATTTTGGTACGATACTATTTAAAATTGCCTGTGGCTCTATTGATAAAACAATGCGTATATTGGGATCTAAAGAAGTGACCCTTGAAATATCAATTTTATTTATAATTGATTCATCAGGAAAGGTGATGGATTCCTGAGGGGTGTGATCTTGGTCAAATATATTTTTTAATAGATAGATGTAGGTATTTTCATTTGCATTAATGACGGTTCCTTCGATAAATTTGGTCTTATTGTAAGAAGTGATAGAACACTTCAAATCTTCTATTGATGCACAAGATTGTTCTAAAGCAAGAAATACATGAGAAGCATAGGATTTTAGCTCAGATTCAAATTTAGAAGAGGCATTCCATCCAGGAATCATTGCTGTTATCAATAATGCAGCATTCAAAGCGGTGAATTTAATTAGAAGCAGGATGCTGTGCTTCCAAATAATGTGTGCGTATACAAGCATTAAAAAAACTTCTCATGAAAAACATATCGAAAAACAGATCGATTGTTTCATGTAACAAGGTTAGGCGTCAACACTCAGAAATGTGATGCTTAAACGCTTTGTGTAACTGGTGGGTTTGGAAAATGAGATTTGATAATCCAGGATAAAAACTCTTCATCTTGATATCTGTCTTTGTGGCCGTGGGTTGCATAGAAAAATGTTTCTCTAAAGCAATTAGTAAAACTCGGGAAGGAAGGTTCTAGACCGAGGGCTCCAAGCTTTTTAAGCAACAAGGTCCCTATGTCTAAAAACAGTTGTGCTTCTTCCGGGCCTTTAGGGTTGATATTAATGCTTCTGGTGCCTTTATCTTTAGGAGCTACAGAATCAAGCAGCTCTTCAATAGAACATCCAAGTTTGTTAGCTATAGAAATGACAACTTCAAGAGTTGGATTTTTGCTCTTTCCTGCCAGGATATTAGCGACTGCTGATCTTTTTAGTCCGGCAGAGCGTTCAAATTCACTCACAGATATCTTTTGTTCATCAAGTTTTATCTGAATATTTTCAGCTAAAGAACTTATTTTCATGAATGCTTGACCCGCCTCTTTATTTCGTATATAAAAGAAATTACGTACCTGTACGCATATCTTGGATTCTACGAATCCTTTTGCTGCAGATTGCGTAAGTGTACGCAAAATGGATGCGGAATGCAAGAGGCAATGACTGTGGCTGAAACAGGCAATTAGTGATATTTGATGGAGTAAATTATGGAACAAAAGGCACACAGGGTTCAGAGGAATTGGGATCTGAATATGGCTAGCACGCTAAGGGAAGGCTCTAAGAACAATGTAAAATTTCATATCAAAAATATTAAAAAGCAATTGCATGATGAAAAAATAAACAAGATTAGGTGTATTTTTATAAAATTTTGTAAAAATACACCCTCAGGGTTATATACAAAAACACTTCTAAGGTGCACATTAAGCGTGAGGGGTAAAAGTTATGCTTAATGATATGGATAAATATGCAATACGTCACCAAGCATTATTGGAAGCAATAGGCATTTGTGGTGGAGTGGTTGCATTTAGTAAGCGCATTAAAGTGAGTAGAACACGGGCAAGTAATTGGCTTAATCAACCAGAAATCAATATTCCTTATGAATATGCAGTACTAACGGAAGATGTGACAGACGTTAGCCTGGATCGATTATCACCATTCACCGAAACGGCGAATCAAGCCATTCGACGGTTGCGAGAAAAAACAAATCAGATATGATTTAAAGGGAGAATAATATGTCAAGGATTCGTACTGTAAAACCAGAGTTATTCAAACATGAAGGCCTATTTGAGGCAGAGAATGCCTATCAATTACCTTTACGTTTGGCATTCATCGCATTGTTTACTTGTTGTGATCGTGAGGGCCGTTTTCGTTGGCAGCCCAGGCGCTTAAAGTTAGATCTGTTACCTTATGATGAAATTGATGTGTCACGCGTGCTTGACGCGTTAGCCACGCGTGGCTTTATCGTGAAGTACGAACATCAAGGTGAATTATTTGGCGCTATCCCTACTTGGGCAAATCATCAACATGTTAATAATCGTGAACTAGAAAGTGAGCTCCCATCACCCGCTGCAGCAATGGCATTATCTATTGAAAACACAAAAGAAATCAAAGAAGTAGCATTTAGTGTTGAACCCGTGAATGACGTGTGCCCCACGTGTGAAGCATGCGTGCCTCTGCTGTCAGAAGTTTGCACAAGCGGAATATGGAATATGGAAGGGAATAGGGAAAGGAATATGGAAGGGAAAGGATCTATCGTTGCATCGATGACGCAACAATCACTAGAGACACAGAGCGTGAAAAATATTTTTGAGCATTGGAAAAAGACGATGGGTCATCCTGATGCTAAGCTCGATCAAAAACGTATCGAAATTATCGTGGAAGCGCTGGAATGGGGTTATAACACTGATCAGCTTTGTGAAGCCATTACCGGATGTAGCTATACGCCGCATAATATCGGGGATAACGATCGAGGTCAACGATATGATGGCTTGCATGTCATTTTACGGGATGGTGACCAAATTGATCGTTTTATTCATAATTGTCACTTCCCACCTAAACGGATCAGTGAATCGGATAGGCGCAGTCAAGCAAATGTACATGCATTGCAGGATTGGATGAGTAAAAAAATTGAAGAGGAGACAGCATATGTTGTCCAATGATATTTCTAAATTTACAGCAGTTATGGCTGGAGTTGGTGAACTGTATGGGAAGCCTATATCTGCACTGCTAACCGATATCTATTGGCAAACACTCAAAAGTTATGAGTTTGAAGATGTGCAAAAAGCCTTCCAAGCACATATTGTCAATCCAGATTGTGGTCAGTTTTTTCCTAAGCCTGCAGACATTGTGCGGTTTATAGAGGGAAGCGGAGAAACTAAATCGCTGCAAGCCTGGGCAAAGGTAGAGAAGGCAATTGTGCAGATTGGCAGCTATCAAAGTGTTGCCTTCGATGATCCACTGATCCATGCGGTATTAGAGGATATGGGCGGATGGGTAAAGCTTTGCTCAAGGAATAATACTCAAATGCCATTTTGTGCTAATGAATTCCAAAAAAGGTATATGGGTTTTGTAAGCAAAAGACCCAAACGCCATCCAAAATACCTATTAGGCGTTATTGAATGTGAGAATTCCAAAAATGGCTATCCAGTTGAGGCACCTTTGTTAATTGGTGATCCTATAAAAGCAGAAGAGGTTCTTAAAAGTGGTAAAGAAGCACCACTGTTGACCCAACACGCCAATCAACTTCTTTCACAATTTATTCTTGGAATATCGAAATCATGTGTATGAATGAAGCATTAACTGCGAGAGAACGAGAAGTGGGTATTTGTTTGATTTCAGGAATGACAGCAAAGCATGTCTCTAAACAACTAGGCATTTCGGTGCACACTGTTGAAGGTTATCAACGATCGATTAAGAGAAAACTTCACGGCAATACGCCTTATCAAGTTGGATGTGAATTAGGTAAAATTCTTTATACCCCTCATACGTGAGTATATTCATATTGTGTTCCACAGTCTATGCTCTTCATAAGAGTCATAGAAAAGGAGGGATGCAATGTACAGCCGTATTATTCAAGATGCTGGTGATAAGTTAAATAATCTTATTTCTGCACAGATTAAAAACAAAAAAATTATACCGGCATTTGTGTGTGCATCTGTAATAGGAATGACGTTATTTGCCCCGGAAATTTTTGCATTGTCTAACGAAGATCAGGTGGCTGAGTTGGTGCCGCTCACTGCTGAGGTAAGTAAATTATCGAAAAATGCATGTTATATCATCGGTTCAGCCTCCGCAGCCATAGGCACATTATGGTCAGTAGCAGCTCAGAACTTGAAAATTTTTGCAGCTTCGGCTGCGATTACAATATTGGCCTTTAAAGCCCCAAGTTTTTTTACTACAGCAATGTTGATATAACCATGGAACGCGCAATCCCCCCAATCCCTAAATTTTTAGATCAGCCTGATAGAATTGCTTTTTGGACTTGGAATGAATTGATTTTGTTTTTAAGCATTACTCTTGTTGTAAGTGTTTTATATTCGTTAATACTAGGTTTTATATTAGGGTTCTTAGGGGTACGCTTTATGCAGAAACTTCAAAATAGTCCATATGGCGACTTAACAAAAATTGGCATGTATTGGTTTTCCCCGTTAAGCAAAAAACGTTTTAAGCATTTGCCAGCAGCTTATATTCGGGAGTACATCGGATGAAAACCAGTGTTTTGGCGACACAACATAATCAAATTGTAGTTCAACGCAATTTGTTACTGATAGTATCAGGAAGCTCGATTTTATTAAATCTAATGTTGGGTGGTATCAATTATTACATGGTGGGTAGAGAACGCATTATTATCAGCCCACCTGTTGTAAACTCTCAGTTTTGGGTAAGTTCAGATTCTGTATCTGACTCTTATTTAGAACAAATGTCTGAGTTTTTTGCGGGATTAGTTTTAAATGTGACCCCCAATAATTTTGCATCTCGTTCTCAACAGTTGATTCAACATGTTGATCCGAGCACTTATTCTGCTGTAAAAGCCCAAATGGTTGATCAGCAATCGGAAATAACACGTAGGGCTATGTCTACAAGTTTTCATCCGGTTTCATTTAAAATCGATAGAAAGAACTTGTTGGTCGAAATTAAAGGAGAATTAAGGGTGGTCATGGGTAATTCACAGATGGACTCTAAATCAAAAAAATATCAAATTCAATTTAATCATCGTCATAGTCGACTTTATATTAAGCAATTCAAGGAGGTAAGCAATGATTAAGGCTATCGTATGTTGTAGTGTATTATTACCGGCTCTATGCCTAGCAGAACAACGCTTAGGCGTTAGTGATGGCAAACCTTTAAGTGCGATCGTTTCAACCAAAGCCTTGAATAGAATTGCTATTGAAGGAGACAGAATAACCAGCGTTAAAGGCATCAGTGGTCAATTTCAGATGGATAAAGATCAGCAACAGGGGCAAATTTTTATCCAACCCACAGTGGTTGACAATTCTGAGCCTGTTCATTTGTTTTTGACTACAGAAAAGGGATTTACCTATTCTTTGAAATTAGAAACACATGACTTAGCAGCTGAGAATATTATCTTGGTACCCTCAGGGCAGCATTCTGCTGTTGCAAAATGGGAAAAGTCAAATCCTTATGACGTGATTATATCCTCAATTGTGAAGGCTCTAAATAATGGAGCTGAGCTTGAGGGTTTTATTGCAGAAGATTATAAAAAGAGCCTGCCCAGGGTTCATGGAGTTACTGTCACACTGAAAAAAGTTTATAGAGGTGATCGCCTACAGGGAGAATTGTACGAAATAGGAAATCCACGAAAGAGAAGCATCCAGCTGGAGGAACAGTTTTTTTACAAAAATGGGGTAAGGGCAATCGCTATTTTACATAAGTCATTGGCACCTAAAGATAAAACAAGACTATTTATCGTAAGAGACTCTCATGCTTGAATCAGAAAACAGTATTGTTCCTATAGATTTGCGAAAGAAGCAAATAAAACATTGGATAATATTTTTTGTGGCGCTTACTATCGTTGCCTTGATGCTTTGGTTATTGGGTGCAGAAAGACCAGTTGCGGAATCCAAAGACAAAATTGGAGATGCAGCCCCAGTTTATGATGTGACTAAAGCAGTAGATGATAAAAGCTATTGGATTTTTAAATCAGAAAAGAAATTGGTTGAGCAAGCCGAAACTCAAGCATCAATATTGAAACAAATTGAGGAAATACGTGGCACCATTAACCAAAGCCCTGAGCAAATAGCCCAAGCAGAAGACAGAGAACGAGAGCTAAAAACTTTTAAGAGCCGCATTGAGGAATTAGAAAAGAGGGTGCTCTTGAAGGAAGAATTAAATGCTTGGACGGCTCAACCAACAAATCAGATGGAGCAGCCTGTTGGTTCAGCTAACGCCCAGCATTTGCCACTTAGCCAATATTATGGTCCTCAACAAGCGAGTAATGGGAAGCCCGCTTTAGATGCCACATCAGGTCTTAATGGGGGTATTTTTACAGAGTCCCTTGCTTTAGAGCCAAAAGATGAATACAAAAACCGTCAGCATATTGAAAGCTATATTCCAGCAGGTTCCTATGCCAAAGCCATTTTATTAAGTGGTGTGGATGTTTCAGCAGGTGTTTCTTCTCAAGCCAGTCCTAAACCTGTTTTATTGAGATTGGTTGATCATGGCAGTCTTCCAAATAAAGCCATTGGTCAGATGAAAGAATGCCGAATTATAGCGGCTGCTTACGGCGATTTGTCCTCTGAGCGTGCTTATATGAGATTAGAAAAATTGAGCTGCACACAGCCCGATGGGTATGTGATTGAAACCGATGTGGATGGATATATTACCGGTGAAGATGGAAAAAATGGAGTGAGAGGCCGTGTGGTGATTCGAGATGGCGAAGTATTAACTCGTGGTTTTATGGGTGGCCTTTTATCTGGTTTAGGAAAGGCTACTGCTCAAACCTTTAAGACTACCACGGTTTCGCCCTTAGGCATGACTAACTCTGTAAATGGCAAAGATATATTTAAATCATCAGGTGCAGAGGGTGTTGGAGATGCTTTTGAGCTTTTAGCTCGTTATAACATCCAGAGGGCAGAACAATATCAACCCGTGATTCAGATTAGCGCTGGTAGAGTGATTGAAGTGGTCTTTCATTCTGGAAGTAAATTTGGTGAGCGACGCATGCGACAAAAGGAAGATAAATCCGAAGGCCATAAAGTTGGCAATATTTTTGGTGGAGAACAATGATGAAATTAAAACTGACATTGATAATGGCCACTGTAATAATACTGACGGGCTGTGCTACTCAAAGTTTTGATTGTCCTTATAAAGATGGCGTACGATGCAAAAGTGTCAGTGAAGTTGATAAGCTTATTAGTGCTGGAAAAATAGGAAAAAATGAGTGCTCTAAACAAAAGCCAGAGGTGCTCTTGTCAACTATGCCGCCGTCATCTGCATCAACACTGCGTACTCAAGAAGAAGTGATACAAATATGGGTAGCAGCATTTGAAGGGGAAGATGGGACTTATCATCAAGAGACAGTTTTAAACACGGTGTTAAGGGCACCTCAATGGATTGGAGTGGCACAAAAATGATGCAAAACTTAAAAAAAATGAAGGCGAATATAGAAAAATCTATCAAGAACAGCTTCTTAGGTAATGATGAGGTTGGCACCGTTGAATCGGGTATTTTACATAACATGAATAAGGTTTTTGAGTTGAATTCTATTGGTTCATTATTGCCTTTTCAGTTTTATGATTCAGAATCTGAAATTTATCATAACAATGAAAGCAAAGGTATTTTATTAGAAGCAACACCCATGGCAGGTGCTTCTGAAGATCACGCTGAAGTGTTGTATAACTTTTTACAACGCATTCTGCCTGAAGGTGCCATTGTTCAATTCTTATTACATGCATCTCCTAACATTGGACATGAACTGGATGCTTATGCGTTCGAACGTAAAAATCATAGCCAGATTTTAGAGAAAAATGCCAAACACAGAAGTGCCTTTTTTAAAAAAGGTGCATACAAGTCTCTTATCCCAGGACAAAACATCATTTTAAGGGACTATAAGTTGTACATCACACTGGTTTTTGATAATGCATTAGGATTAGCAGATGCAGCGATTCAATCCTATGCCAATAGGCTGATGGGTACTTTAAAGGGCATGGGTGTACAGGCAAAATCTATTTTTCCAGAACAATTCTTATCGTTAATTGATGGGTTCTTAAGGCCATGCCAGTCTGTATACCCTACTGAGTTTTCACATGCTGGGTTACACACCTTAGCAGAGCAATTATCAGCACCCAACCATTCTCATAAAATTACTGCGCAACGTATCCTTGTTGATGAAGGTGAGTTTGAAATGCGAAGCTTTAGGGTTGCAGATTTTCCAAGGCAACCTGTGTCTCTATATGAGATGGGTGACTTGATTGGGAGTGTGTTTGATAACAACAGTAGAATAGGATGCCCATTTTTTTATAGCTTTATTATTAAAATAGCAAATCAATCCAAAGAACGCGAAATGGCAAATTTGCGTGCCCCAAGAGCCAATCAACGGGCCATGATGATTGGTCGATTAAGTCCTAAAGCCATTGAACATGCACAAGAAGCTCGTGAGATTATTAAACAATTTCAAAATGCAGAACGGCTAGTGCTAGCCGATTTTCAGGTTGTTCTGTATTACCCTGCAGGCCAAGGTGATGAGCATGAGGCAGCATTGATGAATGTTTTTCAAGCACCTGCAAAAAAATGGCGTTTGGTTAAGAACAATATGCTGCAAATGGTTTCATTGATGGCCCATTTACCATTAAGCCAGAGTTTTGGTCTCTTTAACGATTTACAATCGCTTGGGCTAATCCATAAAGTGTGGGCTAAAAATGCGGCCAACATGGCTCCTATGATTGCTGAAATGAAAGGAATGAACAATAGGCGATTTATGATATCGGGACGTCGTGGACAAATTTTATTTTGGGATCCCTTTGGTAACAATAGAGGCAATTATAACACTTGTGTAGCAGGGATTTCAGGCAGTGGTAAATCTGTAACTGTTCAGGAAATTGCATCCAGTTTGATTGGAACGGGTGCCAGAGTATGGATCATTGATGTAGGGCGGTCCTATAAAAAACTTTGTCAATTGTTAGGTGGACAGTTTATAGAATTCACTCGGACTTCAAATTTGTGTTTAAATCCTTTCTCAACGGTCAATGTAGAGGAAATCGATGAATTCTTTGCCTTTATGACTCCCTTAATTTCTTTGATGGCAGATCCCAATCAAAAAACCAGTGCATTCGAAAGTGCTTTGATAGAACAGGCCATTAAAGCAGCTTGGCATGCAAAGGGTAAAGCAGGGAGTATTGGTGATATTGCTGCTTGGCTAATCAACCATTCAGATAAGCGCGCCAATGATATTGGTACCATGCTCTATCCTTATACCTCAGAAGGTCAATATGGACGTTATTTTAACGGAGAGGCCAATGTCAATTTTGATAATGCCATTGTTGTATTTGAATTAGAAGAAATTAACTCTAATAAACGACTGCAAAGCATTATTTTTATGTTACTGATGTTTCATGTAACTGAAAAAATGTATTTGGGACAGAGAACCACACAAATGGCACTGATTATTGATGAGGCTTGGGATATGCTTAAAGGCGGACATGGAGCGAATATTATAGAAAGTATTGCACGACGTGCCAGAAAATATAAAGGCTGCTTAATTACCATTACACAGAGCATTTCAGATTTTTTTGCTTCTGCTGCTGGTCAAGCTGCTTATAATAATTCGTATTGGCGTATTTTGCACGCACAAAATAAAGCAAACGTTAGCACGCTTTTGAATGAAAAACGTATCACTTTAGATCCATTCCAAGAACGGCTTTTGTATTCTCTTAGCACAGAGCATGGGCAATATTCGGAAATGATGATACAAGGGGATGGCGGTGAGTATACAGTCGGTAGATTGGTATTGGATCCCTATTCCCGGATTTTATTTTCAACTCAAGGTGATGAGTTTGCTGCAGTAGAGGCACTTTGTAAACAGGGTATTCCTATTGCAGAAGCAATAGAGCAAGTAACAGAGAGGATTTTTGGAAAATGAAAGTTATTTTTAAGAACCAAATCATGAATGTTGTTTTAGACAAATTACTGGCAGCAATAGTAGGTGGATTGTGTGCTTTTATAGTCGTCGCTGTATTTGTGAATAAATCACCCAACTTATGTTCGGTGAATGTGAATCTTATAGTCGATGATTTTATTAAGACCATGGCAAAATCAAACATCCCTGCAAATGCATTGGAAAAAAGCACGCACGATTATATGAGGCAGTTGCAGGTTGAGATTACTAAGCTTTCTAAAGAGCGAGAAGCAATATTATTATTATCTGAAGCTGTGGTGGCTGGGGCATCGGATGTAACTGAAATTATAAAATCAAGAACTGATAAGCATTATAAGCAAGTTACAAATACTGATGTTGAACAAGCAAATACAGGCATTAAAGATGACAAGCAATAAAATTATCAAAGGGACTGTGCTGTTGACTGCTGTTGGGTTGTCTGCGCTTTGGATAACCCAACATTTTGGTTATGCCATTAATCTAACAAACAGTCTTCCACAACAATTATTTTTGGTTTCTATTGGTAAAACGCCTCTCAAAGGAGATTATGTTGTGTACAAAGCACCTACGTCATCCGGATTGCCATCCAATATGACTTTAACCAAAAAAGTATTGGGTGTAGCAGGAGATATTGTCACTCGTCAAGACCAAGATTTTTATGTCAATGGTAAATGGGTAGCACGGGCAAAAAAATATTCCTTAAAAGGTGAAGCTTTGGTTCCAGGACCAGAAGGGATATTACCAGAAGGACACTATTATGTATCGACAGAACATCAAGACAGTTTTGATTCACGTTATGAAAAAATGGGTTGGGTGCGTCAAAATCAGTGTTTGGGCGTGGCTTATCCTATTTGGTAATGCATTACATGCCAAAGATTTGGGTACGTACGGAGCAATTTATGCAATACAAGAACAAGATGCTTTGGAGTGGATTACACAAAAGCTTGAAGCTTTACAAGCTTCGGGTGCTTTGGAGCAGCAGAAAATGAAACTGAAAGAAAAAGCTAAATTAGCCATTATGAGACCAAAACCTGTGCACGGTTTGCGATACACCAGCGAACCAAGGACTTTTTTTCAGGATCTGACTGTTACTGTTCCACACGATATTTTAGGGTTGGATGGTGTCCTTATACATAAGGCTGGCACCAGACTAAACCCGTTGAATAACATGAGTTCGTCTAAAGCTTTGGTGTTTTTGGATGGAGATGACAAGGATCAAATAGAATGGGCCATACAAGAATATGCGACTAGGGAAGGGGTGGCCAAATTGGTTTTGGTGAATGGCCCAATTATTGAGCTTATGCAAGCACATGACATTCCTTTTTTCTTTGATCAAGCTGGAAGACTGGTCAAAAAATTTAATATAGAGCAAGTGCCTGCCATTGTAGAGCAAAAAGGTAAACGTTTGATGATTTCTGAGATTAAGCCATGAAAGCCATTCAAGCTTTATTAATATTTTTGTGTTGCGGCAGCATCGAATGCAGCCTTGCTGAAGGTAAATGCTATGGAAAATTTATTAATCCCATTACTGATGTGTGCTGGAAATGTTTATTCCCCTTAACCATTGCTGGACATAAAGTCGCTGATCCCAATAAAGACACTGCCACCCCAGATGGATATAGAAGTTTTTTCTGCCAATGTAATGATCCACCAAGAATAGGGATCCCTGTTGGGTTTTGGGAGCCGTTTAGAATGGCGGATGTCACTTTAAAGCCTTTTTGTATGGTGAATTTAGGTGGCATGGATTTAAAACTTAAGGTAAAAACGCCAGCGGGTACGGTTGGTGTTAAGCAAGGTGGTAAAACTGGCCGTAAGACAGCTTTTTATCATGTGCATTGGTATGTGTATCCCTTATTGGTTTGGATGAACATGGTTACAGGTTTGGTCTGTATGACTTCCGAGTCTTTTGATGTTGCTTATATGACAGAGTTTGATCCCTTGTGGGATGACGATGAATTGTCTATCTGGTTAAACCCAGAGGCAGCACTTTTTGGTAACCCATTGGCACAAATTGCCTGTGCTGGTGATTGTGCTGCAGCAAGTGTTGGTAAATCAATAAACAGCCTTTTTTGGTGTGCAGGGTGTCAAGGTGGGGTATATCCGCTTACAGGTACTTTAGGCTTTCATAATGGTGGGGTGGATGCCAGTACACTACTCGTTGAAAAAATGATTTTTAAATTACATCGAGAATTCTTGCTCTGGGGCTCTATGGGTCAAAAGGGCGCATGTGGTTTATATCCGATGCCTTGGTGGAGAAAAGATCAATACAAATTGCAGATGACTTACCCAAGAATTGAGAAAAATTCTAAGCGAGCCTGTAATCCAATCGGACGTACCACATTTATTTGGGGTGCAAATAAAGAATACCCGATCAAAGGGGAAGATTTTGGATATTTGATATGGAGGCGACGTGACTGCTGCTGTCTGTAGAAGAGTATTATTTTTGCTTGTTCTGATGTTGCAACCCCTATTTGCTGCAGAAGAGCTATGGGTGCAAGAACAACATCAGAATGCTCCTCGAGTATCTGAAATATACAGTTGTTCAAAACCCATTATGACTGAACAAGGCTTGGATATAGGAGCCATGGTTGATCGTTTCAGTACATTGGGACACGCAAAACCTATGTTGACATCGGATAAGCCTGCCATTTTGGCTTTTGTTTCCTTCAGCATGCCTAAACAGAGTCTTAGATTGCTGTCTGAACAACTATCCAAGATAGGAGGTACTTTAGTATTGAGGGGCTTGGTTGAAAACTCCATATCAAAGACTGTGGCAAAAACAATAGAATTATTTGGTGACAAAGAAGTCGGTGGATTTTCTGTTGATCCAGAGGCTTTTAAGCAACACCAAGTGCGTGCGGTGCCTGCAGTGGTGATTATTCCTAAAAAAAGCTGTAAAAAAGAGCCTTGTCAATCTGAATTCGACATTGTATATGGCGATGTTCCTCTAGAAGAATCCTTAGAGCGTTTTAGTAAAAGTGGCTCCCCAGCAGTCAAGGAGGCAGCACAAGATTTTTTGAAACTGTATAGGAGCAATGCAGATGGTTAAATCACTTGGCATTTCACTCTTGATTTGTATATCTTTGAGTGTTGAGGGTACTGAAGAAGCCAAAGCCTTTGCAGAGCAAATGCTACAAAAGCAAGTTTCTCCCTTAAATCAACAAGATTTGCCTTGCCCAACTGGAAATGATCCTGGTTTATCGAATCTTCAGTCTGTCTTTCGCGACAACATGGATAAAGGGCATAAGAATGCTGATCCCATTAAGCAGCAATTGCATCAAAAATCTCAAATTTCTGAGCAAAAGCCTAATCAACCCTCTTTAACTGAGATGGAAATCCTACTAAAACAAAAGCATCGTTGGCATCTGAGTGCGGATGATCCCCTGTTTTCCCAAGATAAAAAAATAGCGCAAGAAGTATTGATTAACCCACAACAAGATATCCCAAGTGTGGATAGAAAAATAGAAACAGAACGTCTTGTCACTTGCAGAGAAGCTGCAGCTGGCAAGGAAGAATCTTGTGTTAAAAGACTGACTGTTATTGCAATCCCACAGGATCCGGTTGTGCAAACGGTCACAGCCAGTTTTACCGCACAGTGTTTTAATACAGCTACTTTTAGCATCGATTTAAAAACAGGGAATATTACTGTATCCAATTGTCATAATCCTGGTCCTAAAAATCTTAGCATAGTGAATCCCATTGGAATAGTGGATTATCCGGAACATACAACTGCTAAGCTTTTATCTAAACAATGGATAGGGGAGAAACATGTTCAATTTGCTGCATCGATGGCACCTAGCGCTGCCAACGATTTTGTATTGAGCTTTACAGCAACTCAGCCGAAGACTAAACATAAAAAAAATCGGAAATACAGAGATAAAGTGCGCGGTGGTACCTATGCTTGGGAATTTACCATTCCTAGAAAACCACGTTTAGAGTACAGATGGGAGGGTTGTGAAATTCAAGAAAATCAAAGCCTAGATCGCTCTTGCAGATTGGTTTACAGTCAACAACAAGGGATCAATGAAGCCAGATCAATTGACAAGTATCCAGTTCCTGTCACTCAACCCTTTTGGTCAGAAGATAGAATCTATCATTGTGGCTTAGGTTCTAAGGCCAATGAATGTGAAGCCCTTAAAATTGAGGGGTGCGAGCAAATAGGATCACGATGTGCTGTAGAAAAAGATGGACACTGTATTGAATATGAACAAACCTTTGTATGCAGGCCTCATGCCTATCAAAAAGGTGCAGGGTTGAATCTACAAGGTTCTGTGATCACGTTGAAAGAAAGCAATGAAGATCCAGGTTCTTATGCTGCATCAGAATTTGGAGATGCATTGACACAGTTCAGTATTCTAAAGGAAATGAACAATGAGATGAAAGATGGACTCGGAGGATTAAGAGGTAACCCTGACAATCCCAGTGTATTTCATGGGCAATGTCAACGATGCACGATTAAATTAGGATCACATTTTCAAGATTGTTGTAAATTAAAAGGTATCTTTAGGGGTTGTAGAGATTCAGAGAAAAAATTAGCCACCGCAGCTGTTAAAGATAAGCGTTGCCATAAAGTGCAAGGGAAATATTGCACTAAAAAAGTATTAGGTGTTTGTGTAGAGCAAAAAGAGGCTTATTGTTGTTATGGATCTCAAATGGCTAAAATCATTCAGGAGATAGCTCATCAACAACTGAATATTCCTTGGGGAACGGGTGAGCATCCAAATTGTGGCAGCTTGACTGCTGAGCAATTAAGCCATTTAGATTTTAATACACCCTTTGCTACACAAGAACTGTCTGCATTGATTGGAGAATATCAAGCTACAGCTCAAGATAAATTCAATAGAGTTCAGGGTGCTGTAAGCGCAGGTGGGGATATGAAAGCCCGTGCTGAAGCTTTACAACAAAATTTGGAACGCCATTTTTCTAAAGACAAACTGACAAAAGAAGGGGCGAAACCATGAGAAGATTGATGTTATTTATCTTGTGGTTGCCTTGTACTGTATTTGCCCACTCATTCTTTGAAGAACACGGCAAAGGGTGGTTTTGGTATGAGGATCCAATTCTGGAAAAAAAGCAAAATGAACAATCTCTCTCACCAAAATATGATCCTACAGAAGAAATGGAGCAATTTAGGAAAATGGTCGATCATAAGCTAAATTTAGCCATTCTTCGACCGACTGAAGAGAATCTAAGAAATTACGCCAATACCTATTTTGAAGTGGCCAGGCGTGCTCAGCATTTTACAGATGCGTATAAACTGATGCTGTTAAGAAACCCACAATACGATTATTCTCTACAACATCCCATGAATCATAATGCAAGGGTTATATATGATCAGCTCCAAACACAAGCCATGGAAGCCTCAATAAAGCAATTGGCTACCACACACGGGTTCTTTTTCTTTTTTTCAGGCAATTGTCAATATTGTAAAATATTTGCTCCGACTGTTAAACGCTTTGCAGAGCGTTATCGCATTTCAGTCATGGCCATCTCATTAGATGGATCAACACTGCCAGAGTTTCCAAATGCTATTCGAGACAATGGGGCTGCGAGAACCTTAAAAGTGACAGCATGGCCTGCTCTTTTTGCAGTTAATCCAAAAACCAATCAGGTTATGCCTCTAACAAATGGTGCAGTGAGTGTTTCTGATTTAGAAGAAACTGTCTACAAGTATGCAGAATTTTCAAAAAACTATGGGTCATTAAAATGAAAAATAAAATTTTGATCGTGTTAATGATGTTTTCTACTCCGGTATTTTCTAATGTTCAAGCCGATATGCAAAAGTTTTTTACAGAGATAGGGGGGAATACCAATGTCAGTCCCGCGGGTGCCTATAAAGGTCAGGAAGGTGGTTTCTATACAGGAGGCAGTCTTTTTGTCAGAAATCCAACGCGAGATATACAGTTGGTTAATGTTCAGGTTCCAGGTATGGCCATGTCATGTGGGGCAATTGATGTGTTTACAGGAGGTATAGGCTTTGTTGACAGCACAAAAATCGTTGAAATGATGAAGGCTGTTGGATCTAATGCCGCGGGATATCTGTTCTCTCTTGCAGCCAAACAACTGAGCCCTCAAATCATGAACCAAATCGAAGAATTACAATCCTGGGCCAATGAAGCCAATTGGAACAACATTAACAGTTGTCAAGCTGCCACTAAAATTATTGATAGTTCAGTAGGATACTTTCAAGAATCCGCTAAGAAAAATTGCATGGATAAGGGACTGTCTGCAGGAGGGGATGATTATGGAAATTATGTAAAAGCCCGCCACAAATGTCAAAATCAACGAGAAGTGAATGCCAAAAACAGAGAAGCGGCTACGGATGATCAATTAAAGGATTCGGTTATTACCAACGTCAATATTGTCTGGAGGGCCATTCAAAATAACCCCATGTTGGCTGCTTTAGATCCCGAAATAAAATATTTATTAATGTCATTGACTGGAACCGTAGTCATTATTGTGGATGAAAATTCAAGTGCCTTAACAAAGAAAGTGTATGTATCTAAACTTTACAGTGATGATATCATCAACAATCTTTCATCCAGCAAAAGATTTAAAGTGTACAGTTGTAGGGATGCCGCCAATGGGTGCCTTGAGGTTATAGATAGGGAAATAGAAATTCCTCCTGAAAAAACATTTGTAGGTCAAGTGAGAGCCATATTACACAGTCTTGAACAAAAAGCCATCTTGGATGAACCGCTTACAGATAAAGAAAAGGCTTTTTTAGAAACGACTACGCTACCGATTTACAAAATGCTTAATGTTCATGCTGCTTTTTCAAAAGGTGTTTCTTTGATGTTTGTGACGGATTATGCAGAAGTAATAGCCATGGATATTTTGTATCGATATTTAGATCGAGGAATCTCTGAAGTCATGCAGGCCTTTAGCAACAATCTTTTGCCTAAAGGGATGGATGCGGAATTTTGCAGAATGATTGTATTGGCCAGAGAGCGAGTGCGGGATTTACGTCAAATGCAGATGCAACGTTTGAATACCACCTATGAGTTGGTTTCTAAGGTACAAATGATGGAGAAACAAGTATCCGCAATTGTGTCTAGTCAACTGTATAACAGCATGAATTGGGGTAGGGGCTTAAGATGAGAGATACAATATGCATGCTTGGGATGTAATCACACACGGTGGCGGAGAGGGGTTGCTGTATACATTCAATGCAGTAGCTGCTTTTTTTAATGGAAGACATGCAGGCAGCAGTGTTGGCAGTATTGTTGCAAGTTTAACAGTGATTGCAGGCGCATTTGGTACTGCTCTGGCTGTTTTTTATATGGTGGTTAAACAGGATATTCGATTGTCATTCAATTGGCTATTTATGTCCTTTATTTTAATGAACTGCCTGATGATCCCTAAAGTAAATATTATCATTATTGATCGCATTACAGGTCTACGTGCTCCCGTTGCCAATGTTCCATTTTTATTGGGTTCTTTTGCTGGCATTACCAGTCAATTGGGTGATTTTTTGGCTAAAAAAACTGATGATATCTTTTCAGGTCCAATGGGTTATGGTAGACAGGCTCGTGGAACAGAGGTGATGCGTTATAGGGAATATGGGGTTGCTATGGCTTCTCAACTGGTCGCCAAAGCCAGTCGATTCAGCATTACCGACCCCGACATGGCCTCCAATATGCGTGAGTTTGTTCAACAATGCGTGGCCTTTGATATTGCCAAGGGCAAATATACTTTGGCAGATTTATTACAGAACAATGATGTCTGGCAGCTTTTAAAAGACAATGCCTCTCCAGCCAGAGGTTTTCCTTTTAAAACCATCAGCGGTGGGGGAGTTGAGACTAAAATTTTAACCTGTAGGGAAGGCACTGAAAAAATTGAAGAGTTATGGGACAGAACCTATACACATGCCAAAAGAATATATGGTGCTCGATTTTTTCCACACAAACGGGATCCAGGCACAGCACTGGCTTCTAATTTAGAGATTTCCTATGCCTACTTGACCAATTTATCGATGCAGGCCAGTGATATCTTACGTCAGAACATGATGATCAATGCTCTGGAAGACGGGTTTATTAGCTTTAATGGTATGACCGATGCCACTGCTGCGGTCACAGGATATGCGGCCACTCGTGCCCAGGAACAACAAAAAACGGCTTATGCGCTTCAAGGCAGTATGGCATCTTTATCCCTTTCTGTACTTAAAATTGTTGTTGAAGTGATGTTTTATGGGATTTTTCCTATTATTGCAGTTATATCGATATTACCAGGCGGAGTAGTCGTTCTAAAAAAATATGTGATTGCCCTGTTTTGGATCCAAAGTTGGGCACCTTTATATTCCATCCTCAATATGCTTGTGAATATCTATGGTCGTTCTAAAGGCATGAGTGCTGTAAGTGGCGTATCAGGTAGTGCACTCTCAATGTCTACTTTACCAGGCCTGGCAGAGGGCAGTGAATGGGTATCGGCAGTGGCAGGTTATGCAATGATGTCAGTGCCTTTTTTATCCTATGGTCTTATTTATTATGGAGCGGGCGCACTCAGCCAGTTGGCGACTCATTTTGGCAGTGTTACCCAATCTGCGGCAAGTCATGCTGCAGAAGAAGCAACTACTGGCAATTATGGCATGGGCAATACCAATTTCGATAATCACAGCCGTCATAATATTCAGGGATTTAAACAGGATACCAATATGTCTGTTGCTACAGGACGCACGAGTCTGCAGCTTGAGGATGGATCCCAAGTCAGTACAGCACCAGATGGTTCAGTTATATTTAATCGAAGCTCAGCTATTTCCAATATCGGTGGCAATATTAATTGGAATGAATCTTTTGCCTCAACTTACAGCAATATGGCAGATAAATCTCAACGTGAGGGTTTACAAGAAGTTGTGTCTGCGCAACAAAACATTTCAGCTGCCTTAAATACTGCACATGATTATAGACATACGCATGGACAAGGAAAAAACTCGGATACAACATTTAGTCATGGAGAATCTGCATTTGAAAACAGTGCCTTTTCAACGTTTGTGGATAAATCAAAACAATTTGCTATGGAAAATAGAATTAGTCAAGATACAGCAGATGCCCTTATTTTAAATGCTTCTTTAAAAGCACACGGTTCGATTGGTGGGAAAATACCCTTTACTAATATCGGGGGCAGCATTTCTGTAGATGGTGGTGCCACTGCTCAGAATACAAGGACCCACGTAGATTCAGAATTGATGAGCAAATCAGACAGTTTTGTTGAGAAAGAAGGACTATCAACTTTATTACAGAAATCCATGTCTGAATCCAAAGATATGCGATTTAGCAACAATGAATCACAGAATGATGCTTATTCATCTTCAATTGCAGCAAGTCTTTCAGATGCGAATAGTCAATTGACTTCGGCATCCGCTTCCTTCTCAAAGGAAAACTCCTATCGTGAGGCCTCTCAAAAAGTATCTACCCAAGGAACAGGATTTAACCAAGATATGTCCCAACGCTATATAAATTGGCTATCTGAACAATGTGTTGAAGGGCGGCAATTTGAGGTGAGTGATGTGAATCATGTGTTAGCAGATGAAAATCTAAATCGACGATATATGCAAGCTTTTGTGCACGCACAACAACCCCCAGTAGTGCATCATGTTACCAATCCTCTAAGAGCCGCACATACTTTGGAAAGTAATTATGTGCACAATTCTGCTGAAATAAAAAAAGGTAACAATCCTGAAGTTCAGTTTGAAAAAGACCGATCAGTTGTTAATCAAAAAGAAGAAATGATACAGCAAGGGAAAACAGATATGAGTGGATTAGCAAAACAAGTGAGTCAAAGATTAGATGATCTAAATGCAGAGCTTGTTTCTAAAACCAAAGAAATGGAGAAAAAGAATGAACATTGAATTATCGGTGTTTAGGAAGAGGAGCGGCTATAAAGCCCATGCCAGGGCCATAACCATTGGATGCATTGATGCCATCCACTACAGCGTCTTGCTGAGGCGCATAGGATGTAAATTTAAAGTATTTTCGTCTTTTATTGGCCTCATGAAATACATCTCTACCAAACAAATAACCAAAAACCAATTGGTACATAAAAGCGAAGGGGACCAGTGTGAGTAATAGATATGCTTCGATTTTAAACAACAAAGAAAAGCTTGAAAAAAATGGGCTGCACATAAAAAGTACAGGAATAATTGCCACGGTAGAAACAATAATGGATTTTACTCTAGCCACTTTTATTCTCTTAAGAATTTCTTCATCTGATCGTTGTATGTCGTTCATACGGGGTCCGCCTATTTAACATGTACATCCTTAATAAAGGATAGTCGAAAAAATGATGTTTGTCGACTGATTTATCAATTTCAAGAGGTTTTAACCTAATGACGTCTAGCTTAAAAGATTTTACTCGTGGTGGTCAAATGACTATGCATTCCATACGAATGTTCGGTCAAGCGACCCGTTATCTATTGGTATTATCCGTATGCTTATTCCTAGGGTTGTTATTGTTTTTTAGCTCTATAAAAACGACAGAATACGACCGTTATGTTCTATCAGAATATCTAGAGGCACACATCAAGTGTATGATCCATGATGACAAAGTGCTACATTCGATTAAAACCCCACAAGGGCAGATTGTCACTATTCCTGCAGGCCAATTTATTAAGCATCGAAATACTGCAAGTAGCATTAGACGATGTTTTCAAGGGCTTAGCACAGCTCTTTGGCTGTCATTATTTTGTAGTTTTATGATATTGCTGAGTGCGACGTATTTCTTTAAGATGCGTGGAAAATCACAACAAGAAACAGAGAAAGTCAGAGGCAATAGCCTTGCAGAACCCAAACAGTTGATTAGGCTGCTGAAGGCTGCCAATAAAGCGTCTGATATCCAACTCGCTGGGGTTCCATTGTTGAAGCACTCAGAAGTGCAGCATATTCTATTAACCGGCACGACAGGTGCTGGTAAATCTGTTTGTATACAAGAATTAATGGATCAGGTAAGAGCCAAGCAACAAAGAGCCATTGTTTACGATATCGAAGGCACTTTTATACCGATGTATTATAGACCAGGAAAAGATGTGATCTTAAATCCATTAGATGTGCGATGCCCTACTTGGAATCTGTGGCAGGAATGTGAAGATCCAGCCGATTTTGAGGCTATTGCCAGCTCTCTAATGCCCTTACATTTAGCAGGAAGTGATCCTTTTTGGATCCACTCTGCACGCACTATTTTTGCATCTGCTGCTCTTCGGTTGCACGTGGAACATAAACGATATAATCGTGCTTTGTTGGAACCCTTGTTTACAGAAAACCTAGGCGGGTTAGCCAACCTTTTGAAGGGATCAGTAGCAGAGTCCTTGGTCTCTGAGAAAAATGAAAAAACAGCATTGTCTATTAAGGCAACTTTATCAACCTACTGTAAGGCTTTAATGTATTTAAAAGATGATACTCAAGATCCTCTATTTTCAATTCGTCGATGGGTCACAGAAGACGAAGGTGATGGATGGTTATTTATCGCTTCTAATGCACTTAAAATAGATGCTTTAAAACCACTAATGTCTGTTTGGTTGGATGTGGCAGTTAAATCCCTATTAAGTTTACATCCTTCTCAAAGTAGACGGCTATGGTTTTTTATGGATGAATTGCCTACTTTACATCGATTGCCCAGTTTAATGAATGCCTTATCACGGGGCCGTAAATATGGAGGGTGTTTTGTAGGCTCTATCCAAGATATTCACCAATTGTGCACCATCTATGGCCGTGATGAGGCTGAAACACTCACTTCTTTATTTAATACCAACTTGTGTTACAGAACCAAAAATCCGGATTCTGCTGTTTGGATGTCAAAAATAATGGGAAGGCGTGAAATTATAGAGAAAAAAGAAGGGTATTCCTATGGCGCAAATGATATGCGTGATGGGGTATCTATACATCAGGAGCGACGTAAAGATGCTGTGGTCATGGATGCTGAATTTTTAGAATTGGACGATTTAAATGCGTTCTTACGTTTACCAGGGGATTGGCCAGTCACAAAGCTGGTTTTTGATGTGCGAAATAGGAAAGAGACACAACCTTCATTGATACCCAGAGAAATTGAAAATGTACTGCTTATGGAACAATCTTTGTCTGAGGCTGAAGTTGAAACAAAGCCAGATATGCAGCCCATCTTAAAACGCATTAAGAAAAAATCAGAGGACAGTATATGCTAAGCATTTATACTCTCAAATCTGCTCGTGAAGCCTCTAAGTATTATCAGAACGATAATTATTATGCCAAGGAAGGGATGGATACTTATAGCGAATGGTTAGGAAAAGGTTCTGAAAAACTTAATTTAAAAGGACCCATATCTTTAGATCAATTTCAAACAGTACTGGAAGGCCACTTACCCAATGGAGTGGATATGATCAAAACCAAGCAAGGTGCCCATCATAGACCGGGTTATGATCTCACTTTTTCTGCGCCAAAATCGGTCTCTATCTTAGGTATTGTGGGTGGTGATGAGCGGGTGATAGCTGCACATCGTGAGGCAGTCAAAACTGTTTTAACGCTTATTGAAAATACTTATGGGGCATATAGAGCCAAAGAAAATGGAGTCGTACGGATAGAAAAAACCAATAATCTGACTGTCGCTGCATTTGAACATACAGACTCTAGAGCTTTAGATCCCAATCTGCATACCCATTGTATCGTGATGAACCTAACGGAACGAGGTGACGGTGCTTGGAGAACACTATATGGGGATGACTTATATAATTTTAAAATCTTAATTGGCATGCATTATCGTTCCATCCTGGCGGAAAAGCTAATGGCCTTAGGATTTCAATTAGAGCAAACCTCTCAGAAGGGAACTTTTGAATTAGAAGGCTTTGAACAAAAATTGATTGACCAATTCTCTAAACGTCGTGGGCAAATAAAGGAAAGACTTGAATCTATGGGCTTGTCAGGTGGTAAAGCAGCCACCATTGCTAATTTTGACACACGTGCAAACAAAAAATCGGTTGACACGGATCAGATAAGGGCTGTATGGGAACAGGATCTAAAGAATTGTGATCACAGTTTAGAATGGCTACATGAGTACTCAAAAACAAGCATCAATCGTGGGCCATTGCAATGTCCAAGCCCAGAGATCACGGCGCAAAAATCAACCATGGCGGCCATACATCACTTATCAGAATGGAAATCCGTTTTTAAACTAAAAGAGGTTATTAATATTGCCAAAGGCATGTCGATTATGCCTTGTCGCGATTCGGATTTATTGAAAGCCATTGAGCTAAAAATAGAAACATCAGAACTGCTATATGTAGGAGAGGGTTTATTAACGACTCAACAAGCTCGTGATCTAGAAATCGATAATGTAACAAAAATGCGTCAAGGCATGAAAAAAGTGAGACCAATATTAGGAGACTTAAGTGCGAGTTATGTAACATATCTAAAATTAGAAGATCCTTATCAAAAAAAAGCACTCAAATTGATGATGACAACCTATGATCGGCAGGTTTTAATCTCTTCTGCATCAAAATCTGCTCTATATAATGTGCTAAGTGTTTTTAATGAGGTTTGTGTGGATCAGCGATTTTATCCAATTCTTTTAACACAAGCCGAAGCCAATGTTGATAAGCTGATGAAAGCAACAGGCACGCAAAGAGTTAAAACCATTGAGGGGTTTTTAAGTGCCTGTGAATTTCGTTCGGCAAAAACGCAGCATAAACCCTCTGGTTTCATGAAATCTCATGACGCTAGGCAAGTTTGGATTGTAGATGGCGATATTTCTGCTAGGCAAATGAATCAACTACAAACTTGGTCCAAACATTTTGGAACACGTTTGATTTGGACTAAATTCACACATAAAGCTGTACCTGCATTAGAGGCTCTAAAGAAGCATGGTATTCAGCAATGCACTATAGAGGGTGCTAAAGCTAATATCAAGCCATTAATAAAATATTTATCTAAAACACATTGTCAATCCGTACCAAATTCGAGTGATAGAATAGTAATGGCAGCCCAAGCTTTTGTTGAAAATACGCACCAACAATTGGTAACGACCTTAAGATCTGATTGGCATGGAGTAACGGATCAGATCCGCGTACTTTTAAAACAAAAAGGGCAATTAATAGGTGAATCCTGCCGTTTTGAAATTCATCAAGCCTTAAATTTAAGTTTTGAACAAAAAAGACTTCCACATTGTTATCAATTGGGGGATCGCATACGGTTTAATCAGGACAATCCAATAACTGGTGTCACTGAAGGCAGTTATTGGACAGTGGAGGCCATTGATTTCAAAGAAGGCACCTTAAGATTGATAGGCATCGATGGGAAATCATTAGATTGGAAACCTTCACAATCTGATTTACGTCGTATAGAAGTGTTTCGTAGGGAACAACGCGAGATTATGCAAGGGGATACTTTAACCTGGACTCGTACCTTAAAGCGAGAAGACGATAAAACTTTAAATAGAATAAAAGGCCAAAAAGCAATCGTTCTTTCCATAAGAGACAATCAAATCGCTGTTCAGCTACAGAACGGCAAAACAGCCCTAATTGATACGACTCAAATACACCAAAGTCATTGGGATTATGGTTACGCCGAAATGATACATAAAGTGCACTTAGGACACGCTGTTGAAACCATTTGTCTTATGAACAGCAGGATAGTCAACAGTACCATCATAGAGAAGCTAAATGCCTGTGTTGTCGATAATAAGCTGAAGATTATAGTGGATGATTTGGAGTCTTTGAAAGACAAGGTGATTGCTAACCATTCCGGCACCCATTTTTCTTTGGAGAAAGCTGTAACGCGATATCAAAGGACAGAAGCCTTAACACATCAAGAGGGGTTAGTGAACCTTTCAAGTTTTCCAAAGCTTTATGAAGATATGGCTAGAATTATAGAATCGCAGTCATCTCTGCAATCAACCGAAGTATCTAATAAAGTGGTCATGGCTGACCTTAAGTTTCCAGAACAAGCCTCAGAAACACAAATCAACCTTGTCTATAAGGCAGTAGATGAAATTTGTGCTAAGCGAAAAGAACGAGAATCTATTTTTTCTTTATCAGAAGCCCAACAGGATGCATTTTTGTTGACTGGTCTTTCTGTATCAAAGGACATGATAGATGCCGGATTTTCAAAAGCGATGCAAGATGGATTACTGATTACCGTAGGCATGCGTAAAAATTCCCAAGGGCTATCTGAAACAATGGTTACTACTCAAGATACCCTTTTGATGGAAAAGGGGTGTATTCAAATCATGCAAAAAGGCCAAGCCAAGCGAATACCCATTATGCCAAACACACACCCTTCTTTGCAGGTAGTTTTGCAACATGAACAATTAACCGATGGACAAAAACGAGCAATCCAGCTTGTTTTAACTACAAATGACAGTGTTATAGGTGTTCAAGGCGTTGCCGGTAGCGGTAAAACCACCATGCTTAAAGAAGTAAATAGACTTTGCCATGAATCAGGCATTAAACTCATAGGCATATCTAATACTGCTAGTGCCAAAAATAGATTGATTGATGCCAGCAAAGGCTTTGGAGACTTATCCATAGAAGCTATGACGACACAAAAGTTTTTAAATAAAGCCGAAGATTTGCTAAAGCACCATCCTGCATTAGTAAAAACTGAATATGGTACTAATACAGTATTAGTTTTAGATGAAGCCTCTTTAACATCTACCAAAGAAATGTTTACCTTACTTAACATTACAGAAAAATTGGGTTCAAGTCTCTTGTTGGTGGGTGATGTGAAGCAAATGGGATCTTTTGGAGCCGGTAAGCCGTATTACCATTTGTTAGGGCAGGGGATGCAAAGTGTAGCCATGACAGAAAATGTCCGTTTTAAGGATCCACAAACCCTATCCATTATGCAAGATCTGTATGCGGTTCGTTTGGAAGATGCCATGGATAAATTATTATCCAGAGTAATGGAGATCCCAGATAAACAAGAGCGTTTAATGATGATGGCTAAGACATATCTTAAGTTATCATCCACTGAACAAGCCCAAACACTTATTATCACACCTTTGAATGAAGATCGTCAGTTTGTGAATATGGCCATTAGGGAAGAGCTAAAATCGCGTGAATTATTAAAAGGGCCTGAAGTCCAAACTTACAACTTGTTGCAAAAGGATTGTCCCCAAGCAGAAAAGGGACAAATATATGCCTATGAAACTGGAGATGTTATTCGATTTGGAGCAACCAATAGGCGGTTAGGAATAGCGTCAGGGGACTATGCCAAAGTTATGGGGCGCGAAATAAGTACCCATACATTAACACTTGAAGACCCTCACGGACGAGTATTCCATTGGTCCCCTAAACGAGATATGTTTTGGGATGGATCTATTGAAATTTATCGTTCAGAGGCTAGAAGCTTAATGGTAGGAGAGAGAATTCGTTGGAAACATAACGATTCAGAAAGAGGATTGTTTAATGGGGATTTGGCAGAGATTCAGAAAGTACAGGGCATAGAAGTAGAGATTGTTTTCAAAGACGGCAGGCAAATGCTACTGAATCTTAAAGATTATGCAAATCAACACTGGGATTATGCCTATGCTGTCACCTTACCGGTGGCCCAAGGTCATGATGTGCCATTAACCTTAGGGCATTGTGAAAGTCCAAAACCCTATTCTAAAAAGACTGCAGAGTTGCGTGTGGGAGATTCCATTGTATTGCCAAAAAAGGACCATCCTAATTCTAAAGATTCAGAAATGCACACATTGTTGGTTCGGGTGAAGAAAATTGATGCTAATACATTACAGATTCAAGACCGTTCAAATCAGTTATACGAAATAAATTTAAGAGATCGGCAACAACAGACTTGGGATTATTATCCGCCATTTCAGGATAGAAAATCTCAAGAATTGCCAAAAACCAGCTCTTTAAATGGCTTCTTAGTGGAGGCCACGAGGGGTGACAATTTTATGATGTTTGTTGATAACCTTGATTATTTTAGACAAACCCTAGAAGCCAATCAGTCTTTAAAAGAAAGTGCCATAGAGCACTTTATTCCGAATTGGCAGCAAATTCAAAAAACAGTTAATGATATGACAGCCAATATCAGTGGGAAGGCTAAACCAAACCCAATAGAGCTTATTAAAAAACAGAATTTTCAACCTCTGAAATCAAAAAAAGGTGCATTTATTGATAAAGAAGAGGTGGTACAACATCTCCATCGCGATATTCTGGGTAATGCAATACAGTGGAAAGGACAACCCTCTAAAATAACAACCCGTGAGGCACGTTGGGGCAAACATGGCTCTTTCTCTTTAATATTAAAAGGCCCAAATGCAGGAACTTGGTGTGATTTCGAACAAGGGGATAAGGGTCGAGATCTATTCTCTTTGTATATCACAACCTATGGTCTTGGATTTAAAGAAGGCATCATTGAGCTGGCAAAAACCTGTGGTTTAGATCTCAATAATAGCCATAAAAGATCCAGTGTTGAAATAGCTTCTATTAAAAAAGAGCAACATGCTATAGAAATCCACCGACAACAAAAGGTTAAAAACGCACAACAGGAATATAGTAAGGGTGTGCCAATACAAGGAACTTTGGCCGAAAAATATTTACAAAATAGAGAGCTTAAAGCACCAGAGGATTTCAGATTTAGGGAAAAAATGAAGCATCCAGATACAGGCAAGCCAACACCTGCTTTAATTGCACCCATTCGAAGTAAAGATAATAGCATACAAGGAATCGTACGGATCTTTTTAAATAAAGAAGGGGGAAAATTGGATGAAACCTACATAAATGCTCTTGGGATTGAGAATAAAGCCGTCAATAAAGCTAATTTAGGCCCTTTAACTGGAGGGGCAGTGGTGGTGAATCAAGGACAATTATCCGGTACAGTTTACCTTGCAGAAGGTATTGAGACTGCACTCAGTATAGCCGCTGTTAGACCCTTGGAAATAGTCATGGCGTCTCTTTCAGCATCACAGTTGTCCCAGGTGCCTATTCCTTTAGGGACAAATCATATCACTTTGTGTGCCGATAATGATGGTGCCCATGCTCAGACCTATAAGGCTATTACTAAGGCAGTACAAAGATATTCTGAGCAAGGATTTAAAGTGTCTATAGCGCTTCCAGAGCGATTATCAAGTGATCAAAAAATCGATTTTAACGATATTTTAAAACGCTCAGGCAGTGATAAAGTTCATGAGATCTTACAGAAGGCCGTGCCAATTACAGCAGATCAGTTGGTTGACAAAGGATCCGATTTGCAACAAACATTGGACGATATTTGCGTAGAACCCCAAAGAAAAATTCAAATCCTCACTAATAATCAGGAGAAAATTCTATGAAAAGATTGACTGTTCGATTATTAGAAAGTCAAATTTTATGGTTAATCAAACGTGCAGACTTACATGGTAGTAGCGTCTCCGATTGCCTACGTCATATCCTAGAAAGCAACCTTGAAGATGATGTGATCCCAGAACTTGTTGGAGGAGGCAATATCAGTATGATAGAAAAAAAGGTCATGACCTATGTTGTTTTCAGTTATCATTTGTTTGAGAATTTTGTTTTAAATAAAGGGAAAGAAGGAGAGGATCTACGTGCTTCAGCCCACCGGACGTCTCAAGAAATAGTGCAGAAGCTGCATCTAGACAATAGTACGAATAAGATTAATAGAGTGACATTCATGTTGATGGATGAACTGGTGCAAGATTTAAAACATAGGGCACAGAATCAGGGTATAACCTTCTCTAAAATGATACGGCAGATTATTCAACAAGCCATTCATCAGGATACCAACTTACTTCAAAATAACCTCATCTTTGGACAAAAAGAAGGGATAAAATATGCTATGATGACCTACAATTTGTTAGAAAAATTTGTACTGAATTATTGCGAAGATGGGGAAGCAATTAAAAATAATGCTCAGCAGAAGACATTGGTTTTTTTAGAAGCCCTGTATCACTCTATATAACAAAAAATTGTTATTTTTGAAGTGTTAAATAAAAAAGATCCGTATAATATCTGCCAAAAAGAGACAAATATCTGCCAAAGGCAGACAGTTATCAGACGCATGCTGACACTATCAGATAGTGCCCAGCAATACGATTCAATATTTTACTTTGTGTTCAATCAGATAGAAGTGCATTATAAAGATGTCATCTTTTGTAAGATAATGTCGGCCATTGTCTGATAATTATGCACAAGAATTTTGATCAGTAAAAACATAAAAACGCTATAATTTTCGATAAATAAATGGAAAAATCAGCCGTGCGTCAGGTGTGCGCCTGCTATCAGCTATTTGCTTCAGTGCAACTATTCAGATGGATTTTTTTATCTTATTATTCGGTTTTAAAGCATTTTAAATATTATGAGGGGTGAGCTAATGCGAGGGTATGCCTTAAAATGAATTTTAAAAATGAATAATTCGAATTAAAATTACTACAGTGTTATTAGAAGAGATTTGAAATTATTTTGATTCTTGAGGGAGAAGATTTATTTATGAAACAGGAAAATATGTGATGAAAAACGATAGATTTTAGCAAAAAAACAGTGAAAAAAGTCTAAAAAGTGTTGACAAAGTTTCAATTTTTATTTATTATTATAGTATGTTTCAGGCAGTTAGAAACGAAGCGGGAAACAATAGTGCAGCAAACACCATTGCTTCCCTAACCACAGTAAAACTTTATGGGAGTTAAACCATGGCTAAAGATAGCTTAAACGATTTTGAATTATTAAACAACCCACCCTACATTAACCAATCCACTCCTAGGATTTTTGTGATATGCTTAGAGGCTTATCATAATGGTCTCATACACGGTGTTTGGATAAACGCCACTCAGGAATTATATAAAATCCAAAAAGAGATTAAGAAAATGTTATTAGAGAGCCCAATGCCCAATGCAGAAGAGTTTGATATTCATTCAACTGAAGGGTTTGGTTCTTTAAGGCTGATTGGTGAAGAAAGTCTAAAACCTATTCAAAAAATTGCGGTATTCATTACCGCTATAGGCCAATTAGGAATAGAATTATTACACTATTATGGCGATGTAGACTCTGCTCAGGATGCCTGGGAAAATCATTATCATGGGGCTTATGAAAGCGAGTTAGAGTTTGCTATCGAAAGGTTTGATAAACTCTATATGGATGCCATGCCTTCTGGTACTTGGGCATACGTGGATTATACTTCTTTTCGGAGAGATATTTTCATTGTAGAGTTTTTTTCTTTAGTGGTAGGGGATGTGTGCCATATATTCTCACATCTTTAGAGCTAATGTCTAAAGGGGTGATTTAGATAATCATCCCTTTAGACAAGTATGTACACTCTAATATTAAGAGACCATTGAAGTGGATGTTGTTTTCTAAAAAAGATAGAATGAAGGGTATAGTAGTTTTATCTAACCTAAGTTTGTTTGTTGACTTTTAAGGGGGTTTTAATATGACAAGGTTAATTCGCTTTGATTGGGCGATTAAGTATCTGCTTCGCAACAAGGCCAATTTTGATATCCTAGAAGGCTTTTTGTCTGAGTTGCTTCAAAGAGATATACGTATTGAAAGTATACTAGAGTCTGAGGGTAATAAAAATACCCGTGAAGATAAATTTAATCGTGTCGATTTATTGGTTATAAATGAAAAAGACGAAAAAATTATTATCGAGGTCCAGACCACGAGTCAATGGGATTATCTGAGCCGTATTTTGTATGGCACCTCAAAAATCATTACAGAGCATTTACAAGAGGGAAGCCAGTATAGAGATATTTGTAAGGTTATTTCCGTTTCCATTGTGTTTTTTAACATGGGCCATGGCGACGATTATATTTACCAAGGAAGTACAGTGTTTAAAGGTCGTCACAACCACGATACCTTGCTGTTAAATGAAAATGAACGCAACCTGTATGGTTTAGGTGTGAACACCCCGTCAGATATCTATCCAGAGTTTTATGTGATTAAGGTCAATCAATTTCGTGAAAGGATTCGGGATAAATTTGATGAATGGGTGTATTTTCTTAAAAATGAACAAGTCAAATCCACATTTAAGGCAAAAGGTATTCACAGCGCCGCAGAGAAGCTTAACATATTAAAATTAAGTCAAGAAGATAGACAAGCCTATGAGCGCTACCAAGAAAACCTGCATTATGAAGCGAGCATGCTAGCTTCTCATTATGGCATGGGAGAAAAAAAGGGTGAGCAAATTGGTGAAGCTAAGATTTTAATAAGACTACTGGAGAAAAAATTTGGGATGATCCTTGAGAAAGACCGTGAACAAATCATGAATGGGAGTAAAGAGCAATTGCTTGAATGGGCAGAAAGAATTTTTGATATTAAAGAGGTGGGAGAGCTGTTTAATGATTGATAAAGCATTCACTTTAAATATCCTAAAGCAGTTTCAATAATATTTCTTTTTTTTATAGTTCTGCTGTGTTAAATAAACAGAAATGGCCGAATTTTGGGCTTTAGTTTTTAAAATTGCGCCTCCTTTTTTTTAGCTCCGTACAAATAATACTTCCTATTTCACAATTTATGCCCCCACCATTTTCATTAATTTTATCAATTATAATTTTGCAAAATTTGTAAAACTCTCCTTTATATTCAGATTTGTCTTCTGGACTTTTTGTCGCGTCAGTTGGATATGCTATTGCTTCTTTTTTGCTAAAATTTTGATAAATATCTATTAAAAAGTTAATTAAATTAACTAACTGCCCGTCCTGTTTCTTTGCAGAATGTTTACCACATATAACGCTTGAAATTTCTTTAAGTGTACTTTCTAAAGTATCTATATATTCTTGAATTTCTTGCAACCCATTTTTAAAAAATAGCTTATCTTTATGCAAGGGACTAAAAAAATTTTCTAAATGCAAACGTGATATAAAATCGAAATGATTGGATTTAAAATTTTCTTTTAATCTGCTAACAAGTTTAATATTATCTTTAATGAACTTTCTAATTTGATTTAAATCTGTGATGACCAGATTTTTTATAGGTTTAGATAAACTTGTTCTTTTCCAAAAAATCCAATGGTCTATATTAATATTTAACTGATTTAGCAAATCAATATGTAAGTTTTCTTCGATCTTAAAGCTTTCAGTTAATAAGCGAATATCTTGATCGGTAAAAGTAGGACGGATATTAGAGTTTTTAAATAAAAAACTTGAGAGGATACCGCCTGTCATTAGTGCCATCTCAATATCCTCCTTATTTAATAAGATTCTTGTAATTTAACAAACTAAAAAGATTAAATCAGCTATTTTTAGGTAATTCTCCTCTTTTTTTAAATTTATTACAAATATGATTTACTAGCAAGACGGTAATACAGTTACTTTAAAAAGTTGGTAAGCATGAAAGAAAAATATTTTTATTTAGGAAAAAGCCTCAAGATCGAAGCTGGAAACTTTAAAAGTTTTAATGGAAATGCTTGAAAACAAGAAAATTTCTAATTGATCCGTGGAATGGGAAATGTGAGGCAAAATCATATATGTTCAATATGATGTAGTTTTATTATAGTTTATCATTAAATTTTTAGGAGCACAAAATGTTATTCAGTCAAATAAAAATACTTGTTGAAAAGGAGTTTAATAACATGATAGAGGAAAAATGGAAGAAAAGCGAAGTTTATTATGTCAGTATAGGGCATTTGGCTTGGGGGTACAGTACGGCGTATTTACGGGCTTTATATAAAGATATCCTTAATTCTGTTTTTGAAATTGAAAGCAAGATAAAAATTTTAACCTCAGAGTATCTCATACAAGAAAAATTAGAGTTTGAAAAAATTAAAAAAGAACTTGACAATAATCGTAGTATATTATATTCGAAAGCAGATCATTGTTGTTCTGAAATTGTTTTTACACCGTATAATGATAAAAGCGAACTTTGTGAGAAAATTAAAAATAATTTTATTAAAAAACTTTTAGATATTAGGGATAAATTTGATGATGAGCTAAGTTCAATTTTAGCTGACGTGCAAAAAAATAAAAACATTTTTTTCAAGATATGGGAATGGTTTTTACAACATGTATTGGGAATTATTGGTTTGGCAATAAGCCTACTTGGCTACTTTAAGTCTTCATAATATATAGAAATTTTGCCGAAAATATTCATCTTAGAAGAATATGGAATGGCATATGCATGATAAAAATCGACTGATTAGCGACAATAATTACCGAGCGTAATCTAGTTAACACTAGATACCTCTGGTAAGCGGTAGCTAGTACTCCGCCCGCCCCCAGGGTTTTGTATGAAAATTTTTCTGATAATCAAATCCTGAATATCTCTGAGAGCTGTATCTGTCGAGCATTTAGCTAATTTAGCATATTTTGATGTGTTCATATACCCTTCAAAATTTTCATCTAGCATGCGGTTAATGATAAGGCGCTGTCGTTCATTAACGGGATTTTGATTAATTTTTTCCCAAAGCTGAGCTTTATAAAGTACTTTGCTCAATATAACTTCCGCATTAGCAATGGCACGGCCGAGACAATCTAAAAACCATTCTAACCAAGCAGTAATGTCTAGTGTATTACGTTGCTGTCTTTCTAATTGGTTGTAATAATCTTTCCGCTCAGCTGCAAATTGTGTAGAAAGACTATAAAAACGATCTGATATATTGTCTGCCCGTGCCAACGCCATATCAGCAATGGTTCTAGCGATGCGGCCATTTCCATCTTCAAAGGGATGAATAGTGACAAACCAAAGATGAGCTATCCCTACTTTTAAAACAGGATCGATATTGTTTTGTTTTTCAAACCAGGCAAGGAAGGATTTCATTTCATGTTCAAGTTTGTCTGCGCTTGGTGCTTCAAAGTGAACTGTCTCTCGTCCAATTGGGCCAGAGATAACCCGCATAGGTCCATTAGCGCTGTTACGCCAGTTTCCAACAGTAATTGAATGCATTCCGCTACGTCCTGTAGGAAATAAGGCCGCGTGCCAGTCAAATAAACGCTTCTGTGTTAAGGGTTTAGAAAATGACTGCGTAGCGTCAAGCATTATTTCCACAATACCTTCTACATCACGACTAGCAGGTATCAGCCCTGCAATATTCATTCCTAAACGACGTGCGATGGAGGAACGTACCTCCTCAGGATTAAGGTTTTCTCCTTCGATGGCAGAAGATTTCACTACATCGCTAGTTAATGTAACAAGGCTGGCTTCACGTCTAAAATCAAAACCTAAACCTGCCATTCTGCCCAATAAACGACCTTGCTGGTACCGAAGCTCAGCTAGTTTAGAAGCCAGGCGTTGATCATTCCATCGAAAGTTTGGCCAATCTTGATGTTGGTATATCCACATAATATTAATCTCCGCCGTATTTGCGGTGATTATAGCTTTTATTCACCGCAAATACAAATTTAATTACTATTTTATTCTGCGGTGATTAAGGATGCTATTCGCCGCACAATTAGAGGTAATCTTCTTTAATGTAAGAGGTATGTACTAACTCAATCAACAAATATTATCGCTGGTGGAGGGATGGATATTATAAAATTCATTGTGGGGATTTTGCGGGGATTAGCTGTGCAGAGTAGTGCATTGTGGGGCATTTGTAGCGGGCCCGACAGTTAAAATTACCAATAAAATCAACGATGTGCAGTAGGATTTGCTGGCTTCGAACCAGGTGGTCGGGAGTTCGAATCTCTCCGGGCGCGCCAATAAACTTCAACAAAATCAACGCGTTACAGAGATATTCAAACAGCTAACCAATTGACGAAATTTTGGCTTGTGTCACTTTTGTGACATTGCGTTCAACTAACTCATCTCTTTTGTCATCTCGATTAATCTTCAGTAGCGTTAATCCAGGCCCTTGACGGAAGCGATCACAAACCTTGTTTGCTGCTTCAATCAAGTTGTGTAATTCTGCTGCTGAATAGTGGGTAGTAATGCGACCCGAGCGGTGCCCCAGTAAGTCTTGTCTATCTTCACACACCAGCGGAACGTAAGCGCCGCCCAAATGTGTGTTTGAGATCATGGATCCTTACTTGAGCTAAGCCAGCTGCTGTTCTAGCCCTAGACCAAGCTGAATTATTCATTCGTACCAGTGGTTTAGATTGGTATGAGAATACATAGTCCTTGTTTAAACCTCGTACCTTCTCTAAGACTGCTCTCGCAGCATCATTCAGTACGACTAAGCGATCATCACCATTCTTGACCAATTGTTTGCGTTTACCTTGCTTAACAATGTGGCTTGGAATAATAAACACGCTGGTATTCAACTCGGGTATTTGCATTTCCCATTGCCATCGTAATTGACAGACTTCTTGTTCACGGCAGCCAGTATTTACTTTAAAAATTGCCATCAGCCTTAAATGCTCTGGTAATTTATTAAATAATAAAACCTGCTCATCCCAAGAAAGTGGGTATGGATCCCGTGCATCATGTACTGGCAATAATTTAACTTGGGATGTTGCCTGCATCCACGTTAAACCATTTTCATCAATCCACTGATTGGTTGCCAAATTTAAAATATGCCTCACAACTTCTAAAGCATTATTGATCGTCTTTGTCTTACGACCAATAGCTTGCCTAGCGTTCACAAAAGGCAGCAGTGTTCCATTATGCACTTGTTCCAATGTCAAATTTCCTATAAAAGCACAAAGCAATTTAAGGTGGTCAGCATCATCAGCAATACTTGCTTTATGTTGATTTTCAAGCAAGTATTTTGTTGCCGCCTCCTTAAAGGTTCGTTTAGGTCTTACACCATAAACGATGGCTTGCCTTATCTCCTCGATGCGACGTGCAAGATAGACTTCGGCTTCGTAGAGTGACTCAGCGCCAGTGCTTTCTCGAAGTCGTTTACCGAGAATTTGCTTCCTAATGTGCCAGTATTGGCCCCGCTTGACGAGGCCTGACGATATTGTGCGTCCCATGGTTCCGTACTCCTAGAGTTGGTACCTGACGGACGACCGTTACGGGTTTTATATTGCTGTACCCAGGCGTCTAAGTCAAGTCTGTCAAAGGCGATACCTTGTATCCCTATAGGGATTTCAGTTACTGTAGGTCTAACCTCTCTATTAAAACGATTGCGATCCATGCCTACATAAGCAGGGGCATCTTTTAATCGAATGAGTCTAGGTAATAACTCACTCATCGTTTCGAGTCCTTTTGCTTGAACATTATTTCTTCACGCAGAATGGTGCATTTAGGAGGTGCATTAATGCCTATACGAGTGAGTCCTTTTGATTGCCCGAGTACGACTATTTGGATGTCGTTTCCTATCCCCTGGGTGACGTTGTAAAATTAACATGGTGAGTCCTCCTAAATAGGTTTAAGTTTTCGTTTGAAAATGTTGAATAAATGTTGCAATAAACCTATTGGTTTAAGTTCCAATTTCTCCATTTGCTCGTGAATGATATGTAGACTTGCATTGTCATAAACAGTTTCTCATTTCGTTTGTAAGGTACATTCAGATCAGGAGTCGATTACCAAGGATATGCAGCAATTTCAATGCTATGTACTAATTTAATCCCCTCCCTCTCCAGTTTTAAACGAAAAATGAATCCTTCTTTAACCCAATATTTATGGGTTAGTATTGAGTTTTTTGCTTTGCTTATATCCATCTGATGATCTACCCAATGATTCTTTTCTTTTTTTATATCCACATCTTTTAAAAATCCAGCTTTGACAAACATATCAAACAACTGTTGATGTTGAGCAAAAGCAAAATCATAGTCTATTAAGACATGTCCATTTTTTAAAAATGGCTCTGGTAAAGATAAAAGTATGTCTATCGAATCTAGACCATGAGCTTTAGGATTTTCATTCGGACCGTATTTTGCTAGATAGTCTTTAAAACGTATGCGAATGTTTTTTATATTAGGGATTGTCAGCGATAGTTCTTTTAAAATAATATTTAATTTATAATCCTTAAAAGGATTAATAGAGGTTTCAGTTTTTAGCCCGGATTGCTTTTTTGGATTATCTTTTCTTTTCCATTCATACCCGCTCATCCATTCAAATTCATGCAAACATTTATTTAGGAAGGGGCCATTTTTTGTAAATTCAAAATCCTTTTCTAAATCAATTGTTACTTCTTCGGTAAATTGATTTTGTTGCTTAAACATTTTATAAAAAATTTTTTAATAATAATACGCTGCTTTAGTTCCAAGGTAGCCCTTATCCAAGATCCATATCGTTGTTGAGCATATTATGAATATTAAGAATGTTCTCCAAATATATTTGATGATTTTTTTATCGTTTTTACTATAGATAAACGTTGTCCTAAAGGCATTGATTTGGGAGCCAATTGCTGCTTTCGATCGTGCGCTGATACGTAATCTTGCATTGTCATAACAGTTTCCTTGTTTCACTTGTAAGGTATGCTCAGATTAAGCAAAGAAACCGTCAACAGGTTGTCGTTTTTTTGAATAAAGTGTATTTTGAAGATTTTTAGAAAAATGCGTACAATATTGAGTAATTTTTTTAACTAAAATTAAAGTTGGAAGTTAGTTTTGAAGAATAGAGCTATAGAGTTATATTGTGTCATGCAACTATATTGCACAAAAATGCCACTTTACGGGAATGCCATCTTAAAATTTTCTAATTCAATTGTAATAAATCCATAGAGTATCATTTTTTTGATCCTCAAACTGGCAAGCTTTGCTTTTAACTCAGTGATTCGATAAGCTATATCAAAAATCTCTTCTTTAGAGATCTCTGTTTCTGTTTTTGTACTTAGATCGCATTTAAAAATTATACCTTTGGCATCTTTCTTAAATGCAGCATGAGAAATATCATTTCTTTCATCAACAACTTTAATTATTTTTATTAATAAATCTAAAACAGACTCTTTATCTAAATCTTTTCCAGCATAGGTTACATCATTAAATGATTGTTTAATTTTTTTAGTTATATTTTCCAGCTTAGGTTTTAGGCGCCATTTTTTAGAATTTTCAAGTTCAATAAAGCTTTCTACATTCTTCTGAAACAATGTAACTTCATTTTCTAAATAAGCATTTTGCATAACAACAAATCCAATTGCTTCAGAAAAAGTGCCTGTTTTATCTATTGAAATTTCATCCATTCAGTAAATCCTTTCAATAATAAAAAAATTGAGCATTAGATTTTATGCATTGCTAATTTTTCAAGTAATGCATTAAGCTCATCAAATGTTTCATGATATTCATTTTTTTCACTTTCTGAAAAAGATTGTATTCCATTAAAGGTGATTTTAAGCCTAAAGTTTGAATCAAGCTTGTGAAGCAAAGTTTCAATATTGATAAATAATGTTTCTGATTCAGGGTTATGGTAATTGTAATTATTGTGTACTTTTCTTAAAATATCTTCTTTTAGTTTTTGATTAGGGGTTTGTGCTCTGTTAACAATCTCTTCAATTTTTTTTAGTTCATCTAAATCCTTTGAATTCATATAGTATGTCATGAAAGCTCCTTTAAAGATTCCCTGCTGGATTAATATTTCGGATTATCAAGAAACACGAAATGTTAAGTATTACGGAAATAATTGTAGAACAAAAAGGCGAAGTATACAAGTAAATTACAAAAAAATTTTCTATGCGATCTCTAATAAAATAATAAGGAAATTTTTATGCAAAAAAAGTTTGTGAGATAATTCTTTAGATTATGCTCAGCTGGCTTTATCGTCGACAGTCACCTTTTCCATGTTCGTTATTTCTCGTTTAGCAGCTTCATCGCTTAATCAGGTAAAATAATTCTCTAAATAATGAAATTGGAACTTTCCTAATGTTTCATAAAAATTGGGGTATTTTTTCACTATTCGGGCATCGTGTACGCCAATAAAACTTATATTAGAAGCTGTCTCAAAAATATAAATTAAGGTAAAATGCTGCTAAGGAAACTA
>CAMFJH010000009.1 GCA_945956915.1 uncultured Francisellaceae bacterium | reverse complement strand
CTTGCAAATTTTTTATTAAACCAAGCCATATGATGCAGTTGAGCGAACGCTTACGCTGCAACGCCTATGCTTAAAGAAGTGAACTCACCCGTTAAAGGAATGGAAAGAAATTTATTGGCTAAATTTTTATAGCCTTGACTGATGCCTTTTGTTTCGTTTCCTAAAATAATAAACAATAAATCAGTGGTTTTTTTAAAGCCTGTAAACGGCTCATTACCTTTATTTCCTGTTGCAATCACTTCAATGCTAAATGATGATTTCAAAGAAGCAATTTTATTAAAAAATTTTTCACATCCTTCAACTTGATAGATAGGTATAGAAAAAAAACAACCTACAGTACTGCGAATGCATTTGGGATCGTATTCATCAGCAGCATGGCCTGAAATCACAATAGCACCCAAATTAAAAGCCGCGGCAGAGCGAATAATAGTTCCTACATTCCCTGCATTTTTGGGTTGATCCAGTACTAATATAACTTCAGGTTTAGTAGGAGAATAAGCATCAAACAATTTTCTGTTTGTTTTTCCTACCGCAATTATTTCAGGACAATCATTTCAATCAGAGATTTTTAACATCATTTCATGAGATAGCCCATAAATCTCATATATGGGCTGATTAGAAATATATGTTTTAGCCCAATTGGAGAGCTCTTTATCACGATTAAAAAATAATTTAGAGATCATCCAATTATTTTTAAAAGCTTGTTCTATGGCAGTGGCACCTTCAATAATAAATTCTTCATGGCGATAACGCTTATTTCTCGAAGTTCTTAGGGAGATTACTCTTTGTATTTCATTGGTTTCTTTAGATAAATAGGTTGTTTTCATAAATGTTATAACTGTTTTATGCTATACAATCAGTATATAGTACAACGTTAGATTGTGGTCCCCTCTCCCGTTTTTTCCGGGAGAGGGTGGCGGCGGCAGCCGGGTGAGAGCAAAAGAAAAATTAAGACTGGTGCGAAGATTCTTCTGTGAGTTCTCTCATGCTAAGGCGTACACGGCCTTGTCTGTCTATTTCTAGAACTTTGACACGAACTTGTTGACCTTCTTGTAGCTCATCGGAAACATTTTCAACGCGGTGAGCAGCAATTTGGGAAATGTGTACCAAACCATCTTTGCCGGGTAAAATATTCACGAAAGCGCCAAAGTCTGCTAAACGAACGACGGTACCTTCATAAATTTTGCCCACTTCTACTTCTGCGGTGATAGCTTCAATCCGTCTACGCACTTCAAGACCTGCTTCTTTGCCTACAGAGGCAATTTGCACAGTGCCATCGTCTTGAATATCGATGCTGGTGCCGGTATCTTCTGTGAGGGCTCTAATAGTCGCACCCCCTTTACCGATTACATCACGGATTTTATCGGGGTTAATTTTAAAGCTAAAAATTTGAGGTGCGAATTCAGATAAAGCTTCTCTGGGTTTAGCCAGCGCTTGATCCATCACACCTAAAATATGGACTCTGCCCTCTTGTGCTTGATGCAAAGCGGTTTTCATAATGGCTTCACTGATGCCACCAATTTTAATATCCATTTGTAAAGCGGTAATACCCTTTGCAGTACCTGCCACTTTAAAATCCATATCGCCTAAGTGATCTTCATCCCCTAAGATATCGGTTAAAACTGCATGTTTTTCACCTTCTTTGATAAGGCCCATGGCAATACCGGCTACAGGCGCTTTAATCGGTACACCAGCATCCATTAAAGACAGACTGGCACCACATACGCTGGCCATAGAACTGGAACCATTGGACTCCGTAATTTCTGAAACTACGCGCATCACATAAGGAAACTCATCTTCATCCGGTAATACTGCAACAATACTGCGTTTAGCTAAACGACCATGACCAATTTCGCGACGTTTAGGGCTACCCACCATCCCAGTTTCTCCCACCGAATACGGAGGAAAATTGTAATGGAGCATAAACCCATCTCTATAGTCTCCAAAAGGACCATCAAATTGTTGGCCATCTTTTTTGGTGCCTAGGGTTGCTACAACAATGGCTTGGGTTTCGCCTCGGGTAAATAAAACAGATCCATGTGTACGGGGCAAGATACCAGTTTCGATGCTGATGGGACGAACTGTTTTGGTATCTCTTCCATCAATACGTTTTTCGCCAGCCAAAATACGGCCACGAACAATCTTGCTTTCTAAATCTTCTAAGCATCGCTTAATTTCTGCAGGTGTACCCCCAGCTGGATCTTCTTCAGTTAGGGCAAACTGAACCATTGCATTGGCTTTGATTTCTTTGATCTGTGCATAACGAGTCGCTTTATCTTGAATTTGATAAGCCGCAATCAACTCATCCTCTAGGGCATCTTTTATTGCCAAAGCCAATCGTTTATTTTCAGGTGCAGCTGTCCATTCCCAAGTTGGTTTAGCACAGTCTTTAACCAGAGCTTTAATAGCCTCAATCACCGGTTGAAAGCCACGATGTCCAAACATCACAGCCCCTAACATAACCTCTTCCGATAATTCACGGGCCTCAGATTCTACCATTAAAACTGAGCTTTCCGTACCTGCAACAACCAAATCTAAGAGCGAATCTTCCAATTGTGTTTGAGTAGGATTCAACACATACTCGCCATTTACATAGCCCACTCGGGATGCTGCTAAAGGACCATTGAAAGGTATGCCTGAAAGTGATAAAGCAGCCGAAGCCCCAATCATTGCTGGAATATCGGCTTCAACTTCCGGATCGAAAGAAAGCACAGTCGTAATGACCTGTACTTCATTACCAAACCCTTCCGGGAATAAAGGTCTTAAAGGTCTATCAATTTGACGGGATATAAAGGTTTCTCGTTCGGTAGGGCGACCTTCGCGTTTAAAAAAGCCCCCTGGAATTTTACCCCAGGCATACTCTTTTTCCATATGGTGACAAGTTAAAGGCATAAAATCTTTAACATCTTCTGGCTTATTTTGACCTACAACGGTCGCCAAAACAGTCGTAGCTCCATAACTCACCAAAACAGCAGCATCTGCTTGGCGGGCAATCTTCCCTGTTTTAATTTCTAGGGTACGTCCACCCAGTTCAATGCTTTGCTTATATTCCATAACGAAATATCCTTTATAATCCCAAATGTAAATAAAAATACCTTATCGGCGTATACCTAAGGCTTGAATGATGGCAACATACCGTGGGTTTTCGGTACGTTTTAAATAATCCAATAACTTTCGGCGACGGTTAACCATGGTGATTAAACCGCGACGTGAATGAAAATCTTTTTTGTGGGCTTTTAAATGCTCGGTTAACGAGCTAATACTTGCCGACAACAAAGCTATTTGCACTTCTGAAGAACCTGTGTCCCCAGCTGTACGTTGAAATTGTTCAACTAATTTAGCCTTAGCCTCGGTGCTTAATGACATTTCTAAACTCCTTACTCTAAAAATTAAATACAAAAATAAGCCTATATGCTACCAGATTTTAGGATTACACACAAGTTCTTAAGATTTATGAACGATGAATGTTTTTTAGTTTATTAGCTAAATTATTAATATCTGATCAGACGTCTGGGTGCAACACGTCCATCTTCTAAGATTTCACCAACGCCCACAAACTGATTGTTTTTTAAAACTAATCTAACCCACCCCGCTCTGGGTGCATAGGGAACCATCACAGCTTGCCCTTGCAATAAGTAAAATGCAGCGGCTTCAGACAAGCTTAACTCTGGCCAAGCAGCTACCGAACTGCCTAAAGGTAATAAGCAAGCATCCAATTGAGACCAATCCTCTTGCTCAGCAAGGGTTTCTAAGACAGACATGGTGATCATTTGGTCTTCGGAATAAGGACCTGCACCCACCCTACGTAAAGTCTGTACATGAGCACCACAACCCAAGGCTTCACCGATATCTTCGACCAACGTACGAACATAGGTACCCTTGGTGGCTTTGATATATAAACTGAGTTTATCACCCTCATAAGCCAGAACCTTCAACTCATATACGCTAATTTCACGCGAAAGGCGCTCTATTTCCAAGCCCTGTCTTGCCAATTTATACAAAGGTTGACCATTATGTTTAAGGGCTGAAAACATCGGTGGCACTTGAGAAATCAAACCTCTGAAAGAACTCAAAACGGCTTCTATCTGCGAATCGGTATAAGCCAACACCGGGCGTGTAGAGATAACATTACCTTCAGTATCACCAGTATTGGTTTTAATGCCTAATTGCGCAGTCACTTGATAGTGCTTGTCTGCTTCTAATAAAAATTGAGAAAATTTAGTAGATTCACCAAAAAAAATAGGCAGCAGCCCACTGGCAATGGGATCTAAACTACCACTGTGCCCCGCTTTTTTAGCTCTAAATAATCGTTTTGCCATTTGCAAAGCACCATTAGAGCTAATCCCTTTGGGCTTATCTAATAATAAAATACCGTTGAGGTTTCTGGCTTGATATCTAGACATTTGGGTTAAGACAAGCATCAATTAAACTGGAAATACGATTGCCACGTACAACAGAATCATCATATATAAATCGCGGTCTTGGAATAGTCCGCATTTTCATCGTTTTAGCCAATAATCCTCTAAAAAAACCAGAGGCATCATTTAATACTTTAAGCGTTTGCTCGATCATATCTTCTTGAAAAATACTGATAAACACTTTTGCATGCGCCAAATCTCGAGACACTTCAACATTAACAATGGTTACAAAGCCAATTCTAGGTCCTTTAAATTCTCTTTGAATAATGGCTGAAAGCGATCGTTGCACCAACTCTGCCACCCGATGTGTACGATTAGAATTTTGTTGCATGATTAGGCCTCCACTCGAGAAACCTCTACCGTTTCAAATACTTCAATCTGATCCAGTGCTTTGACATCGTTGTAATTTTTAACACCAATACCACATTCCATCCCCTGTCTTACTTCCGAAACATCGTCTTTAAAACGTCTTAAGGATTCTAATTCGCCTTGGTAAATCACCACATTATCCCGTAAAACACGAATAGGATTTCCGCGTTTAACAACGCCTTCAATAACCATACACCCTGCAATAGCGCCGATTTTTGCAGAACGGAATACATCTCTTACTTGCGCTAATCCGACAATTCTTTCTTTGAATTGAGGGCCTAACAATCCATTGACAGCACGTTTCACTTCATCGACCACATCATAAATAATACTGTGGTAATAAATCGATAAAGATTCATTATCAGCCATGCGCCTTGCTGCAACATCTGCCCGAACATTAAAACCAATCAAAATTGCACTTGAAGCCATGGCCAAAGTAACATCGGATTCATTAATGCCCCCAACACCTTGGGAAATAATTTTGACTTTGACCTCGGTGGTTGAAAGTGCCGCTAAAGCCTCGGACAAGGCTTCGGCAGAACCTTGAACATCTGCCTTTAAAACAATTTTAAGTTCTTTAAGATCAGCTTGCTGCATCCTGTCAAAAAAGCCTTCTAGTTTAGAACCTTGGCTACGTGCCATGCGCATTTCTCGATGTTTGATTTGGCGGAATAAAGCAATTTCACGTGCTTTTTTCTCGTCAGAAACAATCATAAAAGGATCCCCTGCTGAAGGGGTTCCCGATAAGCCTAAAATTTCTACAGGAATAGAAGGCCCCGCTTTAGAAACAGAATGCCCAGATTCATTGTACATCGCTCGCGTACGGCCAAATTCCAAGCCTGCTAACATCATATCGCCTTGATGCAAAGTGCCGCTTTGGACTAATACAGAAGCCACGGGGCCTCGGCCTTTATCTAAGCGTGCCTCTAGTACAATCCCTTTGGCAGGACCCGTGACAGAGGCTTTCAATTCTAAAATTTCAGCTTGTAATAAAATGCCTTCTAGTAATGCATCTACGCCCACACCTGTTTTGGCAGAAACGTGGAAAAACATAACATCCCCACCCCAAGATTCTGGGAGTAAATTATGTTGAGAAAGTTCATTGTAAATTCTATCTAAATCCGCTTCAGGTTTATCAATTTTATTAATGGCTACAATCACTGGGGCTTCAGCAGCTTTTGCATGATTGATGGCCTCTAAGGTTTGAGGCATCACGCCATCGTCTGCGGCTACCACTAGGATAACAATATCTGTACATTTTACACCTCGAGCTCGCATAGCCGTAAAAGCCGCATGACCCGGTGTATCCAAGAACGTTATTTCACCTTTTTCGGTTTTTACATGATAAGCACCAATATGCTGTGTAATCCCCCCAGCTTCTTTGGCAGTGACTTTGGTACGACGAATATAATCCAATAAGGAAGTTTTACCGTGATCCACATGGCCCATTACAGTCACAATAGGGGCACGTGCGATTAGCTCTCCACCATGATCCACTGACAAGACATCTTCCACACTGGAATCTTTGACCGCTTTGACAATATGGCCCAATTCTTCTGCCACCATGGTCGCTGTATCTTGATCAATTTCTTGGTTAATACTGGCCATCACACCCATTTTCATTAGGCATTTAATCACATCAGACACTTTGGCTGACATTTTAGAGGCCAATTCAGAAACACGAATATGTTCAGGGATAAAAACTTCTCGCACTAAAGGTCCTACTGGTTTTGCAAAAGCATGTCGTTTTTGAAGTGGCTGTTTAATTTTCGGTGTTTTTACAGCCGAAAAAATATCTTTGGCTTTGGCTTTTACTTTTTTGCGTACATGTAAATCAGAGACTTCATCACTCTCTTCGTCTTCTAAATCTACAATCGGATTGACAATACTGCCCTTAATCACCGGTACTTTCGCTTTTCTAAGCTCACGTATATCCGCACTACCGCCCTTAATTTTTCCTTTGCCTTTGCCTTTTATAGGACCTTCTTCGTCTTCAAGCATATTTTTAGCTTTTGTCTTCGAAGCTTTATGCTCAGCTTCCCCAGGTTGTTTATTAAGGGATTCGGTGACTGATGCAGGGATCAAGGCTTCGCTTGTTTCAGGGGTCTTTTGGTTTTCTACCAACGGTGTCGCTGAAATTTCAAGTTCAGAAGATACGGGCAGAACATTTTGCTCAGTAGTTTGAATTTCTGCTACTGTTTCTACTACTTCTGGAGCAACAACTACTGCTTCTGTAGCAAGGGTTTCTGCAACCTCTTGTTTAGGGTTTTGTTCTTCGATAACACGGCGTTTTTTACTGACCACACTCACCATGGTTTTACGACCTGATGAACGTTGCACTTTAATTTGGCTCACACTTTTTTTATTTAGAGTGATTTTCTTGGGACCTAAGCTTAGCTTTTCGCCATGTGCTTGTTTAAGAAAAGCCAATAAGCTTTCTTTTTGGGCATCGGTTACCTTATCGGTAGGCTTAAGCGGCATTCCAGCATCCTTAAGTTGCTGAGCTAAGCGCTCTGGAGGCACACCTAATGTTTTACCTAATTCTTCGACAGTAACGTCTGCCATGATAAACCCTCATTTACTCTACTGTGGCTACTGTTGTAGCTATTTAGACAAACCAATGCGCTCTTGCCGCCATAATCAGTTTAGCTGCCCGCTCTTCATTCCACTCTTCGTCCAATCCAGAGAGATTCATTAAATCATCTATCGCTTGCTCGGCTAAATCATCTCGAGTCTTAATGCCATGTCCGGCCAAGATAAAGGCTAAATGTTTATCCATACCCTCTACTTCTAATAAATCCGTTGCGGGTTCATTTTTATCTAGCGCCTCTTCAGAAGCAATAGCCTGTGTTAATAAACAATCTTTAGCACGTGTACGTAATTCCGTAACCGAATCTTCATCAAAACCATCAATTTCTAGCAACTCTTGAATTGGCACATAAGCCACTTCTTCTAGACTGGTGAAGCCTTCTTCTATTAAAACATCAGCCACTTCAGAGTCTATGTTCAATTGCTCAGTAAATAATGTTTGCAAACGCTTATGTTCAGCTTCATTTTGATTTAAAGCATCTTTATCACTGATAACATTTAACTCCCAACCCGTTAATTGGCTTGCAAGTCTGACATTTTGACCATTACGACCAATCGCTTGAGGCAAAAAGTCTTCTGCAACAGCCACATCCATGGTGCGTGCATCTTCATCCACGACAATAGAAACCACTTCTGCAGGGGCCATCGCATTCATAACCAATTGTGCAGGATTATCATCCCAAAGGATAATATCCACACGCTCGCCGTCTAATTCATTAGAAACGGCTTGCACACGAGCACCACGCATTCCTACACAAGCCCCTACAGGATCAATACGCCCATCATTGGTCTTGACTGCAATTTTTGCACGTACCCCAGGTTCGCGTGAAGCACTTTTAATTTCAATAATACCTTCACCCACTTCTGGGACTTCAATTTTAAACAATTCTATCAACATTTCATTGCAGGTACGGCTTAACACCAATTGTGGTCCTCGACCTTCATTCATCACATCGCATAAATACGCTCGAATTCTATCACCCGGTCTAAAAGCCTCTCTCGGTAACAAATCTTCTCTGTGCATAATGGCTTCTGCATTTGCACCTAAATCTAAAATCAATCCTTCTCTTGAACTCTTTTTGACTACACCGAGAATCAATTGGCCGATTTTAGATCTAAACTCGTCAGCAACTAGAGCACGCTCTGCTTCTCGTACCTTTTGGATGATAACTTGTTTAGCTGTTTGAGCTGCAATACGGCCAAAATCCACAGATTCTATCGGGTCTTCAAAAGTATCCCCTACTTTGAGGGAGGGCGTACGCAAGAGTGCCTGACTTAAAATAATGTGTCTATCGGGTACAAAAACATTTAATTCTGCATCTGTATCTTTTTCTTCATCCGCGGATTCGTCTACCCGTTCATCTGGCACCACTGTCCATATTCTAAAGGTTTCGTATTTCCCGGATTTACGATCAATATAGACCCGAATATCAACTTCTGCGCCATACTTTTTCTTAGACGCAGAAACCAAGGCAGCTTCTATTGCCTCAAATATAACTTCTTCAGAGACCCCTTTCTCATTAGAAAGTGCTCCTACTATTAGCTTTAACGGAATTTCTTTGCTCATAATATTAAGCCTCAATGTTCTCGTTAGCCTACCATTCTGGCACCAATCGTGCCCGATCTATATCCGAAAAGGAAAGGAGAACTTCTTTTTCATCGACTAGAAGTTCAATTTGGCCTTTCTCAACTCTTTCCAGCCTTCCCTTAAAATTTTTTCTACCCTCAATAGGGGCAACCAAATGGACAGCAATCAGTTTTCCGACTTGTTTTTCAAACTGTGCTTCTGTAAACAACAAGCGATCTAGCCCGGGTGAAGAGACTTCCAGAATATAATCGCCTGAAAAGCCACCTTCAACACTGAGTACCGCATTCACCTGCCTACTTACCCGTCCACAATCCTCTGCGCTAAGCCCATTAGGCTTATCGATATACAGTCTAATCAGTGGGCGTTTGTTCTGAGACACATATTCTAAGCCCACAAACTCATAGTCTAAATTCGTGACTACGGGTGAAATCACCTTTTCTAGCGCCAGATGTCGTCGCATGAAACTCCATTTAACAAAAGTTAACAAACAAAAAATGGGCACAAGGCCCACTTACAACTCCTAAAAGACATCAACAAAAAGCCCCATTCGGGGCTTCTTATTTTTGTTTTGTCTGGTAGCGGGGGCAGGATTTGAACCTACGACCTTCGGGTTATGAGCCCGACGAGCTGCCAGACTGCTCCACCCCGCGTTAAGGTTCATATGTTACCCCAGATCCGCTTCTGAATGCAAATATATTTTTCTTAGGCTCTGAAAGTGCTAAGCACATAAAAAACTGTATGAAAAAACAGCCTTATTAGCACAAAAAAAGCATACTAATATATACTAGATATAGTATAAGTCAAAGGCATAGAGATTCTAATTAAACTAACGGTAGGAGCAATAAAATGGCTAATCCAAAATTAGTAGCAGCAATCGAGACAGCTCGTAAAACGGGAAAATTAGATCTGTACAACTGCCGGATCGGTAATGCAGAATTTATTGAATTTATCCAACCGCTTTTGGATGATGAAGTTATCACTACGATTAAGTATTTGTCTTACCCACTTTCTAATGAGACCGTGCACCTACTTACAAGAGCTTTAATGACAAATAAAACGCTCAAGGAACTTGATTTGAGTTACTCTATTACTTCACTGGAAGGTATCCAAGCACTAGCAGAGCTCTTAAAGGTAAATAAAACATTAATGAAACTCTCACTTGTTAACTGTTTTATCAATAAAGAAAGCATAAAAGCCCTAACAGAGGCTCTAAAGCTAAATAATACCTTGACTAAACTTTATTTTTCTCATAATCAAAGCATAGCAGGAGGCTTTAATGTCCGGGGGCCGGAGGGTATTGAGTGCATGACGATGCTTGCCGGGGCCATACAGGAAAATAAAAGCTTAACTACATTTGTCATAAACAGTTTTAGAATACCAGAAGAGGCAGTCATTATCGTCAAAAATGCCTTAGAAGTAAATACGACTTTGATAGATTTTGGGCTAGGGTCTGATACCAGTGAAACTGAACAATTTGTGGGTATCCCCAAATTATTGACTCGTAATCGTACTCTATTAGCACAAAAAAAGAATCAAAGACTCGCCACTGTGGAGACCCTACTAACAACAAGAGACAAGCAGGGAAAATTAATTCCCAACAGAACTTTGATAGACGATCCAAAGTTGTTGCATGCAATTTTTGCTTTTACAGATTTTGAAAGTGAAAAAACACAACAACAGAGATTCCAGCAAGAACAAGAAATCAAATACAAAGAAGAAAATTCTGTACCCCCTGCAAAAAGAATGAAAAATTTAATTGCCGAATTAAAAGAAAAACTCAATACAATGCCCAACCCCCACTCATTAAGCAATGCACAAAAAGAAAACATTAAAACGAAAATTATCACATTAAGAAAAAACATTCTCAAAAATTCAGAATTTAGCGAGCACGCTTTAAATAAGCTCGATAATGAAACTATAAAGTCAGAAATTCAGGAGTTAAAACAATATTTTAAGACGGATAAAGCAAACCCTAATACAAGCTCGATTCTAGACATTGCTGATAATCTGCTGAATGAATGGGAGTGGATTATGGACGAATATAATCAAAACTCTGTGCAAAAGATGTTGGCTTTTATTGAAAGATTAAAAAGTCGTAAATCTTATGAATTCCAGGGCCCCGCTCAAGAAGCAAAAGTAAAGACTGAAATAAATCATAGAATGGAACACATCCTTGCAGACAACAAGCTTAAACAATATTGCTTTAAAGAAGAGGATGTTAAATCGATAAATAAAGAAATTATCGCTTTCGAAAATAAATTTAAAAATCTTGAAGGTATTGATGCTATTGTACAGAATTTACAGGAAAATGTTGAAAAAATTTTCCTTTCATCCCCTAAAATCCTTTCTATGCCAGAAGAAGTGAAAGTCCACTTAGAACCCCAGGTACCTGATTTAAACCCTAACTTAAACTTAGAAAAAGAGCATCTTCCAGAAGAGGTACCCCCAAAACCCGTAGTATTATCAACAGGTGAAGATAAAGAAGTTATGGACATTCGTAATAGGGGTGAATTATTCCGTATCTTAGAAAATAATCGCTTCGATAACCTTACACACTTTCAAAAATTATTGAGTACCATCGACACAAATGTCCCCGTAAACGGTGCTACATTGCTCCAGACAGCCTGTAAAAATAAAAATACACCTCTAAAATTTATAGAGGCATTACTAAAACAAGCAGCAGATCCGAATGTGGCAACTGTAAATCCTAAAACTCATAAATCTATAACAAGTTTAGAATATGCAATTATGCATGATAGGCAAGACATTGTAAAATGCTTGATCAGAAATAAGAAAACAATTATCAGTCCGTCTTTATGGCAGCAAATGCTAAAAACCTATGGCACAGGCAATAAAAAAGCTCAAACACCCATGATTGCACTTATTCACGAAGGATTGCAAAATAGCCAACCCAGTGTGTCAACCCCGAAGTCAAAATAGGATAAAAAGAATCTTGCAGACTAAGGTGATGATAAAAAAATACCCAAATCGATTATTTTTGAAAAAATTGACTTTCTTCAACTGATTCCTGCACCCCATTCACGTGAATTAAAATGGATCTAAAGGAAAAATGTTTTGGTATTTTAAGATGCTCTAATTTTGATTTCATTTCTTCCACAATCGAATAATCAACGGCTTTTACCCACCCGACGACGTCCTTTGATAACAATCAGTAACTACCCAGGTTCCCCTGATGCTCCACAAGACGATAAAAATCCCCCCGCTAGCTTCGCTATCGACCCCCTTTTGAAAAAGTGGGTAAAGAGCATTGATGTCGCTACGCTACCATCAATGCGTTTTTTGTTTTTTTAGACAATATTGTTTAAATAAATTTAAAAAGATCAAGAAAAGGCCATTTATGTAAGCGAAGCGCAACATAAATGTAGATTACCCACTTTTTCAAAAGGGGGTCGATGCCAAGGGCATCGGGGGGATTTTTCACCTTAAAGCATGCCATTATCTTATTATAAAACTATTAGTTTACGAAGAGTTCAAGGGCTATATTTTGTTATATAGCTGGGTAGTTACAACAATCAAGATGGCTGTATTTTTATACAGCAGATTTTTTAGAGATTTTAGCTCAGATTTTCTACCAAAAAAATCTCCATTATTTAAAGTATAGGCGTATCTACATCTTATATTTGACATACCATTAGAAAATCTGGTAAACTAACATTGGTTTGTAAATTATTTATAGGATGGTAGAAAGAATTATGTGCGTAAATCATGTGAAAAATAATTCATTATTTAAGTATATAAAAACAAGCCATTTGTACATGCTTGCCATTTTACTAGGCCTAATTAGCGGATACCTTAATATTCTACCCCTCGTGCATGTAGGGGAAATTATTACCGATAACTTTATAAAAATTTTTAAATTTATCAGCTTGCCGATTATTTCTTTATCGATTATTGTAACTTTATCAGGCTTTAGAGAAAATGCGCATTTTAAAGCCATCGGCAAAAAAACCCTTTATTACACCATCAGCACAACTTTAATGGCTGCGACTGTCACTGCATTTTTGTATTATTTCATTTCCCCCTCCAATGTTGACCATGCCAACGCAGCAAGTGCGAATCTGGATTTGCAAGCCACCAATTATTTAGCCTATTTAAATGGCATTATCCCCTCTAATATTTTTGCGCCCTTTATTGAACATCAAGTGATGGGCGTTTTAATGATCAGTATTTTGGTAGGCATAGCCATATCGTTTATACCCGAAGACAATTATAGAAAAGCGATTAGTCATTTTTTTAAAGGTGCTCACAGTCTATTTATTGTGATTACTTCTTGGGTAGTTAAAATCATACCCATCGCACTGTTTGGTTTTGTGAGTACCACCGTTGTACAATTACAATCGGGTATTGATATCAGTGGATTAAGCAAATATTTATTAGTTGTTGTATTAGCCAATTTTGTCCAAGGCTTTGTGATTTTGCCCTTGTTATTGCACTTTAATAAAATCAAACCATTTCGAGCTATGAAGGGCATGTTACCGGCATTATCGGTTGCATTTTTTTCCAAGTCTTCGGCGGGGACTTTGCCCATTACCATGGAGACTATCGAAAAAAATCTAAAAATTTCACCTAAAATCAGCCGTTTGGTTTTACCACTTTGTACTTCTATTAATATGAATGGCTGTGCTGCTTTTATTTTTGCAACCGTCATGTATTTAATGCAAAATAATGGATTAGAAATTAATTTCTTTACTATGTTTTTATGGATCTTTATTTCTACGATTGCAGCAATTGGCAACGCAGGCGTTCCAATGGGCTGTTTCTTTTTATCTGCAAGTTTATTGACCAGTATGAATATCCCCATTGAGTTACTAGGCTTAATTCTTCCCTTTTACAGCATTATTGATATGATCGAAACAGCTTTAAATGTATGGTCCGATTCCTGTGTGACAACGCTTGTAGAAAAAAAGACTTTAGAATCACAAGCAATAGGTAGAGAAGTTGCGCAACCTGTAGCGCCTGATGCTTCAGTCTAAATACCGTTAAGTGTTTTCTAAATTCAGTTGTTTAATGCTGCTCAAAAAAACTTCTATAAACCAATCGTTTACCATAAAAAACGATGCACAAATTTAAAACTTCTTTTATATTAGAATTTTGCTTTAAAGAAGCGGTATATTTCTTATCGCTTATTTGATTCAATCCTTGTATAGCAAGATGTTCATATTGTTCAAGTGTTTTGCCGGCATCTTCTTTTTTAAATTCCATCACAATTCCTAAATGATTATCCAGCGCTTTAGGTATTAATAGAAAATCCACTCTTCCCAAACCAATTTCTTTATTAGATACAATCTCATGTGTTTCCGCTAAACTGGCAGTTAACCCTAATAAAAAAGTATGATAATTAGACTCCTCTGGAAAATCAAACCAACTGGGAATGCTCATCATATATTCTTCTAAATCTTTAATAAAACTTTCTACATTTCCTACAGTGAGATCTTGTAGAAATGAATCATATTTTAGTTTATTAAACGCACGAATCCATTTTGGAAAAACAGCTCTAAAGCTACAAGAGACTTCATAATTTGGAATCGCTAATAACCCAAAATAATTTCCTAACTCAGAAATTGTTGGTTTTTCTGAAAACTTCAAGTAGCCTGTTGTCCATAATAAACTCCATATGATATCCTCTCGACCTTCTTTTATTTGATCAAAAGCAATATATTCATCAACACTGGCTTTAATTGATCCACCTTCTAACAATTGTACTAATTTATTTTCTATAGGTTTTGGGGCATTATAAAAAATTTCATGTAATAAGGATTCATTTCCTGTTTTGATCCAATACGGTTTTAATTCTCCTTCATTTTTGATGCAATTAATTATCGACCATGGGTTATACATATTTGCAAGTAATCCAGCATGATAACCATTGTACCAATATTTAATTTCTTCCATATTACAAGGTGTATTGCTTAGCTCAAATAGATCTGCAACCTCTTCTTCAGAAAATCCAAAATAGCTACTGTATTGTTTTTCCATAAAAGAGTATAAAAATAAGTTATTAATATCTGATAGCATTTTATTTTTAGACAGCCTTAATATCCCCGTCATAATACCTTTTTCAAGTGCGAAATTTCCTTTTAAAGCAGCACCAAACATTCCTTTAAGAAAGTCAACGACTTCATCAAAATGCTCTTTTCCGTATGCATAGTTTAATGGTGTATCATATTCATCAATTAAAATATACACTTTTTGATGATAATGTTTGAATAACAACGCTGAAAGTGTGCTTAAAGACTGCCTTAATTCAACATGATTAGCTTTATAATTCCCTAAGCCTTTAAGTTTTTTTAAGTTTTGATGGTCGATATCGCTTAACTTTAAACTTGAATCAAGTTCCGTAAATGTATTATAAAGATTTTGAACTAGAAAAGAAATCGTATTGATAAATGCTTCATAACTATTCTCTTTTACATCTTTAAATGTAATAAAAATAACAGGATGTTTAGCGTGATATTTATTCAAATAGTAACCATTATTTTCTTTGCCTATTTTTAAATCATCAAATATACCTTTAGTAGAAAAACCATTGATTTCTGGAGAAAAAAAATGTTGCAACATCGACATATTTAAAGTCTTACCCCAACGACGAGGTCGCATAATCAATGATACTTCTGTACCCTGGTCGATTAAGTCTTTTATAAATAAACTTTTGTCTATAAATAAGTAATTATTATCCTTATTGATAAGTTTTGAAAAATCATCAACACCTATCGGTATTCGTTTCGACATGCGCTACCTGTCTCCTCATTTAAAGTTATCATTACTTCTTCGGCATATACAAATCTGTAATCGTACCTTCGAATACTTCGGTAGCCAAACTAATGGTTTCCGAAAGTGTTGGGTGTGGATGAATTGTTAAAGCGATGTCTTCTGCTTCACAGCCCATTTCAATGGCAAGGGCCAACTCAGAAATTAAATCCCCTGCATGAACGCCTGCAATGCCCGCACCCAATAAGCGATTGCTTTGTGGATCAAATAAGAGCTTAGTCACCCCTTCCTCACGTCCCATACTTAAAGCACGGCCACTGGCAGCCCAAGGAAATACGCCCTTGCCATAATTAATACCCTTGGCTTTGGCTTCAATTTCGGTTAAACCTACCCATGCAATTTCAGGATCCGTGTAAGCAACAGAAGGGATACAACGGGGTTCAAAGAAATGCTTTTTACCCGCAATCACTTCTGCAGCAACACGACCTTCAGGGATGGCTTTGTGCGCTAACATGGGATTACCGGCCACATCACCGATGGCAAAAATATGATTCACATTCGTTCTTTGTTGTTTATCAACGGCAATAAATCCCCGTTCATCAACTTGTACACCGGCTTTTTCGGCTGCAATCAGCTTGCCATTGGGTGCTCGTCCTACCGCGGATAATATACTGTCGTAACGTTCAGGTGGTATCAGACCGTCTTTACCTTCAAAACTCACCCATAAGCCATCTGCTTTGGCTTCGACTTTGCTAACTTTTGTATTTAATAAAATTTGCTCGTATTTTTTTTGTAAACGTTTTTGCAAAGGTGCCACGATATCTTTATCTACACCGGGTAAAATGCCTTCTGTCAGTTCTACCACATTTATTTTAGAGCCTAAAGCATGATAGACTGTCGCCATTTCCATCCCAATAATACCACCCCCAATCACTAACATACGCTTGGGTATTGATTTTAATTCAAGCGCTCCAGTAGAATCGATAATACGTGGATCTTGGGGTAAAAAAGGCAATTGTATAGGACGCGAACCCACCGCAATAATCGCCTGTTGAAAATTAATTAATTGAATGCCTTCTTTCGTTTCTACGGATATTTGATTAGCCGATACAAATTGTCCAATGCCGTATACGACTTCTACTTGTCTTTGTTTCGCTAAACCCTTAACCCCCGTAGCTAAACGATTTACAACACCGTCTTTCCAAGCCCTAAGCTTATCTAAATCAACACTCGGGGCGCCAAACTGAATACCATGTTCACTCATGTAAGCTGCCTCATCGATGGCTTTTGCTGCATGCAAAAGCGCTTTCGAAGGAATACACCCTACTCTCAAACAAACACCACCCAAGCTTTCTTCTTGTTCTATGAGCACAACTTTTTTGCCTAAATCTGAAGCCCTAAAAGCCGCTGTGTATCCACCAGGACCTGCACCTAATACCACTACTTCGGTTTCAATTGCTTGTGCACTCACATGTATTCTCCCTAAAATAATAAGCGTCTAATATCCGATAATTGTTTCACTAAAAAGCTTGAAAAACGAGCCCCTTCAGCACCATCTATCACCCGATGATCATAAGACAATGACAAAGGCAACATCAGGCGTGGTTTAAACTCGCCATCCAAATATACAGGCTTAATCGCAGCTTTAGAAACCCCTAAAATTGCCACATCCGGGACATTAACGATAGGCGTAAAGGCAGTGCCGCCTATACCCCCCAAACTTGAAATGGTAAAACAGCTGCCCTGCATTTCTTCAGCTTTTAATTGTCCTGCACGAGCTCGCGTACTGATTTCACCCAATTCTTTAGCCAATTGAAATAACCCCTTGCGATCCACATCTCGTATCACAGGGACAACCAAACCATTAGGCGTATCAACGGCTACAGCAATGTGAAAATATTTTTTTAATACTAATTGACTGTTCGCATCCAAAGACGCATTAAAATGCGGATATTCTTTTAAAGCTGCGACAACCGCTTTCATTAAAAAAACAATAGGCGTTAATTTAATGCCCTGTTGTTCCGCTAAAACTTGATTCTCTTTTCTAAATTGTTCCATTTCGGTAATATCGGCTTCATCAAATTGAGTAATATGTGGAACCATAACCCAATTTCTGTGTAAATAATTACCCGATAATTTTTTAATTCTTGATAAGGGTTTGAGTTCTACTTCTCCAAACTGCGAGAAATCAACTTGAGGTAAAGGTGCTAAATTTAAACCTGCCCCACTGCCATTGCCTGATTGATTGGCAGCCAGTTGGGCTTTTACATAAGCTTCTACATCTGTTTTTAAAATTCTATTTTTTGGCCCCGAGCCTTGCACCCGCGCTAAAACAACACCCAATTCCCGTGCAAAACGTCTCACACCAGGCCCCGCATGCACTTCTCCCCCTGTTTCTGGTACTTCTACAGAAACATTTTTAGCAGGCAATGGTGTAATGGCTTTAGGTGCTTCTATTACTTTTTCGACCACCGGCTCAGCTTTTGTTTTAGGTGCTTCAGGTGCTGGTTTTTCAAGTGCTTTGGGTACGGATTCTGCTTGTGCGGCTTCTAGAGTCAATATCACAGAGCCTTTAGACACTTTATCGCCAGCAGACACTTTGATGGCTTGTACTTTTCCCCCAAAAGGTGCTGGAATTTCCATCGTGGCTTTATCAGTTTCCAAGGTAATCATTGCAGTTTCTGCTTCTATAATATCCCCAGGTTTTACCAAGACTTCTATTACGTCTACATTTGAAAAAGCACCAATGTCGGGCACTAAGACTTCTTTTACACTCATGATTTTTTCCTCATCCAAGCTTAAACGGTTAATGGATTAGGCTTGTCAGCATCTAATTGATATTGCTGCATCGCACGTTTTACCACTTCAGCTTTTAACTTACTTTCATCTACTAGGGCTTTTAATGCCGTAATGACAATATAAAAACGATCCACTTCAAAAAAGTGCCTTAAAGCAGCACGCGTATCACTGCGTCCAAAGCCATCGGTTCCCAAAACACTGTAAGCACGAGGCACAAAAGCACGCACCTGATCAGCATAGGCTTTCAAATAATCTGTCGCTGCAATCACAGGGCCCACCGTGTCTTTTAAACAACGCGTAATATAAGCTTCTTTAGGCTTTTCAGTGGGGTGGAATCGATTCCAACGATCAACATCTAGTCCATCTCTGCTTAATAAATTAAAACTCGTGACACTCCAAATATCCGCATCAATTTGGAAATCCTGTTTTAATAATTCTGCTGCAGCAATCACTTCTCTTAATATTGTTCCTGAGCCTAAAAGCTGTACTTTTAAATTTTCAGCTTTTCCACTACTTTTCACTAAAGGATACATTCCAGCAATAATACCTTCTTCGGATCCTGCTGGCATTTCAGGGTGCTCATAATTTTCGTTCATAACAGTAATATAATAAAAAACACTTTCATTGTGTTTGAACATGCGTTTTAATCCACTGTGGATAATCACTGCCAGTTCATATGCAAAAGTAGGATCATAAGAAATACAATTGGGAATAGTATTCGCCATTAAATGACTGTGCCCATCTTCATGCTGCAAACCTTCCCCATTTAAGGTAGTACGACCTGAAGTGCCACCCAATAAAAAGCCTCTGGCACGCGAATCGCCAGCAGCCCAGGCTAAATCCCCAATTCGTTGAAACCCAAACATAGAATAAAAAATATAAAAGGGAATCATTACACAATTATGCGTACTATAAGCAGTAGCAGCTGCGATCCACGAAGAAAAGGCTCCCGCTTCATTAATACCTTCTTCTAGTATCTGACCATCTTTGGCTTCTTTGTAATACATCACCTGATCAGAATCCACAGGATCATATAATTGCCCTACGGGTGAATAAATCCCTAACTGCCTAAATAAACCTTCCATACCAAAGGTTCTGGCTTCATCCGGCACAATAGGCACAATGTGTTTGCCTATATTTTTATCTTTAGACAAAGCAGTGATTAATCGCACAAAGGCCATAGTGGTCGATATTTTTCGATCGCCTGAACTTTTTAATAATGCATCAAATATTTCTAAATCAGGCATTATCAACTGTTCATCTGCTTCTTCTCTCCGAGAAGGCATAAATCCACCTAAAGCTTCTCTACAACGACGTAAATATTGTATTTCTAAACTGTCTTCAGCAGGCTTATAAAAAGGTACTTTTTCTATCTCTGCATCTGGAATAGGAATATTAAAGCGATCTTTAAATAATTTTATTTGCTCTAGGGTCATTTTTTTAGCATTATGCGCTATATTTTGAGCTTCACCTGCCGTGCCCAGTCCATAGCCTTTTACAGTCTTAGCCAGAATCACTGTGGGTTTTCCATTATGTTCTATGGCTGCTTTATAGGCTGCATACACTTTTTGAGGATCATGTCCGCCTCTATTTAGACGCATAATATCATCATCGCTCATATCTGCGACCATGGCTTTTAATTCATCATATTTGCCAAAGAAATTGGCTCGGGTATAAGCACCCCCACGTGCTTTACAGTTTTGATATTCCCCATCTATCACTTCTTCCATACGTTTTAATAATAAGCCTTTGGTGTCTTTGGCAAATAAAGGATCCCACAAGTTCCCCCAAATGACTTTAATAACATTCCATCCAGCACCTTTAAAAACAGATTCTAATTCTTGAATAATTTTGCCATTGCCTCGGACGGGTCCATCTAATCTTTGAAGATTACAATTCACTACAAAAATCAGATTGTCTAATTTTTCTCGTGCTGCAATAGATAAAGCCCCTAAAGATTCCGGCTCATCCATTTCACCGTCTCCACAAAAACACCATACATGACGTTCAGTGGTTTTGGATAACCCGCGTGCTTCTAAATAACGCATAAAACGTGCTTGATAAATAGCCTGTAGCGGACCTAAACCCATGGAAACCGTTGGAAATTGCCAATATTTTGGCATCAACCAAGGATGTGGATAAGAACTTAAACCTTTACCACTGGTTTCTTGTCTAAAATGTTCTAGCTGTGATTCGGATAATACACCTTCTAAATAGGATCGTGCATAAATACCTGGAGAAGCATGACCCTGAATATAGAGTAAATCGCCACTCTGTTCTTTATTGGGTGCATGCCAAAAATGATCAAAGCCCACACTGTATAGCGTTGCGGCAGAAGCAAAAGTCCCAATATGTCCTCCCAGTTCAGAATCAATTTTACCTGCTCTTACCACCATAGCCATAGCATTCCATCTAATTAAAGCGCGGATGCGTTTTTCAATTTGCGGATCCCCGGGCATTTTAGGTTCCTGATGCAAAGGAATGGTATTTTTATAAGGGGTATTAAATGTATCACCCACTGCATGCCCTGCATCTTGTGCTTTGGCCAATAAACTTTTTAATAGGTATTGTGCTCGCTCAGGGCCTTCTTCTTTTAGCACAGAAGCAAACGCTTCTAGCCACTCTTGGGTTTCTACAGGATCAATATCTGATATCATATTTTTACTCTCTCTTCATCAGCGTTGTTTGCTGCTAATAAATTAAACAATAATTTCCAGTCAAAAGCCGGTCCAGGATCGGTTTTACGGCCAGGGGAAACCGTACTGTGTCCTACAATACGATCAGTTGTAATATGCTTATAGGTAGACTGTAAGGCTTTAATGAGTTTTAGCAATACTTGATATTGAATATCTGTATAGGGCAAATCGTCCGTACCTTCTAATTCAATACCAATGGAATAATCATTACAATCTTTGCGTCCTTGAAATATAGATTCTCCAGCATGCCATGCACGTTGTGTAAAGGGTACAAATTGAATAATCTCACCTATCCTATTAATCAAACAATGTGCAGATACCTGTTTGTCTTGAATGGTTTCAAAATACGGATGGATTGTTATATTTAAAGTATTTGTAAAAAAATCCTTTATATATGAATTCATAAATTCACCTGGCGGTAAACTGATATTATGAATAACGATCAAATCAATAGTGCTGTTGTTTGGGCGTGCGTTATAATTGGGTGAGGAAACGTAATTCACATCTTGAATTAAACCTATGTTATCAATATGCATTTGCATTTTATTTTTGAGCTACCGAAAAAGTGACTTCGTAAATCGCACCTGCGCCTTTTAATAAAAATATTTGCGAACCATCTGGGCGCTTCCCTTTCATTTCAATATCCACTTCTTCTTCAAAAACAGGGGCTACCCATTCATGAGAAAAATTGCCTTTATTATTTTTAAGCAATAACTGAGCCCCACCAATCAGCTCATCTGGATCCCAAGGGGGAAAATCTTGTTCTACGACCGAAAGAACCAACTTAAGTTCTTCAGCTTTTTGCAGATCTCCTTCCCATAGCACCACATCTTTCACTTTCTCTAAATTCTTAGATTCCCAACATAAATCACCCGCAGGAATTCTGCGATTTTTGGATGCCCCCAAACTGGAATAAGAAGTGACATTAAAATAAATCTCATCTACTCCTTGTTCATTGAGTTCTATTGCTTTAATGGTACTTAGCTTCACTATTGCACTGATTTTTTTTACAGGGGTTGGAGCAACTGAGGCTTTTGTATTTTTGGTGGGTTTGGTAGCGTTCACTTTGGCATAGACACTAAAAGACGCTGAAAAAAGTACCATAATTTGCAGCAATACGGCTAAGATCATATGATGTTTACAGCTTTTCACGTAGGCTCTCCACTTCCCATTAGAATGGTAGTGTAACATGAGTTCTGAGTGATTTGTATTTAAAAACAAAAGTAACTAGTTGACAAACATATTTATTTTTATTAAAACACTTTCAATAATGCATACGAGGCAAAGATAAATAACAAAACACCAGAAATTTGGTTAATGCGTTTAATGATTGTATCCGATAATCTTTCTCGAATTCGCGAGACAGTACCTGATAATATTAACCACCAAGCCATAGAGCCTAAAAATACGCCCGACACTAAAGCACTTGCAGCCTGATAACCGTTCACAGAGCCCATCAATCCTAAGCCTGCAAATATAGCCGTAAACATTAAAATGGTCATCGGATTAGATAAGGTTAATAAAAAAGAAGACACAAAAGAGCTGACACTGGTTTCAATTTCTGTTTGTGGTCCTTCCATTGCTGCCGGCACAGTTCTAAAAGTATTAAAAGCCAACCAAAATAAAAACAGGCTACCGATACCGCAAACAAAAGGCTGATAGCTGATTAAAACGCTGGAAATTGCAGCAATTCCTGTGCCTGCTACTATGCCATAAAAACCATCTGCCGTTGCAGCCCCTAATCCGGTTAAAATACCCATCTTAAAACCGCGGGATACAGTTCTTTGGATGCACAATATACCAATAGGTCCTATTGCAATGGCAATAGAAAAACCAATAGCAAGCCCTTTAAGAAAAAAATCTATCATCATCGCTTTTTATCCTCGAAAACTGCTTCTAATGGTTGTGCATGAAGCACGTTAATAGTCCACTGAATTCATAGTTCTACACTTGCATTCATTATTTTTCAATGGTATCTGATTTGTATTCATAAATTTCTCTAGGATTCCATTTTGGAAAATACAAGCCTTCAAGTGCTTGAGCACTGATAACGAAGATTTGATCTTCATAGGAGTTTCAAACATATCTCTATCCTGTATTTGAGTTCAAAATTTATATTTTCGTTCTAAGTATATCATTTTTAAGAGTGAATTGCTTATCCTATAAATATTGATCCACGAAAAAGTCAATTAACTAGCCTATAGTCCCGCTTAGTTTTAAGCGGGACTATACATGGGAAAAATGAAATTTAATTGCATTCTCTGCTTTGTCTTCATTACTTTGAACAAATTATTAGTAGTGCACTAAGACATAAGCTAAAAAAACATAATCGTTGTTCATAACTTATGCTTAACAATACTTCTTTTCGTGGTACGGAGATCTTTTGTTTTAAAATTTACTATTTATTACTAACATGAGGCTGCAAAATACAAAACAAGCGCTGCAGGAAACTATCGAGCGATTTAGACGTGAAGAAGTAGCTGGATTTCTACCACCAAAAAGCAGGAGCTTTCCTTCTCAACGTACGCGCTAAAAGAAGTATAGGGAACGTTTGCTCCTTCAAACTTTCCCTAATTTTAGATTACCAATAATACGAAACGCCAAGCATTATTGCATTATTCGAAATGCTTTTTACTGTTGCAGTGCTGCTTGTTGTGAGCCTATCACCAACAACATTAGCAATTCTTTGGATTTTGCTATTCGATCGAAGGCCGCGGTAATGCGTATGAACATAATCAACACGAATCGTTGCATTATCACAAAGATTGTGCTCCAAACCTAAGCCCAATCTAAGCCCAACCTTGTTTTTGTTTTGTTGAGCACTTAAAGATGAATTGATAGGATATGTCAGCCCTTGGCTAGTCGTAGTCGAACTATCGTTTATCTCAGAAGTTACTGAAATTTTATTAAATGTAGCTCCTATTCTTCCATACATTATCATATTAGGACTTAAAAGCAGACCAGGGCGGAAATCAATAGTTGGCTCCAACTTTCTCAATTTAGTCTTTACTAAAGTTGAATTACTATTGTTAATATCAAACGATACTAGGTCAGGTGAATCACTGTCAAACGCCCTTACACTATCTGCAGAAGTTTTATTAGATTTCGCATTATAATTCGCATAATTAAGGGATCCTTCTACTCCAAAGTAAAGATCTTGATAAACATATCCATACCCAGCATATAATGCTGCAACTGCACTGTTTTTTCTTTGGGCGTGCTCAGCAGAAGTATTATTAGGAATTACTAAGGTTGAGTCTTGGCGGTCGACAATCAAAGTACGATTATTGGAAACTATAAGACCTGAACTTTTAAACGATCCGCCTGCTGAGCCACCCGTATAGAAACCACAAAAATTACTTTTAGAAGATTCCACTGCCATACCAACAGTAGCCAATAACATAGCAGATAAACCCAAGGCACATTTCTTAATTTTCATTCCTTCTCTCCAGTTTCTTTTGACACTACTCTCATCAAATACAACGCACAGTAACTTTCAAAATAATTGTCACTTGATGCAAAAGATAATTTTTTACAGACGTAAATCTAACATAATAAAAATACAATTGCAAATTGTCTTTTCATCAGCTTTTTTCTTTTGGTAACTACCCAGGTGCCTGGGTGGGGGTAATTTAGAAAACTAAAGTTATGCTTAAAAGAAAGTTTCAAAATAGGAAAATAATTAGAAATCTTTGTAAAAAATTCTAAGCCACTTTAACAACCTTCGATGTTTGCCTCGTTAACTGTTTGTGAACATCAGTCTCTTCTAAGTTTAGATTTATGGCTTTGAAATAAAGCTTCGACACCTAAATGATCGATGTCTTTAAATAATAATGCATATCTTGTTTCAGCACATGACTTTTCTAAAGCTTGCAAAGTATCCTCTGGAATATTTGTATTCCAGAGGGGATTCCACAAAGATTGCATCATATGGTTGTAAAAAGTTTGTCCGGTATTTAATTTTTTAAATGCCTCAGGCAAATACAAAATAACAGGTTGATCATTATGATAAGCACCTATAATAGCCAATTGATCACCTATTTTACCAACATATTTTTTTGCGCACTCATAAAATATTGACGTTAATAGAGGAGAGCAGCAATATTGTAAAATCAATTTTTTATCTGTTTTCTCTAAAATATCCGACAATACTTTTGATATACATTTTCCAAATAATCCTTCATGTGTAAATCGCACATCATAAGCATACACTTTCAATTTATCTTGAGATAAACGTTCAACAAAGCCATGATCAGTATCTGCGGAAGAATTAAAAATAGGATCAACATTCAATATTTCAACCAAATTTTCAGATGCAGATGCTGCCAGTTGTTTAGCAAAAATCGGGCATTTTTGAGGATCATTTTTTTCTCCACCGCCGCTGCCCACAGATATAATAAGCGTGCTCGCAGGACCAGTAGCTGCTTTTAAAAGCGTTTGAAGGAAAGGAGATTTTTCAAATAGTTTTTGTATTTGCTCATTTAAAGCTTTATCTTCTTCACTCATTTTAAATCCACCTTTACCCAAGTTTCAGGATCAACACCTGGAATTTGTGACCAAGCTCCTAAGGCAGTTTTAATGCTGGCTTGAGATTGATCACTACTGATTTGTAATTCTAGTTCATTATTTTCTAATAGTATAGGTTTAATATGCACACCTGAAGCAACATTCGGAGCTTGTTGAGCGAGTTGTGCAGCTATTTTTTGTTTTTCAGTGTCTATAATATTGGTTTGGGCATTATATTTTATCTGTTCATTTTGTAAATCGTGCAATTGTCTTGCCAAATCTTGTCTTTCTAGTTCTATGGGTGCTTTTTGTACGATATATAATTCATTATTATATTCATCTTGTTTCTTTTGTAATTCTGTCACTTTCGCTTGTACCGCTTTTGACAAAGCTTCTCCCCGCAACTGATGTACAGTAGGTGCTTGCACAGGTTTAGGAGGTTGTAAGCCAGAACCCGCAACTGGGATAAAAATGCTTTCGCCCGTGGATACTTGATAGACTTGTGCTGCCCCACCTGAACCCAGTTTTCCTTGCTGAACAGTGACCATCATAGATTCAGTTTCTTCTGAGTAGGCCATATTTGATAAAGACAAAAGAAAAGAAAAGAGCGCGATAAAAGATAAATAATGTAATATTCTTTTCATAAGTTCATTCCAAAACAAGTACTATGATCCTCATTTTGGATGAAGGCTTAAGCTTTGTCAAGTAATCAACTAACAATGTTAATAGCTGTTTTTCATTGCACTCACACAAATATTCCAGAGATACGCCGGAAAAATGCCTAATAATAACAACAAAGCGCCATTCAAAGAAATCAATGCACGATCTTTAAATGAGACACGGGTGAAAATATGAGACCACCCTTCTATGGGTTCATCAAAATACATCATTTTAATCACTCTTAAATAATAATAAGCCCCGATTACCGAAAAAACCACTGCAATCGCTGCTAACTCTACATATCCTGCATTCACGAGTGCATCAAGCACTAGAAATTTAGCATAAAATCCTGCTAATGGTGGAATGCCCGTTAACGATAACAATATAAGCATCATCATAAACGCAATTAAGGGTTCTCTTGCAGCTAAGCCTTTAAAATCTGTTATATTCTCAGCCTCAAATCCTTTATGACTTAAAGCTACAATAATACCAAATCCACCCAAGGCCATTAATGCATAAATGATTGTGTACAATAAAGCTGCTGAATAACCCGAAGTGGATCCTGCTAGTAAGCCTAAAAATAAAAAGCCTACATGTCCAATAGTGGAATATGCCAGCATCCGTTTAATATTTGTCTGTGCAATGGCAACAATATTGCCTAAGGCTAAAGAAAAAAAGGACAGTACCATTAACAAAGGTTCCCAATGCGGATGCAATGCAGGAAAGGCATCCACTAAAATACGTATGGCCATTCCAAAAGCCGCTAATTTTGGCAAAGTCCCAATAAACAAAGTCACAGAACTCGGAGCACCTTGGTACACATCCGGTAACCACATATGAAAAGGTACGGCCCCCCATTTAAAGGCAAGTCCCGCAATTACAAACATCAAACCAAAAGAAATAGCCAAAGGCGGAATGGCAGGCTGGCTTAACAATTGCTCTGCCATTTTGCCTATCTCAAAGCTACCTGTCATGCCATACAATAAGGATACCCCATACAGTAACATAGCAGATGCCATCGCACCGACTACAAAATATTTCATTGCAGCCTCAGCCCCTTCTTTTTGTTTTTTTACAAAGGCAACCAAGGCATAAATGGGCAAAGCAAATAATTCTAAGCCTAAATATAAGCTTAAAAAACTTCTAGACGAGATTAAAATCATCATACCTAAAATCGAAAACAAGCATAGAACATAATATTCTCCGCTATGAACATCTCTCTCTTGGTTATAAGTTTTGGAGTACATAAAAACAAAAAAAGCAAAAATATAAATACATAATTTTAATAGAGTACCCAACTCATCTAAAACAAAATGATTATAAAAACCTATTTGTGTACCCGCGCCTAGCAAACGAGCACTTAGGATCATCGCAACAATTAGACTAAGTTGCGTTAATACATAAGTCAGGCCTTTATTATTTTTAGGCAAGAAAACATCTATCACCAGTATCAAGGAAGCCATACAAGCAATCCATATTTCTGGACTCAGTATCCCTGCTTCATTTAATAGCATCTGTTATACTCCCGTATTAATATTTGGCATGATTGACTTGTTCTAATAAATGCGCCGAAGAAGCATTGAGTATTTTTAATAAAGGCGCAGGCCAACAACCTATTACCAAGACAACAATCGCTAATAAGCCCAATACTGTTTTTTCAATTTTATTCAGATCAGGCATAGCTGCAATCGCATTCGATCGAATGGGGCCAAATAAAATACGCTTTACCATCGATAAAGTATAGGCTGCGCCTAAAACCAAAGTAGTCCCGGCTAAGATTGCATACCCCACATTGGCTTTAAAAGCAGCTAATATAACTAAAAATTCCCCTACAAATCCCGAGGTTCCCGGTAAAGCAACATTGGCCATGGCAAAGAGCATTAGAAAAACAGAAAAAATCGGCATTTTATTCGCTATACCACCATAATCGGCTATTTTTCGAGAATGTAAGCGATCGTATAATACACCCACACACAAGAACAAAGCGCCAGACACAAAGCCATGAGATATCATTTGCACCATAGCACCTTCAATCCCCATAGCAGAGCCTATAAATAAGCCTAAGGTTACAAATCCCATATGCGAAATCGAAGAATACGCGATTAATCGCTTCATATCTTTTTGTACAAGGGTAATAAGAGCAATGTAGACAATCGCAATCAAAGACAAGCCAATCATGCCGCCTGAATAGAAACGTGTGGCATCGGGGGTGATAGGTAAGACAAAACGAATAAACCCGTATCCACCCATTTTTAATAAAATAGCAGCCAAGATCACCGAGCCTCCCGTAGGCGCTTCTGTATGCGCATCTGGTAACCAGGTATGCACAGGTACCATTGGTATTTTTACGGCAAAAGCAATCACGAATGCTAAAAATAAAGCTTTTTGTATTGATAAGCTTAAGCTGAGATCCTGAAAGCTTAAAATATTAAAGAGCTCATCCGTTCTAACACCCGCTTGCTTTGAAGCCCAATGCAAATACACAATCGCGACTAATAATAAAACAGAGCCTAAAAAAGTGTATAAGAAAAATTTAAAAGTCGCGTAAATCCTATTTTGCCCGCCCCAAAAACCAATGATTAAAAACATCGGTACCAACATGGCTTCCCAAAAGGTATAAAATAAAATGGCATCAACCGCAGCAAATACTCCAATCATTAAGCCTTCCATAATCAAAAAAGCGGCTAAGTAGGCATTGATTTGAGTCTTAACAGAATGATAAGAGGACAATACTACCAAAAAAGTCATAAAACAACTTAATAGAATTAAGGGCAAGGAAAATCCATCGACACCCAGCGAGTACTGTACACCTAAAGAACCAATCCACGGGACCTGTTCTGTCCATTGCATGGCATAACTTATACTATCAAATTCCATCACTAAAGGTATACATAAGGCTAATAGAATTATTGAAATGCCTAAAGCAAAGCCTTGAGAAAGCATAGCAGAATGCGATTTATATTTATCATAAATGAGCAATAATAACCCACTTAAAATGGGTAACCATATCAATGTGCTTAATAATGGAAAAGACATATTACTTTACCCACACTAGTTTAATAAAAGCCAAAGCAATAATGCCAAGAAACCGGTTATCATGACAAAGGCATAATGGTAGAGATAGCCCGTTTGTAATTGCCTAAATAAGCCTGATAATTTAGAAACCGTATGGGCTGTCCCATTCACGACCATCCCATCGATGAGTAATTTATCACCAAATTGTGAACATATCCACCCAATGCTTTTTGTACCACGGCTTAAGATCCATTCATTAAACGCATCGAAACCATATTTTTGGCTTAAAATAAAATTCAATGGCCACCACTTTTCTTTCAAAAATCCGGGAAGTGTAGGCATTTTACGATAACAAAACCAAGCAACCAGAATACCTATCAATGCTAAACAAAAAGGCGGAGATCCTAATCCATGCCAACCCATCTCCCAAACACCTTGAAAGCTTTGTTCGAGTTCTACCATAGCCGTATGAGAATTGTGTACCACAATGGATGTTTTAAAAAAATGATTGAATAAAGGCTCTACAAACAAAGCCCCTGCTATTAGCGAAGGAATGGCTAATAATACTAAAGGCACCCAAATGACGGCAGGAGATTCATGCACGGTTTCATGATTTTCTTGAGGCCCCCAAAATACCACAAATAATAATCTAAAGGTATACAATGCCGTTACAAATACCGAACCCAAGGCAACCCAGTATGCGATGGGTGCAGCCGGCAATCGAGAAGCACGTACCGCTTCAATAATTAAATCTTTGGAATAAAAGCCTGAAAAAAATGGAAAGCCGATTAAAGCCAAAGAGCCTATTAACATGGTAATATAGGTGATGGGCATTTTATTTTTTAAAGCCCCCATTTTCCAAATATTCTGCTCATGATGCAATGCAATAATAACAGAACCTGCCCCTAAAAATAATACAGCCTTAAAAAAGGCGTGAGTCATTAAATGAAAAATAGCAATAGAATACGCAGAAGCCCCTAAAGCCATCACCATATATCCTAATTGGGACAAAGTAGAATAGGCAATAATCCGTTTAATATCATTTTGCACTATGCCTAAAATACCCATTAATAAACAAGTAATCGCACCAATGATCAACATGAAATTTAAACTAAAGGCAGAATGCTCGAATAAAGGTGACATTCTGGCCACCATAAAAACACCTGCAGTGACCATGGTCGCAGCATGAATTAAAGCTGAAATGGGGGTTGGGCCTTCCATAGAATCGGGTAACCATACATGCAAGGGCACTTGGGCTGATTTTCCCATCGCGCCTACAAATAAGGCCATACACATAAAAGTCATGACATAAGTATGCATGCTTTTATGTTCTGATAGTTGGGTAAATACGCTTGCATAATCCAAAGTGCCAAAATAATATAAAACCGCAGCAATCCCCAATATAAAGCCTAAATCCCCTAGCCTATTGACTAAAAAAGCTTTTAAACCCGCAAAGGTTGCATTCTCGCGCTTAAACCAAAAGCCGATTAATAAATAGGACATTAACCCTACAGCTTCCCACCCAAAAAACAGTTGTAAAAAATTATTGGACATCACCAACATCAACATACCAAAGGTAAAAAGAGAAATATAAGCAAAAAAGCGTTGATACCCCGGATCGTCTTTCATATAACCCACGGTATAAATATGTACCATCAGCGAAACAAAATTAACCACCACCATCATCAAAGCACTTAGGCGATCAATCATAAATCCGATTTCAAAAGATATGCCTTCGCTCACACCCCAGGTATAAATATTTTCATTCCAATCGGGTTGATTATCCCAAACCAAGGCTTTAAAAACATAAACTGATAAAACAAAAGAAACAGCAACCCCAAGAATAGCCACCCAATGGGCCAAGCGCTTACTGACATACCGACAGCCTAAACCGCTTATCGCAGCACCTAAGAGTGGTAATAAGACTATCCAAAGTGTATAGCTATACATAGACTACCCCTTTAAGGAATCAAGAGCTTCAACTTGAATAGTCTTTAAACGTCTAAAGACCACCACCAGAATAGCCAAGCCAATTGCGGCTTCTGCAGCGGCAACTGTTAAAATAAAAAACACAAAAATCTGACCAGAAAAATCTTTTAAAAAATGGGAAAAAGCTATGAAATTGGTATTGACGGATAATAACATTAACTCAATACACATTAAAAATAAAATAATATTTTTACGATTAATAAAAATACCTGCCACGCCTATACCAAATAATATGGCACTGACCGTTAAATAATGATAAAGCGCTAACATAGAGAATTTCCTGTTTCCGATTTCATTTTTACAATGCGCAACCTATCTTTTTTACTCGCTTGAACCTGCAAGCCAGGCTCTATTAAGCTATCGTCCCTTAAAGCGCCTTTTCCCTTAAAACTTAAACTGATGGCAGCCACAATAGCGACCAATAGCAAAACACCCGCAATTTCAAAAGGATATAAATATTGGGTATACAATAATTCCCCTAACACGCTTATATTGCTAAAAGTAAGCTCTTTCAGCACAGGGATGGGGTATTTTTGGGTCCCAAAATCTTCATGACTCACGGCAGTCACTAGGCCTAAAACAACCAAGACTGACACACAAATCCCTAAGGGTAAAAATTTAGCAAAGCCCTCTCTTCTGGTTGAAATATCAATATCCAACATCATGACTACAAATAAGAACAGTACCATTACCGCACCTACGTAAACCAATATTAACGTAATGGCTAAAAATTCAGCTTCCAGCAAAAGCCACAAAGCTGCCATCGAAATAAAACTCAAGATTAGGCTTAAGACCGCACGTACTGGATTTTTTGCGACAATAACCATGATCCCGGATAAAAGTGCCATGGCAGAAAAAAAATAAAAGACGAGTTCTGGAATTGTCATAGATACCCTCGCTTATCGGAAAGCCGCATCTTCTGCTCTATTGTGTGCAATTTGGGCCTCCATTTTATCACCAATGGCTAATAAATTTTGCTTGCTCAATATATTTTCACCTCTGTTTTCTATATGAAAATCGCCGACATCCGTTAAGACAATTGCATCCACAGGACACGCTTCTTCACAAAAGCCACAGTAAACACATTTAAACAAATCGATATCATACAAAGTAGTACGTCTTGAGCCATCGCACCTAGGCTCTGATTCAATGGTAATGGCAAGGGCTGGGCAAACAGCCTCGCACAATTTACAGGCTATGCACCGCTCTTCGCCATTTTCATATCTTCTTAGGGCATGTAAGCCTCTAAAACGTACAGAAGTCGGTGTTTTTTCTTCTGGGTATTGAATGGTGATTTTTCTAGAAAAAAAATATCGGCCTGTCAGCTTTAAGCCTTTAAGCAATTCCCATAATAAAAAAGTTTGGAAAAAAGACCTTGTTTTTTCAAAAAAATGAGTTATCATGTCAGCCACCCTTGTTTTTGAATCAAGATAAAAAAGCCTATAACGAATATCCATAGCAACGAAATAGGTATAAAAATTTTCCATCCTAAGCGCATAATTTGATCGTATCGATAACGCGGGAAAGTAGCCCTAAACCATAAAAATAAAAACAAAAATCCAGAGATTTTTAAAAGCAGCCATACCCAACCTGGCACCCAAGCAAAGAGGGGCATCAAAAGAGGAATATTTTCAAAAGGGGATAAAAAACCACCCATAAATAAAACACTGGCTAATGTAGAAACCAAAATCATATTTGAATATTCGGCTAGGAAAAAGATAGCAAATGTCATCCCACCATATTCCACATGAAATCCTGCCACAATTTCAGATTCGCCTTCTGCCACATCAAAAGGCGCTCTATTGGTTTCAGCCACTGCTGAAATCCAGTAAATCACAAACAAAGGAAACAAAGGCAGCCAATACCAATGCCAGAATCCACCTTGTTGTGCCATCACAATTTCAGATAAATTCATCGATCCTGCAACCATCAACACACCTACCAAGGCAAATCCCATGGGAATTTCATAAGAAATAATTTGAGCCGTCGATCTTAGAGCCCCTAAAAAAGCATAACGTGAATTCGAAGCCCAACCGGCAATCATAATACCGTAAACACCTAAAGAAGTCATAGCCAATAAATACAATAAGCCTATATTAATATCGGCTAATACCAGGCCTGTATCAAAAGGAACCACAGCCCAAGCAGCCAGTGCTGGCCCCATGGCAAGCATAGGGGCTATAATAAACAAATAACGATTAGAACGTGAAGGAATACTGATTTCTTTAAATAATAGTTTCACACCATCGGCAATAGGCTGCAACAAGCCATAAGGCCCCACTCGATTAGGGCCTATGCGACCTTGGATATACCCAATCACTTTTCGTTCTGCAAATGTAAGATAGGCTACCGCCAATAATAAAGGCACTACAATAGCCAGAATTTTTATAAGCGTATATAAAACCAATGTTAAAGTACTTAGCATAGAGTCAACTCTTTATTCTGCATAAATATTTACCATACAATAGGGGCGTCCTAAATAAACCGTTTTTTTAAGGCTTAAGGGAATAAAAACTGTATCCTCTGGAATTGTTTCGTCTATCACGGTTACCAACATACATTGTGCGTCTTTATACACCACTCTGGCATTTTGACCTTCTTTTAAGGCTAAACGCTTGGCCATGTTTGAATTTAAAGCCAAATGGGCCTTTCCTGCGTCTTTCATTTTTTGCAAGGCTGGTGCACGCCGTACTAAACCATCACTCGCATATAAAGGCACCGCACCAATTCTCATGATACCTTTTTCTTCATGATACGTTTTTAAATCGCTCGGGCAATGCCAAGGCCGCCGATCTATTGAATCATTTTCTAAGACTTCCATGCTTACTTCTTTCAAGATATCTGTGATATTCTCGTACAGAAATCCAGGCAAGCTCGCTAAATTACCTAGCACCCGTATGATTTTCCATAAAGGCCTGCTTTGATGCAGCGGTTTAAGCATTGCTTTTACAGATTGCCATTTACCCTCAACATTCACAAAAGTACCCTCATTTTCAGTAAAGGGCGCTATAGGCAATAATATATCTGCAACACTCTTTAAAAAGTCTGATTCATAAGCGCTCATGGCACAGACAAAATCTGCATGATGCAAAGCTTCCGAGGCCCTACCGGATTCTATGCAATCCAAATCAGGCTCTGTGGCCAATAAACAATAACCTTTAAGGTTTTTATCTAACATCTCTGCAATCGAATACCCAGGCTCTGTTGTATATCCTCCAGCTAAACGATGCGGCAAAAATCCAGCTAACCATCCCCCTGCCGTATTAGCGCCTTCTGTTAAAACCCCAAAAGTTGCACCACTTAATAAAGCGATTAACTTAGCTAAAGCTCGAAGGCGAGAAGCTTCCGGATGACTCGTGGCTTCAAAACCCATCACGATAGAAACTGAGCCTTCAGAAAATACCTCTGCCATTTCTAAATCTTGTGCACTGGGTTCTATATCCGCTAACCAGTGTTCTACACCCTCTGGTATCTTCAAGGGTGTTAAACGACACAAGGCTTTGGCAATGCCGGCTAAGCCCAATACCAAATCGCCTTTAGGCAAAACTTGTTTTTTATAGACTTCAAAATGATAGGCACAATCACTGGTATTGATGGCGATTATTTTGGCGCCAGCCAAGCTCATTTTTCTACATTTCAATCCTAAAATGGGTTGTTCTTTGTGAATATTCATGCCCACTAAAAACAATACTTTTTGGTTTTCTAAAGCCGCTAGTGACAACCCTAAGTTAGGAAATATAGGGGCCTCTTGTTGATCTCTAAAATCCACTTCTCTTAAACGATGATCAAGATTTTCAATTCCTTTGGCTCTAAAAAATTTTTGAGCAATATAAAATTCTTCTAAGCTTAAATTGGGAGAAGCTAAAACGCCTATATTCTCATTTCCAGCTTGTTGTTTAATAGTCTCTAAGCCGTTTAATACCGCTTTAAGTGCGGTTTCCCAACTTACTTCTTGCCAAATACCATTTTTTTTAATTTTAGGACTGTGTAAGCGTTCTTTGTGTGATAAGCCTTCATAACTAAACCGATCGCGATCGGATAACCAGACTTCATTAATGGATTCATTCTCTTTGGGTACCACACGCATCACTTCATTTTGACGGGTATGCACAAAGAGATTTGATCCTAAACAATCATGAGGAGAAACACTGGCTGTTTGATTAAGCTCCCATCCTCTTGCTGTAAAACGATAGGGTTTAGAAGTCAAAGCCCCTACAGGGCAAACATCAATCACATTGCCTGAGACTTCTGATTCCATATTGTGTTGTATAAAGGTGCTTATTTCTAAATGCTCACCTCTTCCAGTCGCGCCTAGCTCTCTATATCCTGCTATTTCCGATCCAAAACGAACACAACGCGTACACTGAATACAACGCGTCATGTCCGAGGCAATTAAAGGTCCTAAATCTTGATCGACCACTACCCGCTTGGCTTCTCTAAAATTTGAACTATCATTTCCGTATTCTAAAGACACATCTTGTAATTCACATTCGCCCCCTTGATCACAAATCGGACAATCTAAAGGATGATTGATCAACAAAAATTCCATCACTGATTTTTGTGCTTCTTTGACTTTAGGCGTTTTAGTCCAAATTTTCATGCCTGCAGTAACGGGCGTTGCACAGGCAGGTAAAGGCTTAGGAGATTTTTCCACTTCCACAAGGCACATACGACAATTGGCAGCAATAGGTAATTTTCGGTGGTAACAAAAACGAGGGATTTGAATGCCTAAATTATCAGCAGCTTCAATGACCATGGAACCTGATTTTGCTTCAATTTTTTGCCCATTGATTTCAATTTCAGCCATTTTCTACCCCGCACCTACTTGGCATCGTTGATGTAAAATATGATATTCAAATTCTGCTCTGTAATGTTTAATAAAACTTCTAACGGGCATGGCTGCGGCATCGCCTAGGGCACAAATTGTTCTTCCCATAATAGTCCCAGCAACCCGATCTAAATTTTCTAAATCTTCCATTGTCCCTTGTCCTGCTTCAATGCGATGCACAATCCTGGATAACCAACCCGTGCCTTCTCTACAGGGTGTGCACTGGCCACAAGACTCTTCATAATAAAATTTTGAAATACGAGCCAACACTTTTACCATGCAAGTGGTTTCATCCATCACAATCACAGAACCTGATCCCAACATCGTACCGGCTTTTGCCAAAGAATCGTAGTCCATGTCAAGATCCATCATGATATGACCGGGGATAATAGGCACTGAAGATCCCCCAGGAATAACGGCTTTTAAGCGATGATTTTGACGCACACCTCCGGCCATGGCTAATAATTCTCTAAAGGGCGTGCCCAAGGGGATTTCAAAATTGCCTGGGTTATTGACATGGCCTGAAACGCTGAAAATTTTAGTTCCCCCATTATTGGGTTTCCCTAATTCTAAAAACCACTGCCCCCCATGTTGTAAAATCACAGGCACCGAAGCATAGCTTTCGGTATTATTAACATTCGTAGGGCGACCAAATACACCATAATTGGCAGGAAAAGGCGGTTTAAAACGCGGGAATCCTTTTTTGCCTTCTAAGGATTCCATCAATGCGGTTTCTTCACCACAAATATAGGCTCCAGCGCCTATGACATTATGCAATTCAAAATCAAAACCAGAGTCTAGTATATTCTTACCCAATAATCCCAACCCTTTGGCTTCTTGTAGGGCATTTTCCATACGTTCAAAGCATTCTTGAAACTCACCTCTAATATAATTATATCCAACGGTCGCGCCCATCACATAACCTGCGATAAACAAGCCTTCCATCACTTGGTGGGGATTGAATCTTAAAATATCGCGGTCTTTAAAAGCACCGGGTTCTCCTTCATCAGAATTGCAGACCACATATTTTTGACCTGGGCTATGGGGAGAAATAAAGCTCCATTTTAATCCTGTCGGAAATCCCGCTCCTCCTCGTCCTCTAAGGGCAGATTTTTTTAATTCTTCAATTATAAAATCAGGTTTGGTTTTTTCTCTGAGTATTTTTTTCCAGACTTCATAACCACCTACACTCAGATAAGCTTCTAAACTCCAGGAATCAGGAAAATTAGGTAGATCGTGCGTTCTAAAACAAATCTGATTTTGCGTTGGCATCCCTATCCTTCTCCCGCAAGCATTTGTTTGAGTTCTTCCACCAAAATATCAATTTTTTGAGGATTCATACGCTCACAATATCGCCCTTTGACTTGCAATACCGGAGCCCCTCCACAAGCGGCTAGGCATTCAACTTCTTTTAAAGTAAATAAACCATCAGAGGTTGTTTCTCCTAAGCCTATGCCCAATTTATGCTTAAAATGAGCAATCAATTCTTCAGAACCACAGAGCATACAAGAAATATTAGTACATACAGAAATAACAAACTTACCTACAGGGTTTAATTCGAACATGCTGTAAAAAGACGCGACCTCATAAACAGCTATAGGCGGCATGTGAAGAAATTCTGCGACTGCATCCATTAAAGGTGGCGTTAAATAACCGCCATTTTCGGCTTGAACCTCTCTAAGGGCATATAAAACCCCAGCTTGTCGTTGTTCAGGCGGGTACTTCAGAACCCATGTCTCAATTTTTGATTTGGCATGCTCCGATAACACTGACACTCCTACCTAGGTAACCTACTTATGCACACAGATGTCAAGAACCTATTACAGCGTAACAACACTCGCCTAGATCGTCAATATAAACCCTAAACAAGTAACCAAAACAGTACCCCCAAACTGCTCCTCTAACGTAAAACGGGCGCGATTGATCGCCCCAACGTAATAAACAGGCGAGATGGATCGGCTCAACGTGATAAACGGGCAGCCACGGCGGGCTGCCCCTATGTATCGCACATCCACAGGCAACCACATACCACAGGAATCGATTTTATCCCGCGATCGATTGACGGATTATTAACATCCAGGATATTTATATCAAAATACGCATCATAAAATAATTTTTTTTGGTATAAATTGGCCTTTGAAAATGCAATACGTAGGGGCAGCCCGCCGTGGCTGCCCGCCTCATGACCCACAATAACATCCAGGAAAAAATAATCATTGTATCAAACGGAACCATTCAAATATCAGATTTTGATTATGTCAATTAGCATTTGCAATAATGGCAATCTATTGATAGCCTAAAAAGAAGGGTATCTTAAGGGAGTAAGGACATGTCTAGACCAATTTTTTATTCAAGCATTTTTTTATTCAGTTTGCTAATATCAAATTCATCCTGGAGCGCTGTCAAACCAGCTCAAAAAACTACCCAAGCGGCCAAAACCACTACAGAATATCATTTAGAGCCTATTGAGCTTTATAATCTTGCATTATGCTATGAACATGGGCGTGGGGTAAAACAGAATTTTAAAAAAGCGGTTGAACTCTATACTTTAGCCAGCAATCAAGGGCTTGCAGAGGCACAATTTAATTTAGGGGTTTGTTATGCCCGTGGTGATGGTGTGCCTAAGAACCCACAAAAAGCTGCGGAACTGTATGTCTTAGCCTCTCGACAAGGCCATATTCAAGCCCTCGTGAATTTAGGAAGCTGTTATCATCAAGGCTTAGGCGTTACCAAAGATATCCCCACTGCAGTTGCCATGTATACCTTAGCCAGCAAAAAAAATGATGCCATGGCCATTAATAATTTAGGGACTTGTTATCTACAAGGAGAAGGCGTTCCTCAGGATCTTAATAAAGCATTAGAATTATACACAGAAGCCAGCAAGATGGGGCTTCCCTCAGCCCAATACAATCTGGGCACTTTATATCATGAAGGTAAGGGGGTTATTCAAGATCTCAATAAAGCCATCGAATTGTATACCGTTGCCGCGCATCAAGGTCATGCCGAGGCCCAAAGTCATTTAGGGCTTTGTTACCAAATTGGAGAAGGTGTTACTAAAGATCTGGATAAAGCTGTCGAATTTTATACTTTTGCCGCTGATCAAAACATAAAAGAAGCTCAATATAATTTAGGATTAATGTATTTTAAAGGCGAAGGTGTGCCACTGGATTTAGCAAAATCAGCTGAACTCTTTACAAAAGCCAGCCGTCAAGGAGATGTGCAAGCACAATTTAATTTAGGCGTTGCTTATGAACAAGGCTTAGGCGTTGAAAAAGATTTAAAAAAAGCCGTAGAGCAATACAGCTTAGCGGCTAAACAAAAAAATCCTCATGCACAATTTAATTTGGGTTATTGCTATGAACAAGGTAAAGGCGTAGAAAAAAATCTCAAGAAAGCAGCAGAGCTCTATACTTCAGCCAGCCCTACCGTAGCTGAGGCCCAATATAATTTAGGAGTTTTGTATTACACTGGGGAAGGCGTGGCTAAAAACCTTCCTAAAGCTGCTGAATTATTTACGATGGCTTCTAATCAAGGCTTAATATCCGCACAATACAACCTTGCGCTTTGCTATGAAAAAGGCCATGGTGTGCAAAAAGACCTCACTAGAGCCCACGAGCTTTACACGCAGGCCTCTAATCAAGGCCATCACAAAGCTAAATTTATACTGGAATCTTGGCCTAAAACAGATAAAAGTTAAATAAAATGCCAGGTCAACATAAAAAAATTCTGAAATTACAAGCACATCTCAATTAATTATGTATTAAGAACAAATTGCTTCCTTCAATTCACAAAGAAAGCAAATTACGGCATTATTCATGGCTATTTTTTCTACTAGAATTTGATCCTAATCATCTTATATTTTGATCTTTATCCTTAATACTGACAAATAATGGGGTAATAGGCACCTCCTGTTTTTGGTTACAGTCCTGACAATATTTATTTTCGAATCCTGTTCCTATTTTCTTCATATTAGACAGGTAACTTATTAAATAATCTTTAGGATAATCTGACTTTGTTTTGAAAAATAAATGTACTAAACCAAAATAAGGACTATTTCTTTCTAAATTTATCTTGGTACGATAATAAGCAAAATTATCAATCATATCTTTTTGAAAAAAACTAGCATCATTTTCTAAAGAAGGATTACACCATAATTGTTGAATACAAAGTAAATCATAGAAATCGAGGTTTAAATCTGAGTTTGTTTTAATTAATTCATTCAGAGTAATTAAGAATCCTAAAAATGCAAACCACCGCCCCATTCTCCCTCCTACATTCAGAAAAGTAACGGCATTTTTAAGAGCTCTAGTTTTAAAGTATTCTTTAATGAAATCAAATGTTTCTTCTGAAGACATATCCTCAGAAACATTTGTTTGTAGAGCAATTATTCCCTGCTTCAATCTAATATCCAAAGCAGCATGGGCTAAGCGACTTTTATATCTGGCGTAAAAACTATGGAACATTAAAAATAAACCTACCGATATTGTAGCAATAATATTTATAGGGTTATTTGTAGAAATATGTCGGTATAACAGCACACCCGCAGGCACTGCCCTTATTGCACTCATGAATATGTCAGTAAGAATCCCAAAACAGGAAACTTTTGTATTGCTTAATAACTCTACAGAAAGATCTTTAAATTCTTTATTAAAATGTTGGTTATAAGACATAAGGAATTATTAAAGGTAAAACTGCCAAAGAAATGGCCGACGAATTTAGACTTTCTTCAAGGACAGTTGAGGATTATATTAGAAATTTAAAAAACAAAATTGGGTATAAAAGTCGGACCTTAATAATTGAAAAATTAGGTGCTATTATACAAGGCAATCATAATTTTTAGAAGTGGTGTTAAAAAATTATACAAAAGATGAAGCTAGCAATTTTTTATTGGTTGGTATAATATTTTGAACATTATCATTATTTATCCTTATAATATTGTATTTGGCAAGTTAAATACCAAAGGTGAGGTGAACAATATGTTAGATAGTGCAGAAAAGGAATAGAAAATTTTGGTACCAAGATCAATTCTTGCATTATCACCAATTATTTTAAGAAACAAAAATCAACACTATAATATTAACTAATATTATATTTTAAAAAGTCATTGTAGAAAAAATAGTTTTTTACACAAACTAAACACATTAAACATACACCAACTCGTGCACTTATGTCAAAATCTTAGATAACCATACCTGCTGGAGGGCTTATAAACCGGACATTTCTAAATTGCCTCTACACATTCCTACTTCCGTGGAACTTATTTAGCTACGACCTATCTCAATACTAAATATTTAGCATTAATAAGGAGGATATTATGCCAGACTATACACCTTTTAATGAAAAAGCACATGCACCTGAAAAACGGTTTAGCAAGTTTATTTTGAAAGCAAAAAGCTTAGTTCGCAAACTTCAGGCCAATTTAAAAAGTGAAGCTTCAAACATCCGTATTGCAGCCATCACAAGTCATGCTGAGCGCTTGAGGTTAAGAACAGGCGAGCAACTTCAGCAAACACAAGCCCTAAGTATCTTAATCGATAGAATGCGCAAAGAAAGACCCCGTGATATACAAGAAAAAAGCCACACCTCCAGGCTGAGATATCGAGAAAGCTGCCATTTTCAATCACCACCAGAACAAAAATGTGCGAGCACACTTAAAAAAGAAAGATATTTAAGAAGCGAACAATACACAAATAGGCCAAACACCTAAGGTCTTAGTTTTTTATCCAAATTACTAAAAATACCCTACACTTAGAACATGGACAAGAAAAAAATGCCCTTTTTAAAAGAAGCCCTTTTAGCCTGCAAAAAGGCTTTTTTGTATGTTGCGCTTTTTAGCTGTGTTGTGAATATTTTAATGCTTACCGTTTCCATTTATATGCTGGAAGTCATGGATCGGGTTTTTGCCAGTCATAGTTTGGACACCCTCCTGTATTTAACTATTATAGCTTTATTTGCCCTTGGCATTTTAGCAATCATTGATTTTTTAAGAGCACGCGTATTGTTATTTATCAGTCATTGGTTAGACAATAAATTAAGCCCTGAAGCCTTATTTCGAAGCATTGATAATTTGTTAAAAGGAAACAGCTATGGCTCGCAATCTATAAGAGACATAGCGACCATTCGTGGATTTTTAGCAGGCCCGGGGATGACCGCTTTTTTAGATTCTCCTTGGGTGCCTATTTATTTATTAGTGATTTTTTTATTACATCCTTATTTGGGTTTGCTCGGACTTGCAGGCGCCATTATTTTATTAGCCTTTGCGATTATCAATGAACGCAGTGTAAGAACTTTAGTATTAGATGCCAATACCAATGCCCTGGCAGCTCAGCATCAAATTGCTTTAACCCTAAGAAATGCAGAAAGTATTCAAGCCATGGGTATGTTACCTTCCATTATTCAACAATGGTTTAAAGAAAACGAAAAAGTATTAAGGCTTCAAGCTTTGGCTAATAAACGCAGTGGTCTTATTCTAGCATGTTCTAAATTTATGCGTTTTTCGATTCAAGTATTAGTGCTGGCACTGGGTGCTTATTTGGTGGTTCAAAATGAATTAACCTCTGGCGCGATGATGGCAGCTTCCATTATTTTATCCAGAGCATTAGCCCCTATTGAACAAGCGATCACTGTATGGAATCAATTTTTAGGTGCCAGACAAGCTTATCAACGATTACATCACTATTTTGAAATGCCCTTACATCGAACTGGCGATATTAGTTTACCTGCCCCAAAAGGACATCTTGCAGTTGAAACCCTAAGCTATATTCCTCCCGGACCACCCGGAACACAACATTATATTTTAAGAAATATAGAATTTGTGCTTAAACCCGGTGAAGTATTGGCGATCGTTGGGCCTTCTGCTGCAGGTAAAACCAGTTTGGCTCGCTTGCTGGTAGGTGCTTGGCCACCCTCCGGTGGTAATGTGCGTTTAGATGGCGCAGATATCTATGCCTGGGATCGCAAAGATGTTGGACAATACATAGGTTATTTGCCTCAAGCCGTTGAATTATTTACAGGGACTGTGAAATCGAATATTTGTCGTATGACCAATGCACCTGATTCTGAAATAATTCAAGCAGGAATCGATGCAGGAATACACGAGATGATCCTACATTTACCCCAAGGCTATGATACTGAACTCAACGAGTCTATGCAAAACCTTTCTGCAGGGCAAAGACAACGGATAGGATTAGCACGTGCCCTTTTTAAACGTCCCCCCTTTCTGGTCTTAGATGAACCCAATTCTAATTTAGACGCAGATGGCGAATTGGCATTGGTCACAGCCCTTTTGCAAGCCAAAGCGCGTGGTTCTACCGTGATTTTTATCGCCCATAGACCGGGGCTTGTCAAAATTGCTGATAAAATTTTAGTGCTACAACAAGGTATGGTACAACTGTTTGGTCCCACCGAACAAGTCTTAGCGAAATTAAAAGAAGGACCTGCATCATGAAATCAAAATTATTAGCCTTGAAAAGGCGTATCAAAGAAATCTCTCACTTAATATCGAATAAAATAAAAGAATGGCTACATTTAATCTGTTTTTGGATTAAAACAGGTTTTAATAAAATAAAATTATTTTTTATTCAAGTGTTTTATGCCATTAAAAAACTCTTTAACGTCATCATAGCCTGGTTAAAAGATTGGATCCTTTTGGAAAATGACAGTGACCCCAACTCTTTTAGTACAGCACATCATGCACAAACACCCGCAATCCCTAAACATCCTATTACACAAAGCATCGTGCGCACAGGATTGATTATTTTATTCGTGTTCTTAGGCGGATTTTTATTATGGGCTACTTTTTTCCCCTTGGAAAGTGGTACCGTTGCAAACGGCAATATTGTTATCGAAAGTAACCGAAAAACCATTCAACACTTAGAAGGGGGCATTGTCAGCGAAATTTTTGTGCGTGAAGGTGAAAAAGTGCATAAAGGCGAAAAGCTTATTCAGCTTGATCAAGCACAGACGATTGCGAACTTAAGGCTTTTAAAAAACCAAACAAATTTATTATTGGCTCGAGAAGCCGCTTTAAAAGCTTCTCGTGATCATCTTGATCATGTGACTTACCCCAAACGACTCGTGGACATAGCCAATAACAATGATCCGGAAATTCAAGAAATCATTTCAGATGCCAATCGTTTATTTCAAAGTAGAAAAAACACTTTAGAAGATGGGGTCGCTACTTTAAAAAATAAGCTAGACCAATTGAAAAACGAAATTGAAAGTTTGAAAGCACAAGTAAAATCTTCTGAAGATCAATTAGCACTAATTAAAGAAGAATTACATTCTTGGGAGACTTTAAATTCAAACTATGTTGACAAACCTAAAGTACTCGCCCTGAAACGAGAAGCCACTAAACTAGAAGGCGATCGCAATGAACAATTGGCTCTTATCGCAAGAGCTGAACAACGCATGACTGAAGCTGAACTGAATGTTACAAATTTTATAGACACCAAAGAAAACGAAGTGCTTAAACAATTAGAAGAAACTGATTACAACTTAGTAACCAATCTAGAAAAAGAAAGTGCTGCAGAAGATGTTGTCAATCGCTCTTTAATTACATCCCCTCAGGAAGGGATCGTCTTAAATTTAAAAGTCCATACGATAGGGGGTGTTATCGCACCCAGGGAACCCTTAATGGATATTGTGCCTGAACAAGAAAAATTAATCATAGAAGCTAAAATCAATCCTATCAACATTGCCGTAGTACGCCCAGGTCTATTGGCTAAAGTGAAATTATCCGCTTACAAACAACGAACCACACCGTCTTTAAATGGTATGGTAGACAGTGTATCCGCAGATACTTTTAAAGATGAAAGAACAAACGAAACCTATTATTTGGCTAGAATCAGTGTAGACATCAAAGAATTATCCAGACTTCCTGAAGTGACACTGCAACCGGGGATGCCTGTTCAAGTCTTAATTATCGTCGACAAAAAAACGCCTATGGATTATTTCTTAAAACCTATTATTGATAGCTTTCATCGCGCCTTTCGAGAACAATAGGCACGATAAACCATTAAAACCAAGGGTGGTACCGATAAAGCCAATAAAGAAGCCAAAAGCATTATCTGAAAGATCATTTGATCACCGGTGTTTAATTGACTGGGCGGTAAAAATACAATTAAAAACCCAAAGGCACAAGATAAAAAACCTATAATAGAGATAAACCACACCCCCCCTAAACCACCGGGTATTTCATAAGGTCGAGGCGTTTTGGGTTGGGTATAACGCAAACGTACAACCGCTGCAAACATTAAAATATATTGCAATGCCGTACATTGGGAAGCCGCAGCCGTTAATATCCAATACGCCGTGCTGTGATCATCCATCCATAAAAATACAGTCGCCAATAAAGTACCGATAATGGCTTGAAAAACCAGTGTTCCTGTGGGTACGCCGTGTGCATTGGTTTTTGCCAAAGCCTGCGGTAAAAAGCCATCTTCCGCAGTAATCAGTAAGCCCTTTGCAGGCCCTACAACCCAGGTATTAATACCGGCTAAAGCACCTATCAGCAGCGCCAATACAATCATAGGAACAGCAGAGCCTAAACCAAAGGCATTTAAGAAAACACTAAATGCCTGAATAAGACCTGTGATTAAGCTAATTTCTGCTTGAGGAACAACCACAGCAATGGCCAAAGTCCCCAAAATAGAAAGCAATAGAATAATTAAGACTGCCACGCCCAATGCCCGTGGATAAGTTCGCTTGGGGTGAGCCGCATCTTTAATATGATACCCCCCTATCTCAACACCAGATAATGCAAATAAAATACCTGAGTACAAGACCATGGTTTCTAATTGAAAATTTGGCAATAACCCCGACCAAGTCAATTCAATTTGCAAAGGTTGACCTGCCAATACCCAATATAAGCCTAAACCAATAATTAAAGCACCCGGTAGCAATGTGCCGGCAATCACGCCCAAAGCACTTAACCACCCAGAGGTTTTAATCCCAAGGAAATTTAAAAAAGTGAAACCCCAAAAAATAAAAAAGGTCACACCAAAGGCAAATAATTTACTGTGTTCTAAACCAGGAAACACAGGATCTAATAAATGGGCAGCCATTTTTGCCACAAAAGACAATAAAATGGGAAATAAAGCCACACTGGACATCCATCCCATCCACAGGGCAAAAAATCCGGTTTTCTTTCCAAAAGCTTCGCCAACCCACACATAGGCGCCCCCGGCTTTAGGCCAAGCAGTAGCCAACTCTGCCGTTGCCAAGGCTGTTGGAATTAAATACCCAATAGCAGCCATCCCATAATAAAAGATAGACGACAAACCAAATACGGCTGAAGTGGGAAAGTTTCGCAAGCTTATTATCGCGGCGATCGTTATCATCGCTAAGGTGAATGTCCCCAGTACCCGTGTTTGTGCTTTCAAATCTGACTACTCCACAACTGAAATATTGATAAAAGACTTTAGCACTTTGGCCTATGATTGGATAGATGGAAGTTTAACCCCAATTTAGCATTGGGCTAGTTAGAAACCTTAGTTTAAAATGCTTGTGTTTCGTGTTTGCTCATGGTACATTAGAAGTTGGTACACTGATTGGCTTTAATCTTAATTTTAAGAGGGGTTTATGCAAGCTAAGCTGGATAAAAAAATGGGCTTTTGGGCGGTTACCTCGCTGGTGGCTGGAAGCCAAATTGGAACCGGTATCTTTTTATTACCCAGCAGCATGGCATCCTTTGGTGCAGCCGGTCTTTGCAGTTGGCTAATTACCGCAACTGGGGCCATTTTATTAGCCTTTATCTTTGCTGCATTGTGTGCCCTTATCCCTAAAACAGGGGGGCCTCACACTTTTATAGAACATGCTTTTGGAAAAAAGCTGGGGTTTTTTGCTGCTTGGACCTATTGGGTAATTTCTTGGTTAAGTACACCCATGGTCGTGATTTCTGTGGTCAGCTATTTAACCCCAATTTGGGGGGATTTACATCCACTTCTCAATCTAGCATTGGAAATAGGCATTTTATTCTTTATCAGTGGATTAAACCTATTGGGCGTACGTTCAGCCGGACGCGTGGAATTTATATTCACAGTACTTAAATTATTACCCCTTCTCTTAGTGCCGATTGCAGGTCTGTTCTTTTTTAAAACTGAACATTTTATTCCCTTTAACCCAACATCGGATTCTACTTTAAACGTGATGAATGCCGCAGCCTTATTGACACTATGGGGCTTTATTGGTGTGGAATCGGCTACTGCCCCGGCTGAATCCATACACAATCCTAAAAAAACCATTCCCAGAGCCATTATTATCGGCACTTTGGTGGTGGCTGCTGTTTATATTTTTAGCAGTGTTGTCATGATGGGTGTTGTAAACCCCAGTGTCCTAGCCCAATCAAAAGCCCCTTTTGCAGATGCTGCACAAATTATTTTTGGAGGAAATTGGTACATTGTAATTTCTATCGCCGCTGCTATCGTCTGCTTAGGCACCCTAAATGCCTGGGTCCTAACCAGTGGCCAAATTGCACTGGGTGCAGCTTATGATGGGCACTTACCTAAGCTTTTTAGCGTTAAAAATGCACAAGGCGCCCCTAAATGGGCATTACTGATTTCCGCAGTCGGTATGATCCCGGTATTGCTCTTAACACTCAACCAAGATCTTATTACTCAAGTCACTTTAATCATCGACGTATCTGTAACCGCATTTTTATTTGTGTATGTTTTGTCCGTTTTAAGTTACCTTAAGCTGTTTTGGAAAAATACACTAAGCGGAAAAATTAATCTTCAAAATATATTCATCGGCACCGGTGGTATGCTGTTCTGCGCCTGGGCACTCTACTCCTCAGGGATCAAAATGGTAGGCCTTGCCAGTCTAATTACCCTAACAGGCCTACCCGTATACCTCTGGAAGCACAAAAAATCAATCAGCAGCCCTACAGAAATTACTAAGTCTTCACTGCAGACTTCTTAGGGTGAAAATCCCCCCGCCACCTGCGGCGTCGACCCCCTTTTGAAAAAGTGGGTAAAGTGATTGATGTCCGCTACGCTACCATCAATAGCTTATTTTGCTTTTTAAAAATTTAAAGTCATATATAACAATCTAAGCTAGCTATTTTTTAAATAGATATTTATGATTTGACTCATGTAATCTGATAAAAAATAGTCATTTCTGTAAGCGGAGCGCAACAGAAATGCACTTTACCCACTTTTTCAAAAGGGGGTCGATAGCGAAGCTAGCAGGGGGATTTTTAACCTCAGAATGAAGAGATACCTTTACTAAAACACCCCCTCCCCTGCAAGCAAGGGAGGGGTTCTTAATAGGCTAAGCTGTTAAGCTTGTTGTGGTGTGCCTTGTAAATTATCTCTAGCAGGTGTAGGCGCTTGTATAGGTTCTGCTGTCGTAGATACAGCAGGAGCCTCTTTGCGCTCTAGCAGAGCTAATTTCTTAGACAAGCCTTTTACAGCAAATAACCACATTAAACAAATGACGATAAAGACACCAAATGCATAAGGTGCTGTGATAGAAACAGGGTTAATACCCATGCTGATAGCGGTGGCGGCAAAAACCATTTGCAAATTACTTTGCACGAACGCACCGCCAGCTTTACCAGCTCGACCACCAATCACATCCACAGCGGCTTTTCCTTTGGTTTTTAATTCATCATCCAAGGGAATATAGGCCATTTCTTTTGTGGTATCGAACAAACCATATTTAATACCTTTAGATAAAATTACAATCGCTGCACCTAAAAAGCTTGCTGCGGCAATAGGATTGGTTGCCAAACTTTGCAGAATAGCTTCCATTTGTTCTCTTGCAAAAATAAAGGCAAAGAATATGATTCCACCCACAGTAATGGCTAAAGGTGTGATGATGGCGGCTAATAACCAGGTGACTCTACGTAAAATATTAGCACCCACTAACCATCCAAATAAAATAATGAACACACCGCTTAAAGTCGAAAAATGACCCATAAACGCATTGTATCCTGCTTTGTTACCAGCGAAATATAAACCCAACTGATTCTTCCATTGCACTTCGATTAAGTTGATTGTAATACCATAGGCCATCACTAAAATCGCAATGTAGCCTAATTCAGGTGAACGGAAAATAATTTTGACACTTTCTAACAAGGAAGGCTTGGCTTTCTTTTTCTTAGGTGCTGCCACTTCGCTTGGATCGTAGTAGCGTTTATCGTTTAACACAGAGGTGTGCATCCAACGATATAAGCCCATTGCAACGATGCCTAAAGCAACAACACAGCCCATTAACAAATATAAAGACATTTGCCATGCAGCTTCGGGTGTATCAAAATATTGCTTAATTTCCTGAGAACAAAATACCACGACTTGTCCTGATAAAATTAAAGATACATTGCCTATTACCAAAAATAATCCATAAAATCGCTTTGATTCTTTCATACGCACAACATGGTTTGCAAACTGCCAGAACATCAAACCAATCATGGCACTGCCCCAAATTTCGGAGAGTACATAAAACAAAGAAAAAGCCCAATACGCATACAAATCAATAAATCCCGATAAAACCGGATAACTTTGCTTTAAGGCAAGTATCGATTCTGCACTGGGATGCAAAACTTCTAAATTGGGGTAAATGATAAAAGCAAAGGCGCCGAAAAATATTAAAAAAGGCGCTACAATCGCATAAAAAACATTTTCGCGACTTAAAACATTCGTTAATTTTGCATAAATAATCACGAATAAAATGGCAGCGGGCGTCACACAGTACAATTTTAAAAATGAAATTGCACCTGCGCCTGCAGAATTGACCACGATCGTATCTTTAGTATCTCTTAATAGGGTGTAATTAAACAAAATACAAAACATAATAAAAGCCAATGGCAAGAATTTTTTTAATTCGTAATTATGGATAGGCCACAGCGATGCTCGCCACCCCGTAAATTCTGGTTGTGAACTATCGATCGTTTTTGCATTTGTCATAAATTTCCCCCGCTTAGGTTACAAACTTCTCAAATTAAAACTTCAGGATAGAATTTTACGTGTATTACTTCCTAATAGCAAGAAAAAATTTTTAAAAAGAAAAATCTAAGCTTCGACACACTTTAAATCTTGTGAGTCTGATGTGTCGAGCTCTGAAATACATTCAGCAGGTAACCAAGCTAAGACAAAAGACAATAAGCTATTCGCTAAAGGTTGATGTCCTAGCCAATGCAAATGTTTTTTAGCTCGTGTTGCTGCGACATACAATAATCGCAGTGCTTCATAGTGTTCTGCTTTTTGTTTTTGTTTTTTTAAATACTGATAAACACTATCTTGTTTCTCAGTAAGAGCCTTGATAGGTGCAAAAATAAGATATTGCAAAGCTTTTCGTGTGGCCCTTTCTTCCCACAGCAATAAAGGACTATCAGGTGTTTTAGGTTGACGCCCTAAGCTGGGTAAAATCACGGTATCAAATTCTAATCCTTTGGCTTTATGAATGGTCATAATTTGAATGGCGAGTGGATCACTCGTATTGGCTTTCGCATATAAGCCTGCCATTTTTTCTTGTAACACACCCGGTTCTCGGATAATATCTTGATGTTCCAATTTATCCAAAATATCAAAATACATATCAGCATCTTGCACACTGTGTTTTTCGTATAAACATTCATGCCCTTTTAAGGCAAGCCAAGTATCCCAAATCCAAGTTCTTAAAGGCGCTCTGTCTCTATTGATTAAAGCCTGTTTTAAAATGGGCACACATCTAGCCAAAGTCGCTTGTCCACTGAAACTTAGGCCTTCTAAACTGGCATAACGATTCAGAGCCCCCCAAATGGGGCTTGAACCCGCTGTTTGGGCCAATAACAAAATATCCGCCAACGATAAATTGATCCAGGGGGATCGTAAAATAGACAACCATGCCAAACGATCGCCCAAATGCATCAATGCTTGCGTTAAAGATCTAAGATCTTGTATCACGGGTCTATTACTCAACAACTCCAGATCCGTACCCTGATACTCAATACCCTCTTGACGTAACAAAGATAAAATTTCACTTAAATGCGTTCTTGAACGCACTAAAATAGCAATACTGCCCTTAGGATCTTCCATTCTAGCTTTTTGAATAATCTCAACAACCGTTTTGGCTTCTTCTATGGATTCTTGTTCATGCTCTGGCATAAGATATACTTGCGGCTCAGTAGCTCTTTCTAAAGTCCGATCTGCAATGCTAGGGCTGAAAGAAATTGCACCCGAGCTGATATCATCTTCTTTGGGAAAAGCCTTAATAAATACCCTATTTAACCAATTCATAATACGAGCGTCAGATCGAAAATTAACACTGAGTGTTAAAGATTCAATAGGCAATTGATTTATACCTTGTTTTTTAACTGCTAAAAACAATCCCACTTCGGCTTGTCTAAAACGGTAAATCGATTGCATGGGATCGCCTACTAAAAATAAAGTACGCCCATCATCAGGCATCCATCCCGTCGTTAATTTTTCTAACAAGCCAAATTGTGCAATCGAAGTATCTTGAAATTCATCAACCAAAATATGCCGGATCTTATTATCCAATACCAAAGCCAAATCCGTAGGCGCTTCTGTATCCCCTAAAGCTCGATTGGCTGCTAAAGAAACTTCTGTAAAATCCACCTGTCCTTTCTCTTGAAAAACAATGTTCAAATGGGCTGCTAAAATAGGCAATAATTGAATCAGGGCTTTTACCAAAACCCACTGTTCTTCAGTATATACAAGCGGCGGACAATTTTTTAAAGCATAAAGACGTGCTTGAAATTCCGGATAGGCCTCTAAAGATCTTAATAAGGCTATCATCTCTTCTTTTTTAATTTTATACATTTCTTTATCGATTTTATTATCCGCACTACTAGGCGCTGGAAATCCCTGTTTTTGAGTCAAGGTTTTACGCCAAGCCCCCTCTTCTGTCAATACTAAATCTGAAATCCATAACCAATAGGATATTTCTGTTTCCTCAGGTTTTTCAGCTTTTAGCTCAGCATATTTTAATTGATTTGCAGCAAAAATAGCCAAGGCTTTCAATTCAGTCACTAAAGATTCAGAAGGAAAGGCTTCGTATAATGCCTCTACAGCTTCGGTATTGGCAGTTTGCAAACCCGATTCCAAAATGGCACGCCATTCTGCCTCAGATTGGGTACGGCCAATATAGGGCAACCATTGATCGCGATTGGGCAATAGATCAGCCAATAATCGTTGTGCTAAAGACAAATTATTATCTAAATGAAAAACCAAGGATCGCACAGCTTCCGACCATGCATCTTCTTTTTCTAGAGATTCTAATAAATTTTTAGCAGCGGATAAATACAAAGTACTGGATTCTTCTGTTACTTGAGGACTGGATCCCAAACGCGATAAAATAGGCATGCCTCGCGTTAAACTCGCACACAAAGCATCAATGGTTTGAATTTTTAAACGATTGGCATTCGCTAATAAATCCCACTCTAAACGCTCTGAACGTTCTAATACTTTTTTTGCTAGGCTCCATATTTTATGGGTGTAAATGTCTTCAGGTGGATTTGGATCTTGGGCTCGCATTAAAGCCGCCAAAATGCGATCGCGCATCTCAAATGCTGCTTTGCGCGTAAAGGTAAGGGCTAAACACTCTTCAGGGGCTTGTACAGTGCTTAGTAAAACCAAGAAGCGCTGCATCAATAATGCCGTTTTCCCAGAACCCGCCGGTGCCTGCACAATAAAAGACCGAGCGGGATCTAAAGCCCTTTCTCTTAATCCTTGATCTTCCACATCAACCTCCCCCCGCCGGGCTGTAAAGGAAATTACAATTCCCCTAGTTTATTTTGGCCCGGCGACCCCCTCCAAAGGAGGTAAATCGCAAGAAATGATTACATTCACTTAAAAAAGCATTATACCAATCTAAGCACAAATGTATATCATTTTGAAGGTGTGTTTGCTACCTAGATGGCTTTGGGTGCTGGGCTGCTTCTGTCGTTTTAGGCATATTTTCATTTGCTTTTCGAACTAGTTCTAGACCGTGAACCGCCAAAGCCATTTGAGCATCCCTTTTGATTTGTTCTTTACGTGCATCAAGTGCAGCTTTATCTTCTTCAGCTTGCAAGCGTCTGGCCATTGTCTCATCATCTTCTACTTTAACATCTGTCTTCAGAGATTGTTCAAGAATTTCCAACAGTTTTGGATTGTTGACTTCTGTTTCCCCCGAGCGATCACGTACTATTATTTTCGCAGGTATTCCAAGGTCTTCTCCTACCTTCTCCAGTAAAGCTTGGTTTAAATAATATTCTATGGTCTTACCAAGCTTAATATTTTTATAGATATCAACGCTGTTATCATCGTTTGTAATCTCGAAGCGCTTACCAGCAGTATCTATTTGTTCTGCAACAGTGACAATAAGCTCCTGCATTTCTTTATAGTTAATGCTTTTTGACTGTATATTTTCTACTGCCTGCTCTAGTTTTTCCTTAACAACTCTATTAAAAAAACCCTCTTTATTAAAAAAATCCTCTTCTTCATTTTCGCCAGGTGAGGCACGTTTTATATATTTTTTAAACAGTCTATTACTACAAGCTAATTTAATTATGGACTCTAGATCTTCTTTAGTGAATTGCATATGCATGTACCTCCTAAGTGAATTATTTTAATTAAAATTTTAACATATAAAGAGAGGCATGTAAAATTATCTTTTGTTCCATACAAAATAAATGCGCGTAACTTCTCTAATATATGATACATCACTCTTGTTTTAATAATTGAATGACTTCGTCATCTTCTACTTGTGTAAAATTTTCATAAAATTGTCCTACCGCATTAAAATGATCCGGCACCTGTAACACAATGATTTCATAAACCATCGATTCCAACATTTCTATACTTTCTCTAGAAGCAACAGGCGTTGCTAATATGATCCCTATCGGATCAAAAGCCTGCACCTCATGAACAGCGCTTAAGATCGTTACACCCGTAGCAATACCGTCATCAATAATAATTACCCAACGATCTTTATAATTGGGATTTTCTAAACCATAGGCTTTTTGTCTGGCCTCTAATCGAGATTTTTGTCGTGTGGCTTCCGTCTTCCAATACACTTCCGGAATTTCATCAGAACCCATCGATTCCATTCGATCAATATGTCCTGAAAGCCCAACGGAACCAATACCAAACTCTTCATTAAAAGGGGAAGGTATTTTGTGCACAAGTACAACACCCAATTCAGTTTCTAAGCCCTTAGCTATAATACTCGCCATGGGAACTGCACCACGCGGAATACCTAATACAATAGGCTTTTTTTCCTTAAATTTTAAAAGTTTTTTTAATAATAAATGGGCAGCTTCCGTTCTATCTTTAAATTGCATAAAATACTCTGTATCCTGTTCATACTTCTTACAAGTTAGCTTCAATGGCTTTCAAAAGCAAGCCGGGGCAGAGTTGTGTGACAAACTTGCAAGAAAAATGGATAATAAGAGTTTAAGCATTGTTATTGGAGAACGAGAATGTCTGTAGATTCAAGTGAAATAAAAATAAAGATAGAAGACAATAAAATATTAGATCAATTTCTAAATACCCCTTTTATAGCTCAAAGCTATAACCTGAGTGATACTGAATTATATGTACGTTTAAGCCTAGGACTAGAAGCAGAACGGGTGACTGCTCATTATAATGAAGGATTTCCAGTGCCCCGAACGCCTTTATTTCACCCTTACAGTCCCAATGAGAATTTTTCTGAGATGAATGCCTCAGGTATTCCTCACACAGTACTAACTTTAAAATGTCCAAAAGAAACTTTAAATTTTTTACCTGATACTGTAAAAAAACTATTAGTAGAGTCCAATATCAATCCCAATCAAATTGAAATATCGGTGATTACACAAAATATGCCTTGGACAGGTGTGCCCTTATTAATTAGACCTCATTACTGGGTACATGGAGATCCACAATTAGATACTGCACTAAAAGCTGGGGGGGCATTTAAGACTGATTGCGAAGTCGCCTTATGCACTACCCGCCCAGAAAGTACACTTTTATGCGATGGACTTCAAAATGTATTTGCCAACCCATCTAAATTACTGCCTATTAGTACACATGAGACTGTCTGTTCTCCCGAAGGTATGGGCGTTTTAAGTGGTATTTTAACCACACATAGTAATAGTTTTTTCACACTCATCAAAGCTGCTGATGGTCGCGTTGCTCTAACGCTACATTGGCTTTTAAATGATGAAGATCAGAGGGCCTTAGAAGAGGCTGCTTCTAAATTACGTTCGCAACAAGTGCCTACTCTGAAAATGCTGATGTTTTATATCGCACAACATATACCTGGCTTGATGGAACCTTTAGATGATTTAATAAAACTTTTTAATACCACATTACACAAATTACATCCCACACCCATACTCTCTTCTTTTAAAATGGATAATACAATAGAAGATAATAAAGATGCCAAAAAAAAATATTTGGAAATCGCAGATTTAGCACAAGCTGCGATAGATAGAGTTGCAACAATGGTTACTGAATATGAACGCAAAAATCAAAAACTAAAGTAGGAATAATTGAGAGTGGCAGCAACCGAGTGAGAGGGCAAAGCTAATGCTCTCGGGTATCACTAAAAATAATATCGGGCCATCGTTCCATTAAAAGATTTAGATTAACTATGCTGGGGGCCAGATAGGCTAAGTTCTCTCCCCCATCCAAGCTTAAATGATCGGGGACTTTTTTTCTAAACTCTTCTAGTTTTTTGGGATCTTTAGCGCGTACCCAACGCGCAGTGGCTACGGTGATGGTATCGTATACGCAATCAACATTGTATTCAAATTGTAAGCGATGCGCGACCACATCAAACTGCAATACGCCCACAGCCCCTAAAATAATCTTATTATTATTCAAAGGTCGAAACACTTGGGTAGCACCCTCTTCTGAAAGCTGAATAAGCCCTTTTTGCAAGGCTTTGGCTTTAAGGGGATCTTTGGGTCTTACGGCTCTGAATAGTTCAGGCGCAAAATAGGGGATCCCTACAAATTTTAAATTTTCGCCTTGGGTAAAAGTATCTCCAATTTGAATAGTGCCGTGATTGTGCAAACCAATGATATCTCCTGGTTCGGCTTCTACCACCCTATCCCGCTCACCTGCCATAAAAGTTAAGGCATTGGAAATTTGAATATCTTTGCCCAAACGCACATGGCGCATTTTCATACCTTGCTGGTATTGTCCAGAACAAATACGCATAAAGGCAATGCGATCTCTGTGCTGGGGATCCATATTCGCTTGTATTTTAAACACAAAGCCTGAAAATTTTTCTTCTTCTGCCTTCACCATACGGCTATGGGTTTCTCTAGCTTGCGGTAGAGGCGCATAGGCGGCAAAAGCATCTAACAATTCTCGGACCCCAAAATTATTAATCGCCGAACCAAAAAATACCGGTGTTAAGCTGCCTGCTGCATATTGTACTGCATCAAAAGCATGACTGGCACCCAATACCAATGCCATTTCATCCCTAAACTCCTCTGCCAATTTCGCCCCAATTTTGGCATCTAATTCTGGGTTATCCAAGCCTTCAATAATATTACCTTCTTGAATGCGATCATTTTTTCCAGCATCATACAAACATATTTTATTTAAAGTCAGGTGATAAATGCCCTTAAAATGCTTACCCATACCGATTGGCCAAGTGATAGGTGCACATTTCATTTTTAAAACGTTTTCTATTTCATCTAATAATTCAATCGGTTCTCGTGAGTCTCGATCCATTTTATTAATAAAGGTTAAAATGGGTGTATCGCGCAAACGACACACTTCCATTAATTTAATGGTGCGACTTTCAACACCTTTTACCGCATCAATCACCATCAAGGCTGAATCGACTGCCGTTAAGGTTCTATAGGTGTCTTCAGAGAAATCTTCATGGCCTGGGGTATCCAACAAATTCATCATTCGGTTTTTATACGGAAACTGCATCACCGAAGTGGTTACCGAAATACCTCTTTGTTTTTCTAATTCCATCCAATCCGAAGTGGCATGTCTAGAGGCTTTTCTGCCCTTTACAGTACCCGCTAATTGAATAGCACCTCCAAATAATAATAGTTTTTCAGTAATGGTGGTTTTACCTGCATCGGGGTGAGATATAATCGCAAAAGTACATCGCGATTTTTTTTCAGGATTCTGCATAAATACGCTCGTCTGTATATTCTAATTCGGGAACTAATGTTTTTAAATGCCTGATAATCTCGAGATTATTACATTTTATAACGGCTTTTTCGCTTTGGTGGATGATATTTACCAAGCTGTTGAACTCGCATGCTTTAGTAGAAGCCTGCATAATTTTTTCATGCGCAGTCGCTTTCAATAATTCTTCGGGATAAAATAATTCTTCAAATAATTTTTCACCCGGTCTTAAACCTGTGTACACAATTTCTATGTCTTCCCCCAGTTTTTTGCCGGCCAATTGAATCATTTGTTCTGCCAAAAACCGAATCTTGATAGGCTCTCCCATATCCAAAACAAAAATTTCACCACCTTGGCCTAAAACCAGTGCTTGCAAAATCAATTGACAGGCTTCTGGAATGGTCATAAAAAATCGAGTAATCTCAGGATGGGTAACGGTTAGCGGCCCACCTGCTTCTAATTGTGCTTTAAAAATAGGGACTACACTGCCCGCAGAGCCCAAGACATTACCAAAACGCACGGTAATAAATTGGGTAGATCCTTCTGCATTTAAAGCTTGGCAAATAATTTCTGAAGCGCGTTTGGTAGCCCCCATAATGTTTGTAGGGTTAACGGCTTTATCAGTAGAAACGAGTATAAATTTTTTCACCTTAAACGCTAAAGCCAATTGTGCTAAGGTATGGGTACCCAATACATTATTTTGTACCGCTTCTCTGGGTTGATTTTGTAATAAAGGCACATGCTTATAAGCCGCTGCGTGAAAAATTAATTCTGGGCGATGCTGTATAAATAAAGCCTCCATACCCATGGAGTCGCCTACATCCAATAAATAGGGTATGAGCTTAATCTCTGGGTATTCTCTAGCAAACTCTTGTTCTATGCTAAATAAATTAAATTCAGACCGTTCAACAATAAGCAATGCGGCAGGATTTAAACGTGCAATTTGTCTACATAATTCCGAGCCAATTGAACCCCCACCCCCTGTGACTAAAACCACTTTTTCGCAGATCCCTTCGCGAATCTCTTCCCAATCCAAAGCGACCGGATCGCGCCCTAATAAATCTTCTAATGACACCGCCCTTAAAGCATCTACGCTGACGCGCCCTGCCACCAAATTGGAAAGACCGGGTAATGTATGTACAGGGCAAGCTGTATTTTCACAAAAACTTAAAATCCTACGCATATCAGCAGCACGCGCGGAAGGCGCTGCAATCATAATTAACCCAATGTGATATTCTTGAACCACTCGAGGGATATCTTCACAAGTGCCCACAACCCGGATACCATGAATTTCTTGACGCTGCTGGTTTAATTTATCATCTACAAAAGCAACAGGAGCATATTGCCGAGTGCTTTGTCTTAATAAATCGCGAACCAGCCCTTCTCCTGCCTTACCAGCGCCTACAATTAATACACGTGTGCCTTCTTTCCCCCATTTTTTGCCTTCCTTTAACCATCGCACAAAAAAACGAGAGCCACCCAATCCAATAATTAACAACATGGCATATATGGGAAAAACAGAACGGGGAATACCCTCTAAACGGATTGTAAAAAATAAAAACAATAATGCAAAAGAAAAACCCACCAATACGGCTTTTAAAATTCGCATTAAATCTGGCATAGAGGCAAAGCGCCAAACGCCCCGATATAAACGAAATACCCAATAGGCCATAATTTGGGTGATTAAAATAAGCGGCAAAGCATAGACTGCTAATTTAAATTCGTTGGTAGGAATACCATCAAAATTAAACCGCAGCCAAAAAGCCCCAAACCAAGCTAAGGGAATTAAACAAATATCATGCAAAATCGCAATTCTGCGATTACGTGTTTTAGTCCAAGCGTTTATCATTTTAGGTAGTTACAGTACTCGGTGCTTTATCAAAATCCATTTGATTATTTTTAAAACTGACTCGTATCGTATCACCCGGTGCAAAACGACCTGATAATAGGGCTTGAGCCAGAGGATTTTCTAGGGTTTGACGTACAACACGTTTTAAAGGGCGCGCACCATACACCGGATCATACCCGGCTTCTGCTAATTTGTCCAAGGCTTCATCCGTGATGGACAATTGTATATTTTGTGATTTTAATCTGTCTTCTAAATGCTTTAATTGTATATCTGTAATCATTCTGATATTTTCTTTTCCTAAAGGCGAGAATACCACAATTTCATCAATACGATTAATAAACTCAGGCCTAAAATGTTGACTCACAATTTCCAAAACCGAAGTTTTAATAGTCGGATAATCCACTTTTCCGGTGAGTTCTTGAATCACCTGAGAACCCAAATTAGAAGTCATAACAATCACCGCGTTTCTAAAATCAACGGTTCTACCTTGTCCATCGGTTAAACGACCATCGTCTAGGACTTGCAATAAGATATTAAAAATATCCGGATGGGCTTTTTCAATTTCATCCAATAAAATCACACTATAAGGCCTACGTCTAATGGCTTCAGTCAAATACCCACCTTCCTCGTACCCTACATAACCTGGAGGTGCTCCGATTAAACGCGCAACAGCATGTTTTTCCATAAACTCGGACATATCAATACGCACCATTGCGTCTTCAGTATCAAATAAAAAGGCAGCCAATGCCTTACACACTTCAGTTTTACCAACGCCTGTAGGCCCCAAAAACAAAAATGAACCCACAGGTCTATTCGGATCCGCCAACCCTGCACGCGAGCGTCTGACAGCATTGGCCACAGCTTGTAAGGCTTCTGTTTGCCCTACCACACGTTTACCCAATGCTTCTTCAATTTTTAATAATTTCTCGCGCTCGCCTTCTAGCATTTTGGAAACGGGGATCCCTGTCCATCGAGAAACCACATCGGCTATTTCTTGTTCTGTTACTTTATTACGCAATAAAGTTGTTTCTTGAATTTCGGCTTGACTTGCAATGGCCAATCGTTTTTCCAATTCCGGGATACGACCGTATTGTAATTCGGACATTTTGGCATAATCGGTTGCGCGCATTGCAGTGCTCAATTCCATACGCGCTTTTTCCAATTCTTCTTTAATATGCTGCGCCCCCACCAGATTGGCTTTTTCGGCTTTCCACACTTTATCCAAGGCCTGATATTCTTTTTCTATTTCAGCAATATCGGTTTCTAATTTTGCTAAACGCTTTTTAGAAGCTTCATCTTTTTCATGTTTTAAAGACTCGTATTCAATTTTATATTGAATCAAACGACGTTCAATTTTATCCATAGCCATGGGTTTAGAATCGATTTCCATACGAATGGAACTCGCGGCTTCGTCTATGAGATCAATGGCCTTATCGGGTAATTGTCTATCGGGAATATAGCGATGTGATAACACAGCCGCTGCAACAATAGCAGGATCCGTAATATCCACACCATGATGCAATTCATATTTTTCTTTGAGCCCCCGAAGAATCGCAATCGTATCTTCTACAGTAGGCTCATTGACCAATACTTTTTGAAAACGACGTTCTAGGGCCGCATCCTTTTCGATATATTTACGATATTCATCCAGTGTTGTCGCCCCCACGCAGTGCAACTCACCTCTTGCTAGCGCAGGTTTTAACATATTCCCGGCATCCATGGCCCCTTCTGCTTTCCCAGCACCCACCATCACATGCAATTCATCGATAAATAAAATAACCGATCCTTCTTCTTTGGCCAGATCATGTAAAACCGCTTTCAAGCGTTCTTCAAATTCGCCCCGGTACTTGGCGCCTGCAATCAAAGCGCCCATATCTAGGGCCAGTACGCGCTTGTGTTTTAAGCTCTCGGGCACTTCGCCATTCACTATTCTTTGTGCCAATCCTTCCACAATCGCTGTTTTACCCACTCCGGGTTCACCAATAATCACGGGATTATTTTTAGTTCTACGCTGTAATACCTGTATAACACGTCTGATTTCATCATCTCGACCGATCACAGGATCCAAATCGCCTTTTCTTGCGCGCGCCGTAATATCAACGGTATATTTTTCTAAAGCTTTTCTCTGTTCTTCGGCATTTGCATCATCCACAGCTTTCCCACCTCTTAATTCATCAATGGCTTTTTCCAGTGCTTTTTTTTCAACACCCACTTTTTCCAATAAACGTCCTAAAGGGTTATTGCTTTCTAAAGCTGCTAATAAAAACAACTCGCTTGAGATATAGCTGTCTTTTCTTTTCTGTGCTTCCTTATCGGCGGCATTTAGCAAACGCACCAGATCATTAGAAAAAACCAAATCCGAATGGCCCGAGACTTTAGGCAATTGCTGAATCATTTGATTCACTTGTGTCTGCAAGCCTTTATCCTTACCTAAAACATCTACCCCTAAACTGGCAAACAAATGCCGGGTAGAGCTATTATTTTCTTTTAGGAGTGCGCCCATGACATGAATCGGTTCAATGGCTGGATTTTCATTACCCACGGCCAAGGACTGTGCTTCTGAGAGTGCTGATTGCAGTTGATTTGTTAATTTTTCCAAATTCATTAAGCTGTTCTCCAAATCAAAGTTGCCATACGCCCTGTTTGAGATCCCATTTGCGCGGCTCTTCTAGCCGAATAAAAACGATCATGTTCAGTATAAGTACAAAAATGGCCTCCAAAAATGCGAGTAACGCCTAAGGCTTCTAACCGAAGCTTAGCGATAGTATAAATATCTGCTTTCCATTTGCTTGGGTTAATAGATTTAAAGGCCTTTTGAATATCAGTATGGGTATTTTTAAAAATCTCAAGTACATCTTCGCCCACTTCAAAAGCATCGGGTCCTATAGCAGGGCCTAACCAAGCCATAACAGTACTGGGCAAACAAGCCAAGCGTTCTACAGCGGCTTCTATCACCCCTGCTGCCAAGCCTCTCCAGCCTGCATGGATAGCGGCTATTCGTGTTCCTTTTTCATCACATAACAGTATGGGCAAACAATCGGCTGTCAGAACAACGCAAACCTCGCCTGGATTAAAACTAATAGAGGCATCTGCTTCTTTTAGCTCTTCAGAGCCAGAAATAGGCACTACTGCAGTACCGTGCACCTGTGTTAACCAATAGGGTTCTTGGGGCAACCTCAATTCGGAGTTTAAAAGACGCCTGTTGATTTGTACAGCCAACAAATCATCACCGACGTGGGTGGCTAAATTCAAGCCTTTACACGCACCACGGCTATAACCCCCTCTTTTCAGGGTAGTTATAGCGCGAATATTAGGTGGAACAGGCCAATGGGGGGTTAACCATTCCAAGTTTAGAGTTGCTCTGCGTTTTCTTCTAGGTAGGAAGCAACACCTTCAGGCGAAGCTTCCATGCCTTTAGAGCCTTTTTTCCAACCTGCGGGGCATACTTCGCCATTTTGTTCATGGAACTGAAGGGCATCAACCAAGCGTAATAATTCATCGATATCACGACCTATGGGCAGATCATTCACTATTTGGGCCCGCACAATACCCTCTTTGTCGATTAAAAAGGCAGCTCTAAAAGCAACGCCCATTAAAGGGTGTTGTATGCCATAAGCCTGAGAAATTGTTTGTGTAATATCGGCCACTAGGGGATATTTTAATTGACCAATCCCACCTGCTTCGATAGGGGTATTACGCCAAGCGTTGTGGGAAAAATGGGAATCAATGGATACGCCGATCACTTCTACATTACGGGCTTTAAATTGCTCATAACGTTTATTAAGTGCAATTAATTCAGAGGGGCATACAAAAGTAAAATTTAGGGGATAAAAGAACAAAATTGAATATTTACCTTTAGCGACAACTGAACGTTGAAAATCATTCACAATCTGGCCATTGCCCAATACGGCTGCCGCCTTGAAATCCGGGGCTTGTCTACCTACTAATGTACTCATTTGCCTCTCCTAAAACACATAAAATCAACCAAAACAATATCCTCAGCATACCACATTTTGCTGTTTAGCCCAAACCCCCAGATAAAAGCTTATTGAAATAACAAGCAGGAACAAAAGCAATGCTATAAATAGTGAAAGTACACGAATCATTTATGTCTTGCAGGAACAAAATCATAAAAATGCACTCCAAAAAAGCAGTATTAAAATTTTGGAGAAAAAAATGAGTGCTAAGCCTTCTGAAATCAAAGATATGGATCAAGGTTTCTATTTTGGGATAAACCCCGAAACAAATAAACGTGATATAGCAATATTACAAAGAGAAAAAAACATTGAAGCCAATATAAGAGCAGAAAGAGAAAGGTCTGGATTTATTACAGTCAGTAATTTTAAACACAACCTAGGAGAAGACGGTAATGAGACTCATTTTACTCTTACTGTTTCTGGCATAGATGGCAATACAACAAAAACAATTAGGTATACAAATGAAAATAATACTCTTCCACTACAAAAAATAGTAAACAATAGTTCAAATCGTTCTCTCAAAGAAAAAATCAGAAGGATAAGAGAATCCCAACCAGACTTTATGAAAGTATTAGATATTATACCCCATTTAACAAAAGATCAAATGGGATTTTTTTTAAACAAAGATCTAAGTAACTTCACTAGAGAAGAGGCCCTCCAAATTTTAGCGTATGTAAGCGCATCGAACAACTTAAGAAATGCAAAATCAGAAGAGGAAAAAAGACAATGTGAAAGTGCTTTGGAAAAGATATTATTAGAAGTTGGCATGCTCGACACACTTAAAAAAGCAACATTTGAGTACAATAATACTGAAACAAATAGAGTGCTAGGGAGAATTTTAGAAGAGACGCCACAATTCACTGAAAAACCCGCACCGCTGAAAGTTCATCAGCATGAAGCTCCGCATTCAAAACCTATAATACCTTCATTCACAAAACAAAAAAAGAATGATGGTTTTCCTGAGGCTCCCACAACAGAAGTTTCGGCAAGAAAACAAACGGACGAGGCTTTCCCAACTAGACAAAAAGAATTTTTAGAAAAATTAAACGAATTATCTAAGGCAAGTAGTGAACACATAAAAAATATTAAAAGCAAGCTAACAGCAGAAAAAAAGAAAAGCCTTTTCAAACGAAGTAAAACACTAATTGAACTGCGAGAAAAACAACTTCAATATGCAGAAAATCGTGGAGCAGAACTTAAACTATTACTTGATAAAACAAAAAAAATACAAGAAGGTGATAATAAGGAGCAGGATTTAGCTGTTCATAACCTTAGAATATTAAAACATCAAGAAGAATTGCTAAATGAACAATTCGAAGCTAAAAGAGATAGATATATCAAAATACTTACAACATTAATTAATAGTAGCCAAGATTACAAACCTAATCCAGAAAATAAAACTACTACTGGATGGATAATTAGAGCAAACACCACAAGAAAAAAAGAAGATGCAGAGGCTCGTGCCACAGACCTCACAAATTTAAAAAACCACATAGAATCACTAGAACCACAAAGTTGGAATGATATAATCGCATTAGATAAGAGCATTAATGACTTTGAAACCAAGTTAAAATCTTATTTTGCCAATAATAAAGGAGCTTCTGGATTAAGCGGTAGTGGAGGCAGGATAAATGATATGTTAATAAAAGCACAGACAGAGTTTGAAAACTTAAAAAAAGAAACAACTATAGATTCTTTACGAAAGGAAAAAGATTTAGCACGAATCCACCCCTCCGGGGCAGCAAAACACTGAACCAAGTAAATTATAAAAAATGCTAGATTACATGCCCCCCTTCAGCTGTTTCACAGCAAGGTGCAAAACTGCTATCCTCTTCCAAAAAACAATTTATTACTCAGCTTATAATCGCTCTATTTTGTTGGTTAACATTCCAACAAATATGTCTTAGGTGAACACGCTATAACTTTGGTGCAAAAGTACTGTTTTACGAACGTTTTCTAACAGCTGTAAACATTTTTTGACATTTTAATGCTAAAGCGCTAACATTTATTTGCAGACATGTTATTTTGCGAATGTTTTTTAACATTTGCAAACGTTTTTAAGCTTTAAGGAAATATGTAAGTGAGCTACCATTCTATTGGATATAGTGCCATCATTGAACAATTCAATTTAAGTGTAATGCCCCATTATCGTCAGTCTTATATTTCTTTAAACAATCAACGCTATACGCGCATTGATAATGTCTCTCAAGAAACACATGTTTATCCAAAAAGTTATGCTCTTAAAAACCCTCAAAACCCAATTGAACAGCTTGAATTTGCATTCAAATATGATGGGATCAATCTTGAAATTTTATTAGCAGTTTTTGAAAAATTAGAGATAGAAGAAGTGAAAGCTGCGATTGTAGAGCATCCGACAAGTAAATATCGCCGCATCCTCTGGTTTTTATACGAATTTTTAACAGAAAAAAAATTAGAAATATCTGATGCTGACAGGCTCAAATACATTGACATTTTAGATTCAGAGCGTTATTTTGTCTCCACCGGAATTCGCAGCACAAGACATCGTATCAATAATAATTTATTAGGCAATAGAGATTTTTGTCCTATAGTGCGTCGCTCTCAGGTTCTTGTTGAACAAATAAATATGCAGTACGATTTAAAAGCAAAAACATTAGTAGAGCGATATGATCCACACGTTATTTCTAGGGCAAGTCATTATTTATATACTAAAGAAACTTTGTCATCCTATGAAATAGAACGAGAAAAACCCAGTCAAACACGCATGAATAAATTTATTGATTTGTTAAAACAGGCTTCAAGTATTGCAGAACTTTCCAAAGAACGACTTATAGAATTACAAAACATCATTGTTGACCCAAGGTTTAAAGATAACAATTATCGTGAAAATCAAAATTACGTTGGTGAAAATATTAATCAATACTTACAAAAGATTCATTATATTTCTCCAAAACCTGAAAACGTAGAAAGTTTAATGAAAGGATTATTGCAAGCTTTAAAAATGCTAGAAAAATGCCAATTCCACCCCGTGCTAATCGCAGCCATGATCTCTTTCGGCTTTGTATTTATTCATCCATTTGAAGATGGCAATGGTAGAATCCATAGATTTTTAATACATTATATTTTAAGCAAACAAAACTTCACACCTGCTGGAATTATATTTCCCATTTCCGCCGTGATGCTGCAAAATATTTTTCAATATGATACCTTGTTGGAAACTTTCTCAAAACCTCTTATGAATTCAATAATTAATTATCAATTGTCTGAAGACGGCGTCTTAACTGTTGAGCAATTCACACATAATTACTATAAATATATTGATTATACAAAAATGGCTGAATACCTATTTGGATGTATTAATACTACAATACATACACACTTTGAGAATGAAATTAAATTTTTAATTAACTACGACGAAACAAAACGTGAAATTCAAGACATTGTAGATATACCTGACAAACTGATTGATTTATTTATCAAATTAGTCATGCAAAATCATGGTGAATTAGGCAACCAAAAACGCATTAAATATTTTGATAAACTTAGCGATGATGAAATCAATCAACTACTTTCTATTGTCAAATTACATATGTTTAATAAAAAAGGAGAAACATGATTTTCTTAAAGTTCCTCCCTAAAAACAAAAACGCACGAGTTCATGTCTTTGTAATTTTTCTTTTTCTAAGGTGTCTGCCTTAAATACAATCGCGCCATCCTTCAGCGCAATCAAACGATTACCAAATTCTAGAGCATGATTTAAATTATGCGTAATTATCACACTGGTAATCCTATGGGTTTGCAAGGCCTCAAAGGTCAATTGCATCATTTGCTCCGATTGTACGGGATCAAGCGCACTGGTATGCTCATCTAAAAACAATATCTTGGGCTTGGCAGCTAAACACAAAGCCAATAATAAAGCTTGCTTCTCTCCTCCGGATAAAGTACGCAAAACATTGTCCAATTTTAAAGCCAAATTAGGATGATAACCCTTCAAATACTCTGCATAATATAGGCGTTCATCATGAGTACGAATTTTTAAACTTAAGGGCTTATCTTTTAAACCCCATAGTAAACAATTCTCAAAGACTGTTAAATCATAGAATAATGAATGCGACATGTCTTGGGTTAAAGTAATAATATCCTTAGGCCGATTTTGTGCCGTGCTGCAACCATCCAGCCATTTTATCGTACCTTGGGTGGGGCTTGTGGTATTATTCATCAATTTAATCAATGAACTTTTACCTGAGCCATTACCGCCTAACAAAATAACGCAATCCCCTTCGTACAAACTAAAATTTAAATTCTGTATAATGACACGTTCCATATCTTTGGGCTTAAGCGAAACATTGTCTAGCACAAGTAAGGGTTTCTTAGGCGATTCTTGTATGCTCATTAGCTATCGCCCCCTCAATAAGAAAATCAAAACCAAACCCAATACGCATTTTAAATAAATAGGATCAACCCCATACGATAACAATAGATTAATCGCTACAAAATAAATGATAACGCCTAAAAAACAAGAAAAAATTTCAATCACAATATTAAATAATGGCAGATTAAAAAATCGCCGCATTAATTGCTGTCCAATCACAACCGCACTGATTCCCGTTAAGGTCATTCCAAACCCCATGCCCAAATCTGCATAACCATTCACCTGTGCTGTTAAGGCACCACACAAAGCTGCTAAAGCATTGCTTAAAGACAAGCCTAAGATCCGATAGCCCTCTACATTTTTACCCAGAACGCCTAGCAAGGCTTGATTGCTTCCAAAAGCCCTTAATAATAAGCCTACCCTGGATAACATTAATAAACCGACCATCAATGTTATGCCAATAATCAAAGCCAAGACGTAAGTCGGTGCTATTTTGCTAATCGATACCAAACTGATATTAGGTCTGCCCATCACCTGAAAATTAACACTGTACAAAATAAATAAACCAATAATACCCGCCATTAAGGAATTTATTTTTTCATGTGCCTGAATGCGACTCACCCCTAAGCCTGCCAAGGCACCGGCACCCATGGCCATCGTCAATCCTAAGAAAGGATTAAAGGCAGCCATGCGTGCAAAAACACCAGCACCCAAGACAAAACTACCCTCGGTGGTCATATCCGTTGTTCTTAAAATACAAAAGCTAAGATAAATCCCTAGGGAGAAGGGAAAAAATAATAAACTTTGTTCTAGAATCGTTTTAAAGAGTTCCACTGTTCACTAACTCGTATTGATGATCGTTTGCCACCTGTTTTAAACGCATAAGATCCACCCCTTGAGCTTCACAAGCTTGTGGATTATAAAAAACAGACAATTTTGTTATTTCACTTACCAGTATATCTCTGGCTGGCGTGCCATTTAATACTTTAGCCACGACTTCCCCTCCGGCGATACCAATCGATTTTTCTTTAACCCCCAAAGAAAAAGCAGCACCTTCTTGTACACTGCCTTCATCACAACTCACAACAGGTATTTTTCGTTTTTGTGCTTGCTGTACCACTGTTTGAATCCCGCTGACGATTAAATGATCTTTTAAAATAAAAATCACTCCAGAATCTTCATCTATTCTGTGAGAGACCGTATACAAATCTGGTAAAGACTGTATCATAATTTTCTGCAGCTGTATGCCTTTTGAAAGTGCATAAGCCGTTAAGGTTTCTACATCAGGGAACACTTTTTCAGTATTACTATAGATTAGGCTTATTTTTTTAAGACCTGAAAAGGTTTCTTTCATTAAATTTAAAGGTTTTTCAGGGCCAATTTCATCTAAGACACGGGTAATATTGGATTTTTTATCGGTTTCTTTATCTTGTTCTGTATACAAAGCCGCTAAACTCACTATAGGCTGGTTATGGGCCATAGAAATAGTCATCTGTGTGGCAGCTGTCCCTACGGGTATTAACACATCGACTTTTTCATTGATTAACTGCTGAATAATACTGTGCTGCAAATTGAGATCGCCTTGTGCATTTTGTACTTTAATAGTAACAGGATAGGAAAGGTCTTGTGACAAGCTTTGTTTTAAGCCCTCTACGATTTCTCTTAAGGCTACATGGTCCATCGGCAAAATAATGCCCACTGTAGGTGTTTTTTTATCCTGCTTAGGTCTTTGCTTATTTGCATATTCATAAATACCCAAGATCGCGAATCCAATAATAATCAGGCCTATTAAAAGATTAAATTTATTTTTAAACATAACAACTCCTAGGGCTTATAGCCTAAATCTTAAAGTACATATAAAAAAGAGTAGAATTAGGGATAATCTTAGATGCGCCAACGGCGCCAAGGGGAATAGGCTTTTGAAAGTACAATTGTATGCGTTTTTTCAATTTTCATAGTATTTGAACTATAGCATAGTTTTAATCATTTGCAAACATCCATAATTTTTCAAAACAATCAATTCTTTGCTTATATTTCAAGCCAGAATCGAATTTTGCCAGGTAACTTTATGGATAGCCTTTTTTTTGTGGGATTAGAGGGTATTGTTGCTTCTATGCTCAACAAATAATCTTTTACCTTAGCACTTAGGGGTTGAGCTTCACTAAGCGGTTCAACCGTTATTTCTAATCCTTTAGGAACAAAAGCACAGGCTTGGGGGGAAAGAAAAAGTGCTAATCTGAAAAGGCTTTGGAGCTGCTTCTTTAGATACGTCCATTTCACTTTTCTGTTCACGATTGTTCGATATTTCTGTTTCTATGTTCAATAAATAATCTGATATTTTATCACTTAAAGTTTGTTCAGATGATTCAGATATTGAAGGATTCATCAAAATATAGGGTAGTTCTGAGTTATTTTTCAAAATTGCCCATTCATGCCTAAATGCATTTCCTTTTTCTATAAGGGCTTTAGCCAATATTTTTAGGCTTAGATTAGGCTCAGAAAGACAATTGGGTACTAAGAGATTCAAAGTATAGCTAAATGCCTCTATTGAGTCTTCTATTCCAGCACTGACAGCTTTTTGTAATTTACGCATGACAGAGCCAATAATTCCCCAACAAAATTTGTCTGCGGCAAGATTTAAGATCTCTTCTTCACTAATACATTTAAGTTCTTCTTTGCGCATTTTCCAATAGCATGTCATGTATTCAATGGCTTGAACACATGATAAAATCTCTAATTCTGCGGGAGGATTGTTTTCCTTTTGATATAACGCTTCTCCTAAGTCGTAGACTTTTGCAAAAAAGTCCGAAGGAACAGCCTTTACAACGGCTGCTGCGTTTGTAAAATAACCGATTTCAATTTTTTGTATAAAGGTATGCCAACTCTCTGCCATCTTTAACAAAGCTTCAAAACGCTGATCTGATTGTTCTAGCAATATTTCATATCGTTTATAAATAGCATTTCTAACACAGCGAGCAACCCTGCGAATTGCAGAATCTTTGTGCTCTAAATATATCAGCTCATTGACTTTGCAAAGGCTGCCGTACAGTCCAAAGAAACTCTTCGAAATAGACAAGGTTTCAGTAGGTCTACTCACCTTTAAGTGCTTCACAATGCTGTCTAGTTGTTCTAATTGTAATCTTAAAGCTACACTGTGTTCGCTATGTTTAGGAGATTCTTGACTTGTCTTTATTTCTCGCTTGATACCTAAAGCTTCTTTTTTCAATGCTTCTTGTATTATTTTTTCTTGATTTAATTTTTGTTGGTGTTTTTGCGCTGCTTCTTCTGCGAATAACTTTAAAAGTCTTTTTCGTTCTTCCAGGGGTAATTTTTTAATTTTAATTTGTGGCTTGGGGGATTCGCTGCTAATAGTCGGGGTAGGCAGAACAGTCATTGCAGCAGGGGTTGGCGAATGTTTATATTCGCTTAAGTAGTCAGACTTCGAAGAGGTAGGGGATTTGAGTTGAGACTCTGGTGCTGGCTCAACTTTAGAAACGTGAATTTTTAAACCCAACGTTTCATTTATTAACTTCAGATCTTCTTCAATTTTTTTAGATTCACCAGCACTCAAAGGCGGTTTTTTGTTACGCAGTGATCTTTTAGAAGGTATAACATCCTCACGAAGCACTCTAAAACTCTTAATAGTTGTAACACGCGCATCAAGATTCTCATTTAACTTTTTTAAATCTTGAAAGTGTTTTGAAATTTCTTTATATTGCTCTAAAATCTCTTTAAATATTTGCTTTAACTCTTCTAATGAATGACTCAAGGTTTCATTTTTCAACTCCGTGACTTGACCTTTCAAAGCTTCCTTTATTTTTATACATTTTTCAAGCATTTCTGCAGAGATTTTATTCTCTTCTAAAACCCTTTGATTTTGTAGAAACTCGCATACCATCGAAAAGTTGTCTATCGTAGGCAAGATCACAGTATCATTTTGAAGTTTATTATGCAAGTCAATCGTTTCATTCAATGTTTTTAGATGTGAAGAAACATGTGATAATCGTTCATTATTTTTACCACCTTCAAGCGTTTTGCTTAAAGTTGCGACAGTCTCTTCTATTTTATTAAAAATCTCGAATTTCAATACTGCGCTTTTTGTTTTGAAACCCTCAAGCTCTTTTTTCATGAGTGTTAACATAGTTTGATAATGACATACAGTATCTAAAAAGATCTTTCTAAGATCAACCACCTCATATTTTGGAATACTATTTTTATTTTTAGTTTTTTCTTTTTTCTCAGAAGGTAAAGATGTCACAGAAGCTTCAACTGGCAGAATAGTCATAGAGCTTAGTTGCTCAGCATAAGTATCCTTCTTATATTTTCTAAGCGCTTTTAAAACTTTAGGGTATTGTGTAGCCATACGGATAGCATGGTCTAGGGTCTCTAGCCCAACCGTCTTTAACTCTAAAATCACTTCAACCGTTCGTAGAAAACCTTTCCGAGCAGCAGCGTAAAGCGGAATCTCAGCCATTTGGGCATTGATTTTTGAGATATCAGCCCCAAGTTCATGAAGAACTCTTAGGGCATCGGCATGTCCAAAGTATGCAGCCATGTAGCTGGGTGTAGCCCCTTGTGAATTGTAGCCGTGCATATCTGCACCTGCTGCTGCCAATTCCCGAATGATATCTGCATATCCTTCCTCAGCCGCGAAAGAAATCATTGAGGTTCCCCTCACTTGTATTTTTGCATCAGCTCCATTTGCTAATAGTATTTTTACTGCCTTTAACTTTCCTTCCGTAACAGCAATGCTAAGTGCAGTATCACCATCATTCCTTTGTGTATTAACATTTGCTTTAGCATTGATGAGTTGTTGCATGACTTTGAGTTGCTGCTCGACTTCTGAATTCTTCAAAGCAATCAAAGCAACCATAAGTGGAGTTTGCTTGTTCTGTAATCCTACATTAACCTCTGCTCCTAATTTTAATAATTCATCTATTGCCTCTGAATGCCCATTTTGAGCTGCAATATACAAGGGTGAGCAATCGATGTACTTGATGCTCGCACACCTTGATTACCTAAAAAACGTATCGCTTTTGCATAACCCAGGCGAGCTGCAAAAAAAAGAATTATTTTTCCATTACTTTCTGAAGGTGTACTTACATTTGTCTCTGAAAGAGAAGGCATTAATTCTAAAGCTTCTGTGTACCCTTTTTTCTCACCAACCTCAAAGAATTTATTAATGAGTGCTGTGGTTAAAGCTTGAGGTTTAGTGGATTTCATACAACTACTCCAAATAGGCCAAAAGTCTAATAATTAAAATTAATGTTGGTAGCCTAGCATACATTTGTTTTAAAAAGCAAGACTCAATGAAAAATAAAATTTTCGCTGAACCTACACATACTTAACAATAAGCTATTTAACATTCTTCTCAATAAATCCAATATCTAAAATTACTATCCTATGCTAGTGTATTAAAGGATAGCCATCAAATGGATGAGCTTTAACCAAAAGAGGTATTCATGAGTTCACAATATGCACTTTTGCAGCAGCGTCGTTTTGCCCCTTTATTTGTGACCCAATTTTTAGGATCGTTTAATGATAATTTTTTTAAAAATGCATTGATTATATTACTTGCCTTTAGCAGCATTCAAAAAACCCCGGTATTCTTAAATCCAAATACTTTAATCAACTTGTGTGCAACGCTTTTTATTCTTCCCTTTTTTTTATTTTCAGCTTTTGCGGGTCAACTAGCGGATAAGTAGGAAAAATCCAAACTGATTCAAATCATTAAACTCATTGAAATTGGCTTAGCTGTTTTAATCACACTGGGTTTTTTATTTGATAATTTATATTTATTATTAACCAGTTTATTTTTATTAGGCACACATGCTACCTTTTTTGGGCCTTTAAAATTCAGTATACTTCCCCAACATTTAAAAACTTCAGAGTTATTAGGCGGTAATGGTTTGATTGAAATGGGCACTTTTATTTCGATTTTAATCGGTACTATCCTAGGGGGCGTATTCGTTGCGATTCCCCACACAGGTCCTTTTTGGGTTGCCGGCACGGTTTGTATGATAGCCATTTTAGGCTGGTGGGCCAGTACTTTTATTCCTAAAGCCGAACCCTATACCCAAAATTTAGAATTGGACTGGAATCCCATTCGCCAAAGCTTAAGCATTATTCAGGAGATTCGAAAAAATAAAAATATATATTATGGTATTTTAGGCATTTCTTGGTTTTGGTTATATGGCTCTACCTTTATTACTCAAACACCCAATTATACTAAAGTTATTTTAAACGGTGATGAACATGTGGCCACTTTATTGTTAACCATGTTTTCCATTGGGATTGGTCTTGGTTCTCTTTTATGTGAACGATTGGCACATAAAAAAATAAAATCCAGCCTCTTGCTGGTTTTAATCGGTTCTTTAGGGCTGAGTATTTTTGCAATTGATTTGTATTTCGCGCATCCTCATGCGGCCTCTGCTATTTCAACCTCTATTCCTATTATGCAGTTTGTTTTTCAAGCATCGCATTGGCGTATTCTAATGGATATCCTATGCATCGGAATTTTTGGGGGCTTTTATATTGTACCACTTTATGCTTTTATTCAAGAACACAGCGAGCCTGATTATCGTTCTCGAGTGATTGCGGCCAATAATATCATCAATGCCATTTTTATGGTTTTTGCCTCGGTTGTTGCTATCTTTTTATTAAATACAGGTTTTTCAATACCGGAACTTTTTTTAATCACAGCTATTGCCAATATATTAGTAGCTAGTCGCTGGCGCTAAATGTCATGCGGCTTTTTTCCTATATTTACCTTTTT
>CAMFJH010000008.1 GCA_945956915.1 uncultured Francisellaceae bacterium | reverse complement strand
GGAGCATCAGACTATTTATTTGTTTTTAAACACCTTTTTTCCCGGACACTAGTGCGGCTTCGGGTAAAGTAACGTGAATATTTAGCATTTCTATTTTAAATTTATGCAGAGCCAGAAAATATGAAATCCACTTTGTTTCATCCACATCTTCTTTCATTATGCCACTGACAAATTGTTCCACGGCTTGTGCATAAGGCCTTAAGCTATCCTCTTTTATTTTAGACCAGGCAGGGACTTTATCAAGAACAGGTATCAACGAATCGATAGCTGCATAGACTTCCTCAACCCCACACTCTTCTTTAAGATAAGCATACAATATTTTGGATTGCAGTGCGCTTGTCACACACGCAACATTTTTGTCAACCCTTGCTAAAGCTAATACTTCTTGCAGTAATTCCAACAACAATTTTGGATCATAAATATCTTTAATCGCTCGCATTGCTATTCGTTCATTAGGACTTGATGGTTTTCCCTTAAGATTGCGCTCTAAAGGGTACCCCAGACCTACATATTCAGGTGCAGCTATTTCTGCTAAAACTCTTGCTTTACGCGTTCTTTGTACTTCGATGGATGGTCGAACTGCATGTATATCAATTTTTTCTATGTCCGCAAGTTCTGCATCCAATGGTTTTGGTTGTATTTGGCTTTTTGCATTACTTTCAGCTTTATTCAAATCTAAATGTACAAACTTTGTTAAAAAATTAATTTCTCCCATTGTGCCTTTAAGCTCGTTTAAATTTAAAGATTGTATTTTTTCTCTTAATGTATCGCCAGGAGCAGCTTTAAGACGTTTTAATATATCATTACCTAGTTCTATAATATCTTCACACTCTTTCCTATCTAGCAAAGCTTGTAAATTGGCATCATCCCTGTTGTCTTTCAATGCTTGAAGATGTCCTCCCTCTATCGCAGCTGCTAATGTTAAAGCGAATAACTCTTTAGCAGGTCTAGGAGTAGGCACTTTTCCAGCAAACACCTTCCCTGAATAAGGATGAGAATGTTTTTCCTTGTCTTTTAAAGGTCTGCTTAACCAGTTTCGTATTGAAGGTCCACCAAAAGTTAAATATAAAGCTTGATTGTATAAAGCTAAGGCTTGCGCATCTTCCTTAGGCTCGTCTATACCATCAGGATGCGTTTCGATTAAAAACATTTCATCAAATTGAGGATAATCTAAGTCACTTGCGCATTCAAAACGATTTAAAGCCTCTTGAATACTTTTTTCAGTCATGCTCATAATGGAAACCTCCAGATTAAATAAAAATTCGAATAGTTATGTACTTAATGTAATGATTCAATTAAAGTATACGATATGTCTATTTTAAAATTTAGGTGTAAGGTATTACAACAGTTATAACTATATGTATCTCAAGAAAAATTTATTTAAATAACCAGATTCCGCTCTCTGTCTGCTCGTTCAGAAAAATGCCTGTTTATTTTTATAATCATATTATTTTTATAATCATAGATTTAGTGTATGTACTCTCTTAAAAAACTGCCTTCTAATTAAGTTTCATTGACTTTGGCACCTTGCTCTGTGTAATCTGAAATTTTTCATGGAGTAAAAAATGCAAACCAAAGTCTCACCTGTCCCTCAAGGTTATCATAATATAACGCCCTATCTTATTGTGAGTAATGGCCCAGAAGCCTTAAAATTTTATCAAAGCGTGTTTGGTGCTACGGTAACCGTACTCATCTCTGCACCCGATGGAAGGGTGGGACATGCCGAGTTGATGATAGGCGATTCAAGATTTATGGTCGCGGATAATTGTCAGAATTCTAAAGCACCTGATTCCTTTACAGAATGGACACAAGCGATGAGTATCTATTTGTATATTGATGATGTAGATAGTGTTATTGAAAAAGCAAGCACTCAAGGTGCGACTGTTCTTGATCCGATTACAGATAAATTTTACGGGGATCGTTCGGGCACGATTGTTGATCCTTTTGGCCATACCTGGACAATCTCAACGCACTTTGAAGATGTCTCCCCTGAAGAAATTAAGAAACGCGCATTCGCAGCAGGCAGAGACAAAGTCGAAGTCGGATAATACATTCCTTACTCAAACATTTCTAATAACAAGAACGGATGATCAATAATCATCCGTTTTTCTTTTTTACTTAAAGCTTTTATAAATCTTTCTATTTTCATGGCCGTTGATTTATCACCATATACCGGCCAAACGCCTATTACTTCTAGGGGCCTAAAAGCACGCGTATATTTAGCCGCGATACCTTCTATGTGTGCACGATATCTTGCAAATAAATCATGCGTGTAGCCTGTATAAAAACTTTTGTTTTCACAATACAATATATAAACCCAATAATTAGGATATTTGGCTTCGATATTCAATAGGGTACTCAAACAAACCTATGGTGTAATAATATAGGATTCATTTTCAGGGCATAATCGAACAAAATCTCGAAAATTAAAGGTTAATAAGTGTTTTACTTTTGCCTTCTCCGCGGTTTTCATAATGACTGCATCGTAAATTATACCGCCTGATAATCCTAATTTGGATAAATGCAGCATAAGAGATAAATAATCTTCTTCTACTAAAGATATAATTTTTCCTAATTTTGCAATATTTTCAGAGATAATATGATGAGCCATGCTTGGTAGAATTTTCGGGCTCAAAGGCAGTTTTGTAAGCACAGCATAACATTCGGCTAAAGAATGTGACGCAACGAACAGTGCCACTTCTCCTTTTTGCACTTTTGTAAACCAACGGATGGCAGCCTTGTGCTCAGGATGTGATTCAACAAAGCCTGCTACTAGAACAGAAGTATCAAATAGTACTTTCATTCTTTAAAAATCTCCTAATTTCTTCAAACGTTCTGCTCTAATCGTTTCTAGCACATCATCCATACCATTTAAAGCCTTGCCGGTAAATACAAAAATCCCCTCTTCTAATTTTAAAGGTGCTTCTTCATTTGTCATTTTTAGCACAATTTCATTCTTACTTTTACTTTCTTCGATATTTAAAACAGAACCTGCATGCAACCCTAAATGCTCCCGAATGATTTTAGGAATAATAATTCTACCATAATTATCAACAGATATTTGCATATACTCCTCCCATAAAAAATCAATATCTTTAAATCCATAGTACAATGCCAATTGGCATTTGTCAATGCCAATTTCTGGTTACCTTATTTTCAGAAAATAGTCCTTAATAGGTAACGGCACTATAGCTACTGCGCGTTTAATATTGTATATACATAATTCAAAAATAAATTATCACATCTTTGAACTCAGCATATGCTATGTTATACATATTAGTAGATTAACTTATATAAAGGTGATTGTATGTCTAATAACGGTTTGGATGTGAAAAATTTTATAAAGTGGCTACAACAGGCTAGCGTATCTGATGTCGATAAAAGGTTAGAAGAAGGCGACTATACTGAACAAGAATTCATAGATGATTTATTAAAAAATAACTCCGATGTCATAAAAATTATGTTGCAAAAAAGTGCGCTAGAGGCAGCCCAAGCCATAGCAAAAAATTTAGAAAGCACAAAAGCTCACATGCACATCACGAAAGATTCCCCTCCTGCTCGCCCTATTGCTCATCAATTTGGAGCAACTAAATCACAAACCTATAAAACAGCTAAGACCCCTGCTAAACGATCGCCTAAACCTCAATAATCTTGAAAACATAAAAAGTCATTTAACAAAATTAAACAGCTCTTGTTGAGATCAGCAGGGTTTGGTATGCTATCGGTTTATGACTTAAACCGCGTTATGCCTATTGTTATTTATAGATGATTTGAGAGACTCCATGGAAAACCAGACTTCTGTCCCTGTTAATACCGCAGATACTTACCAGCCAAAACTAGTTGAACAACAAGCTCAATCTTATTGGAATACTCACCATACTTTTAAAGCCGTCGAAAATCCAGCCCAAGAAAAATATTATTGCTTAAGCATGTTTCCCTATCCCAGCGGAAACCTACATGTAGGCCATGTGCGTAATTATACTTTAGGAGATGTTTTATCTCGTGTGCATCGAATGTTGGGTAAAAATGTATTGCAACCGATTGGCTGGGATGCTTTTGGTCTGCCTGCAGAAAATGCAGCCATCGAAAGAAAAGTACCCCCTGCACAATGGACTAAAAAAAATATTGCCCACATGAAACAACAATTACAAGAATTGGGGATAGGCTATGATTGGGATAGAGAAATTGCCACTTGTGATCCCGAATATTATCGTTGGGAACAATGGTTTTTTATTAAACTCTACGAAAAAGGCTTAGTGTACAAAAAAAATTCTGTCGTCAATTGGGATCCTGTGGATCAAACCGTTTTGGCTAACGAACAAGTGGTGGATGGCTGTGGATGGCGATCGGGTGCTAAAGTAGAACGAAAAGAAATACCTCAATGGTTTCTGAAAATTACTGATTATGCAGATGAACTCTTAAATGATTTAGACAAATTAAGCGAATGGCCCGAACAAGTGCGTACCATGCAACGCAATTGGATTGGTCGTTCTGAAGGTGTCTGTGCTAAATTCCAAGTGCAAGCCAGCAACCAATACATCGAGATTTACACAACACGACCCGACACCCTATGCGGCGTAACGTATTTGGCTTTAGCCCCTGAACATCCTTTAAGCCTAGAAGCAGCAAAGCAAAATGCGGATATCCAAGCTTTTTTAACAGCGTGCAAATCTTTAAAAGTGGCCGAAGCGGATATGGCAACTATGGAGAAAAAAGGCATTGATTCTGGTCTTAAAGCCATTAATCCCATTAACAATGAAATCATACCCGTATGGATTACGAATTATGTTTTAATGGAATATGGCACAGGTGCCGTGATGGCCGTACCTGCGCATGATGAGCGAGATTTTGAATTTGCTCAAAAATACCACCTGAATATCAAACAAGTCATTAAACCTCCTAAAGGGACTGAGCATGATTTCACAAAAAACGCTTTTACCAAAAAAGAAGGTGTACTAATCAATTCCGATGCCTTTGATGGCTTAAGCTTTAACGAGGCATTTAAAGCTTTTGTAGAAACCCTAAAATCTAAAAATGCAGGGGAATCGCAAGTGCATTTTAGATTACGCGATTGGGGTGTTTCTAGACAACGCTACTGGGGCACCCCCATCCCCATGATTGATTGCCCAACTTGTGGAACAGTACCCGTTGCAGAAGCAGATTTACCCGTTGTGTTACCAGAAGACATCGTCTTTGAAGGTGTGGGCTCGCCTATTAAAAAAATGCCTGAATTTTATAACACCACTTGTCCTAAATGCCAGCAGCCAGCCAAACGTGAAACAGACACTTTTGATACCTTTATGGAATCTTCTTGGTATTACGCACGATTTGCCTGCCCAGATCAAAACAAAAGCATGTTTGATGAACGTGTTAATTATTGGACGCCTGTTGATCAATACATTGGTGGCATTGAACACGCTATTTTGCATCTGTTGTATGCACGATTTTTTCATAAAGCCATGCGCGATTTAGGGCTGGTCAACAGCGATGAACCTTTTACCCGTCTTCTATCTCAGGGGATGGTGCTAAAAGAGGGTTCTAAAATGTCAAAATCCAAAGGCAATACGGTTGATCCCAAACTGTTAATGGATGAATATGGTGCTGATACCTTACGTTTGTTTTTGATGTTCGGTTCTCCGCCTGAACAAAGCCTAGAATGGTCTGATAGCGGTGTAGAAGGGGCTTTCCGTTTTCTAAAACGCTTATGGCATAAAGTGCTAGAATACTCTACACCTGTAGTTGGCACGGCAAATACTTTAACTGTATCTCAAAAAAATTTAAAGCGTTTAACACACGAAACCATTAAAAAAGTAAGCGATGATCTGGTGCGCAGGCATACTTTTAATACAGCTATTGCTGCAATGATGGAATTGTTAAATGAAATTTATCGTTTTTCTGATTCCACTGATGCTGATCGAGTTGTCATAAGAGAAGCACTAGAAGCCCTGGTCTTAATGCTCTCACCTATTGCACCTCATATTACGCATGTGCTGTGGGAACGATTGGGCCACACAACCGCTCTTATTAATGAGTCTTGGCCCAGCGTGGATGAAAGTGCTTTAATAAAAGATACCTTACACCTCGTGATTCAAGTCAATGGTAAGGTTCGTGCACAGCTGGAAGTGGCTACACATCAAGATGATGAAAGTATTAAAAAAATGGCCTTATCACATGAAAATATTTTAAAGTATACAGAAGGCAAGCAAATCAAACAGGTCATTCTAGTCCCTAAAAAACTAATCAATGTGGTTGTTGCATGAAAATAAATACAATCAACACACTCATATGTTTTTTTCTAGGCCTGCTACTTACTGGCTGTGGTTTTCATTTAAGAGGTGCGCTCAGCGTTCCTCCTGAATTACAAAGACTGTGTATATGTCCGGAAGAACCTTTTAGTCCTTTACAGAAGTATTTACGGGCTACTTTAAAAAATAATGGGGTTTGTTTAGTCGAGTATCAAGCCAATTGTAAATCCAATTGTGCTACTTTAAGCTTACTCAGCCAAAGCATAGTCGATAGACCCATCGCTTTCGGAATCGATGGTCAAAACAATCGATTGATGATACAACTAACCGTGGTTTATCAAATTACCAATCCCGCAGGACAGGATCTGATTTGCCCTACAACAATTCAAGTTGAACGTGAGCTAAACGTCAATCCTAATGCGGTTTTAGGAACCCAAAGCGAAAGAGACCGTGTGCTGCTTGATTTATATCATGATCTGACCGCACAAATCATGCGTAATCTAACACCATCATGCGAATAACACTGAATCAATTAAAAACACAATTAACACAGGGCCTTGCCCCAGTTTATTTTCTAATGGGCACCGATCCTTATCAAAAAAAGGAAGCTGCCGATGCCATTCGTGCACAAGCACTCGCACAAGGAATAGAAGATAAACAACGCTTTGATATTTTAATGGGTTTTGATTGGGAACAGTGGTATCACCTTACACAAAGTCGATCTTTATTTTCAGTTTTTTCTGAAAAACGTTTGTTTGAATGTCATTTTTCAGAAGAACTCAAGATCAACCAAACATTGGGCGCGCTAGGGGCACAAAAATTATCTGCTTTTATGCAATCGCCCCCTGAAGATATTGTGTTAGTGATCACAGCGCCTAAATTGGATGCAAGCGCACTGGCTAGCACCTGGTTCAAAGCCATCGATCAAAAAGGCATGGTGCTGTTTACAAAACTGCCTGCTTCTGAAATGCCAGCTTCGGTATTTGCCTTGATGGATGCGGTTTTTGAAGGGTCTATTCCCAAAACAAAAAATATTTTTTTTAATTTAAAACAAGAAACAGAAGCTATTTTCGTCTTGTGGGCGCTTATCAAAGGCATTCGTGCTCAAGCGGTTTCTAGCCGTTTTAATCGTCAAAGCATGCTCTTAAAAGCGCAACACATAGACGATATTATTAAAGGATTGGCACCCGGCAACGCTTGGGATGCATTGTATCTGTTTTGTCTATCTTTAATAGGAGTCCATATTTTAGATGTCTAGTTTAACCCCAGCCTCTTTACATACTTTGGTCATAAAGGTCTTAGAGGACATGAAAGCTATGCATGTCCTGACATTAGATGTGCGTACATTAACCTCCATTACCGATGAAATGATCATTGCAACTGCCAATTCTAATAGACAAGCCAAATCTATAGCCGATCAATTAATTAAAACCGTTAAAGAACACGATATTCATCCTGTGGGTGTGGAAGGTGTTGAAACTGGAGAGTGGATTTTAGTTGATTTAGGTGAAATCGTGGTGCATATTATGCTTGCTGAAACACGTGCTTTTTATAACTTAGAAAAACTCTGGTCGGTATTTGATTCTAATAACGAGTAATTATTTTGTCTAACTTACACACACTAAAAGATCATTTTAAAGACAGTTATTTGTACCTGAAAAGAACCGTCAGTGCAGCAGCGATTGTGATATTTATTTTTTTAGTACTGATTGGAAGGTTAATTTTCTTGCAGTTCTCAGAATATGAATGGTATGCCAGCCTTTCTTTAAATAATCAAGTGAGAATAGTGCCGATCCATCCACCCAGAGGTTTAATTTTTGATAGAAATGGCGTTTGTTTGGCTGATAACGCGCCTGCATTTAGTTTAGAACTAACCCCTTCACGCACACCGAATATCCCAGAAACCTTGGCAGCACTTTCTACTTTGCTACAGTTAAGCGATTCTGAAGAACGCACTTTTTATAAACAATTAAAATTAAAACATCAACATGAAAGTGTGCCGATTCGTGTCAAATTAACAGAAGAAGCAGTCGCTAGTTTTATTATGGAAAAGCATCGTTTCCCGGGTGTTGAAGTGGTAGCCCGTTTAATTCGTCATTACCCCCTAGGCGAAAAAGCTGCACATGCATTAGGTTATATTGGTCCTATTAATGAAAAAGAACTGGAAACTCTTGATCTCTCGAACTACCGAGGCACTTATCACATCGGCAAAACAGCCATTGAAAAATATTATGAATCAGCACTCCATGGTACTATGGGTTTTCAACATGTAGAAACTGATGCCCGAGGTCGAACGCTGCGGGTACTAAAACGCACAGCACCCAAGCCTGGAAAAAATCTTCATTTATCGATAGACAGTCGCTTACAATCCGCCGCATACGATGCATTGGGGGAACTCTCTGGCGTTATTATTGCCATGGATCCCAAAACAGGCGAAGTCTTAGCCATGGTGTCTAAACCTTCTTTTAATCCAGAGCTTTTTACCCAAGGTATCGATACACCCACCTATGAAGCCTTACGCAATTCCCCCGACAGACCTTTGTTTAACAGAGCCATTACAGGGCAATATGCCCCGGGTTCTATCGTCAAACCTTTTGTCGCTTTAAAAGCACTTGATCTTGGCATTGTTACTCCAGAATTTAGCATTTTTGATCCCGGGTGGTACCAATTGGGCGGAACCGGACGACTGTACAGAGACTGGATTTATCTATCCAGAAAACATGGCCACGGTACCGTTAATTTAGAAAAAGCGATTATGCAAAGTTGTGATACCTACTTTTTTACCATTGCTCATCGGATGGGTATACAAAACATGCATGCAGTTTATTCACAAATGGGGTTTGGAAAAGCCACCGGTATTGATATGGCAGGCGAAATGTCGGGCCTTGCCCCCTCTGCAGAATGGAAACAAAGGGCTAAAAAAGAAGCTTGGTATCCGGGTGATACACTGAATATTGGGATTGGCCAAGGGTATATGCTGATAACCCCTTTACAAGCTGCAGAAGCTGCAGCGGTGCTGGCTAATAAAGGGCAATATTTTAAAACACATATTGTACAAGCAATGTCTTATACCGGAGAGTTGCCTACCCCAATTCAAGTTCAAGCAATGCCCCCCATCCAGTATCAAGCAGACCATTGGGATCTGGTAATTAAAGCGATGCAAAAAGTGGTGCATACTCAAGGCGGTACTGCCCATAAGATTTCTCACGGCTTAAGCTATACGATTGCGGGAAAAACAGGCACAGCACAAGTATTTAATTTAAAACAAAACGAAAAATACGAAGTAAACAAAGTCAAAGCCCAATTACGGGATCACTCATGGTTTATGGGCTTTGCACCTGTGGAAGAACCCCAAATTGCAATCGCCGTTTTAATTGAAAATAAATATAAAACCAGTGGTGCAGACATCACGCGTATTGTACTGGATCATTTTTTCGAAAATCTTAAAAATGATATGCCCCCTACCCCTACAGGAACGGATCATGCGTTATAGACATCGTAGTTTTTTAGCAAACCCACACATTGATTGGCCTTTATTTATTGGCCTGATTATTTTACTGGGCATGGGTTTATTAATTTTATACAGTGCTCAACAAGATACTGGCGTGTTATTAAAACAAATCATGCGTCTGGGTCTTGCAACCTTCTTAATGTTTATAGTCGCACAACTGCCACCCAAGGTGTATAAAATGCTGGCCCCCTGGATTTATTGGCCTATTTTAAGCTTATTGATTTTAGTCTTAATCATAGGGCAAATTTCCAAAGGCGGACAACGGTGGTTGGATCTTTGGATTATACGTTTTCAACCTGCTGAACTTATGAAATTGGCTGTGCCCTTAATGCTAGCCAAATATTTAGACGAAGCGCTTTTACCCCCACGTCTTAAAACATTGATCATTCCCTTCGTTTTAATGATGATACCGGTTGCCTTGATTGCCAAACAGCCGGATCTTGGGACTGCTTTGCTTATTTTAAGCACCGGTTTATTTGTTTTATTTTTTTCAGGACTCTCTTGGAAATGGATCTTCACTCTAGCTGGCAGTATTGTAGCGATTGCGCCTTGTGCTTGGTTTTTTTTATACGATTATCAAAAAAATCGTATCCTTACTTTTTTAGATCCAGAACGAGATCCTTTAGGTAAAGGTTATCATATTATTCAATCCAAAATTGCGATTGGTTCGGGCGGTATCTATGGAAAAGGTTGGTTACAAGGCTCCCAATCAAACCTAGCCTTTTTGCCCGAATGCACCACCGATTCTATTTTTGCGGTGTTCGGAGAGCAGTTTGGCCTGATTGGCAGCATCTTATTACTGAGCGTATATCTATATATTATCATTAGGGGATTACTGATAGGCGTGCAAGCTAAGGAAACTTTTAGTAGACTATTAGCTGGAAGCCTTGTCATGACTTTTTTTGTCTATATCTTCGTTAATGTTGGAATGGTAACTGGCATTCTTCCTGCAGTGGGTATTCCATTGCCTTTAATCAGTTATGGTGGTACTTCTTTGGTCACGCTGATGATAGGATTCGGTATGTTGATGTCTATACAAACACACCGTGGTTTTTTAGCTAGATAGTTTACAAAAATAGGGTTGAACATATGTCAGAATATATGAGATTTATAAAACAGTTTTGCTTTATCATTATGATGAGTGCTTTCTCCCCCTTTAGCACCGCAGCAGAAAACTTTGCAGAGCGAGCAGAAGTGAAAAGTTTTATTCAATACATGGAAAAAAATCATCATTATGACAAACAATATTTAGTCAATTTATTTAAAAAAATCTCTCCTGAACCCAAAATTTTAACTGCCATTGCAAAACCATACGAAAAATTACCATGGTATCGATATCAAGAGTTATTGGTTTCTGAGCAACGCATACAGGGTGGTTTACAATTTTGGAAAGAACACGAAGCCATGTTACAAGAAGCAGAAAAGAAATATGGTGTACCTGCTGAAATTATCGTTGCAATCATCGGTGTAGAGACTTCTTATGGAAAAAATAAGGGTTCATTCCCGGTGCTCCAAACTTTGGCAACACTGGCTTTTGATTATCCACCGCGTGCAAAATTTTTCAAAAAAGAATTAGAAGAATTTTTATTGCTTATTAAAGAACAAGGACTTAACCCTCTAGAAATGAATGGATCTTATGCAGGTGCCATCGGCATGCCTCAATTTATGCCCAGCAGTTATCGAAAATATGCAGTCGATTCTGGCAAAGGCAAAAGCGATTTAATCAATAATGATTTTGATGCTATCTTAAGTGTTGCCAATTATTTTAAAATGCACGGCTGGCAGCCTCACGAAGCCATTGCTGCAATTGCTGTGCTTAAAAAACATACAGCAGATGCTTCACATCCGCTTTTAAATCCATCGGACATCAAAAATCCAAAACCTAGCCTCTCGCTACAAAAACTACAAGCCAATGGTGTAGAATCCAAGGCAAAAACAGGATTTAACAATAAAAATGCCTTGGCAGCATTTATGGCTTTAGAACGTGCCCCTAAAACATACGAATATTGGTTAGGCTTAAATAATTTTTATGTGATCACCCGTTATAATCACAGCACACACTATGCAATGGCTGTGTATAAGCTGGGCACCCGTATTAAAGAGTTGAAAAACTAAATGTTAAAAAAAAATTACTGCATTATATTTATTATCATGTGTTTAATCAGCACGCTCTCAGGGTGTGCTAAGCCACAAAAACGTATTCAAAGAGACGGCCCCCCTAAATGCGTACCCAAAAATCTAGATAGAATTCCCAATGCTGTACCTAAAGTAGAACCTTTAAGTCGCTATGGAAATCGTTTTAAAAAAAATACCACCAGCGTATATAAAGAAAAAAATCGTTGCTACAAAGTTATGTCCACCTCTAAAGGCTATAAAAAGCAAGGCTCAGCTTCTTGGTATGGCACACTCTTCCACGGGAAAAAAACTTCCAGTGGAGAGCCTTATGATATGTATGCAATGACAGCCGCACACCCCACTTTGCCTATTCCAACGTATGTAAAAGTAACCAATCTAAAAAATAGAAAATCAGTGATTGTAAAAGTCAATGACCGCGGTCCCTTCCGCTGTAATCGATTAATCGATTTATCTTATGTCGCTGCTGCAAAATTAGATATCCTATGTCAGGGCACAGGACACGTGGAAGTGCAATCGGTTGATCCACGCGATCATGGCATGCGTCAATCAAAATGCCTGGTGGCAGAAAATAATCATGCGGTAGTCATCCCGCCTATGCCCACCCGCAAAGTACCCACCGAGCCTCTACCTAGAGCCACCATTCGACCCGCGCCTGTAATGCCATTAAAAGTAACAGCACCGATACTTAAACCTGTACCCAAACTAACAGTGCCCGTTCCACCTACGACATTTGCTAAAGCCAAACCATTAGCCCCTAAACAAATGTATTTACAAATGGGCAATTTCCCTCAAAGAGCCAAAGCATTAGCACTCGTACAAAAAATTGAACGCATTGCCAAAGTCCCAACTAGCATTACCGAAAATAAACAAGGCACCGCTTCTCAATTTTTAGTGCAAATTGGACCTCTCAAAAATCATATGGAGGCTATTAAACTCACCCAACGCTTAGCTCAAGAAAAAATCCCCTGCCCAGGTATTATTACGCAACGGTAATTGATTTTTTTAAGTTTTAAAACCAACTACTAACTTGGCAAATCACTTGCGATCAGGCTAAAAGAAGCATGTTATACTGTATAAGAAATTCATTTTGTAGGAACCCAAATACCATGAGAAAAGTGACCAGACTTATGAAAGCTATGCAACTAAAATCAAAATGCTTCGTTTTACTGTTTTCCTTTTTATTAACTAGCGCTGTATCGGCCAATTTACCGCCTTTACCTCCCCCTACTCTCATTATACCAGCCGCCCCTACTATAGGTGCCAAATCTTATTTGCTGATCGATTATCTAAGCGATGCCGTATTGGCCAGCCAGAATGTGGATGTTCCTCTGGAACCTGCCAGCCTGACTAAAATGATGACCGTATATGTGGTTGATCATGCCTTGCACGAGGGTAAAATCAAACTGACGGATCAAGTTCATATCAGCTCGAAAGCCTGGAAAGCCCAAGGCTCCAGAATGTTTTTACAAGTCGATACCGATGTCAGTGTTCAAGATCTCTTAATGGGTGTCATCATTCAATCCGGTAATGATGCTTCTATTGCTTTGGCAGAGCAAATTGCAGGCTCAGAATCGGCTTTTGCTGAAATCATGAATTACTATGCCAAACAATTGGGTATGACAAATACGCACTTTGTGAACGTCACAGGACTGCCTGATCCTAATCATGTAACCACTGCACGTGATATGGCTATCCTTGCAAAAGCATTGATTCGTGATTTCCCTGAAACTTATAAAATGTATTCACAAAAAGAATTTGTGTACCAAAACATCAAACAAACCAATCGTAATCGTCTACTCTGGCGTAACGATATGGTCGATGGTATTAAAACCGGTCATACCGATAATGCTGGGTACTGCTTGGTTGCTTCAGGACAAAAGAAAGATGGCATGCGTTTAATCGCAGTCGTGATGGGATCTAAAACCGATGCCAGTCGTATCGATGATACCAATGCATTATTAACCTATGGCTTTAGATTTTTCGAAACTCGAAAATTATATTCAGCAGGCTCTGCCCTTAAACAATCTCGGATTTGGATGGGTGCCCTGAAAGAAGTCGCCCTAGGGTTAAAAGATGATTTTTATGTCACCGTAGGGCAAGGTCAGTATGACAAATTAAAAGCCACTGTAACAGTTGATAATATTATCAAGGCACCCGTGGCACAGAATGCTTCTTTAGGTACTCTACAAGTGCATTTGAATGATAAAGTGATTGCAGAACGCTCAGTCGTTGCTATCGCTGCAGTGCCCGAAGCAGGCTTTTTAAGCAGACTCTTTGATCGCCTGATGTTGGCTATCCAATTGCTTTGGGAAAAAATAATAGGCAGCAAATGAGCATCATCGCTTATGTAAATGGTCGTTATGTCCCAGCTGAGGATGCAAAGATTTCCCCTTTAGATAGAGGGTTTATGTTTGGAGACGGGGTCTATGAAGTTATCCCCGTCTACGAAACAAAACTCTTATACTTGGATGCCCATATCGACCGTCTAAATCTCAGCTTAGAATCTATACAAATGTCTGCACCCCATACCCATAATGAATGGCGAAAAATTTTAAGCGAATTGATCGCAAAAAATCCTGAACCCTATCAATGGATCTATCTTCAGGTTACCCGCGGTATGCAACTCATCCGTGATCAAACCATTCCTAAAGAAAAACTCAAACCCACCATTTTTGCTATTGGATATCCTAAACCTTTGCCATCCAAAACAGAACAATCTCAAGGCATAAAAGCGGTGGCTATTCCCGATATTCGCTGGAAGTATTGTCAAATTAAAACCACAGCCCGCTTAGCTTATGTCCTCATGTTCCAACAAGCCAAAGAAGCAGGCGCTGATGAAGCGGTTATTATTCACAATGGCTTTGCACTTGAGGGTACTTTAAGCAATCTTTTCATGGTCAAAAATAATCGGATTATTACCCCCCCTAAATCGACTTTTTTATTAAGCGGTATCACTCGTGATAGGATCTTAAGCCTGGCTCAAAAACATCATATACCCTATAAAGAAGAAAAAATTCCTGAACAAGATCTATTGCGAGCAGACGAGCTCTGGATCACCAGTTCTACCAAAGGTGTTATTCCCATTCTCAGATTTAATGATGCACCTGTAGGCAATGGCAAAGCCGGCCCTCTGTGGAGCAAAATGTGGGATTACTATAATGAAGACATGGCTGCTTGTTCCTAAATGTTAATACGTAATTTAGGTCTTGCACCTTATGAACCCACTTGGCAAGCTATGCAAGCTTTTAGTAAAGAACGTTGCGATACCACCCCAGATGAAATTTGGCTTGTGGAACATCCTGCTGTTTTTACCCTAGGCCAAGCAGGAAAGCCTGAACATATTTTAAATGCACACAACCTGCCAATTATTCAATCCGATAGAGGTGGACAAGTCACCTATCATGGTCCAGGACAATGTTTATTGTATGTTCTTTTGGATATTCAAAAAAGAAATTTAACGATACGTGGCTTAGTCTGTATTTTAGAAAAAGCAGTAATCGCTTTATTAAAAGAATATAAAATTAAAGCTTATGCTAAACCAGAGGCTCCGGGCGTATATGTCGAGGAGGCCAAAATCTGCTCACTTGGGCTTAGGATACGCAAAGGTCGCTCTTACCATGGCTTAAGCTTAAATGTTAATATGGACTTAAGTCCCTTTACTTGGATAAATCCCTGTGGTTATCCTGGCTTAAAAGTCGTACAATTGAGTGATTGGGTGCCGGGTATTACGGTATCGGAAATAGCCCCTAAACTCGTGGATTATGTATCAGATTATTTGGAGCGTTCAACATGTCAGACACCCCTATAAGCACTCCAATACACAGTTCTTCTACTTCAGACAAAAAAGAGCGTGCCCAAGCCAAAATGGCACGTATTCCCATTAAAATTATCCCTACAGAGCATTTTTTAAAAAAACCCGATTGGATCCGCATTAAAGCCACCAACTCTGCCAAAGTAGCCAATCTCAAACAATTATTGCGTAAACATAAATTACATACGGTGTGTGAAGAAGCTTCATGCCCCAATTTAAATGAATGCTTTGGTCATGGCACAGCCACCTTTATGATTATGGGAGATAAATGTACCCGACGTTGTACTTTTTGTGATGTAGCCCATGGTAGACCCGATCCCCTGGACCAAGACGAACCCTTAAATCTTGCCAAAGCCATTGGTGCTATGGGATTAAAATACGTCGTGATTACTTCTGTTGATCGCGATGATCTTAAAGACGGTGGCGCTTCTCATTTTGCGCATTGTATTCGAGAAACCAGAGCATCAAGCCCAACAACGCAAATTGAAATTTTAGTCCCCGATTTTAGAGGTCGTATGGAATTGGCATTGGATAATTTATCAGAATATCCGCCGGATGTATTTAATCATAATGTAGAAACTGTGCCACGTCTTTACAAAGCCGTACGACCCGGTTCCGATTATATATGGTCCTTAGAGTTGATTAAGGCTTTTAAACAACGATTCCCCCATATCCCCACTAAATCTGGGTTGATGTTAGGATTAGGAGAAACTGATGAAGAAATTAAAGTCGTGTTGCAAGATATGCGGGCCTATGATTGTGATAGACTGACTTTAGGTCAATACTTGCAGCCCAGTAAATTTCACGCACCCGTTGATCGCTATGTACGGCCTGAAATTTTCGCAGAATTGGGTGCTTATGCAGAATCGATAGGCTTTAACAATGTGGCTTCTGGACCTTTGGTTCGCTCTTCTTACCATGCAGATTTACAAGCAGCTGGAGAAACAGTAAGCTAATTTGAGAGCAAGTTTTTTTAAAATACTTAAGGACAACATTATGCAAAAAGATACTTCTTCATTTAATTTTCCTTGCCAATTTCCGATTAAAATTATCGGTAAAAAATCTGAAGCTTTCGAAGGGATAGTCATTGGAATTTTAAACAAACATGTCCCCGATTTAGGCGAAGGGGCTATTAAAATTAATTACAGCGGTCAAGAAAATTATATTTCTATGACAGCCACCATTACCGCAACCTCTCAAGAACAATTGGATAATTTATACCGAGATTTATCTAAAAATCCTGAGGTTATTATGGCTTTATAGTGGGTAATTTACCGCGCTTTGGTTTTGTCTGCATATTTTCTATCACTGCATCGATATATTGCAATGCTACTTTTACATTTATTCGTTGTGCTGGGTCCAATGCTAAACAGACAGCAAGCAGTGGGTCTAATTTTACCCGTTTCTCAAATACCTGAATCGCTTTAAAATCGGTATTTTTTATATTCAAATGTCCCCACAAGATTTCATAAACAATTAAGCCTAAAGTCCACACATCTTGTTTTTTACTGATTGCTTGATGTGTTGATAAGCAAAAATATCTCGGATCTGAATTAAGATAACAATGCTGACCATAAGAAAAGCATTCAAAGTTACTTTTATGGTAATAATGATGACGAGAATATTGAGGATCCAAACTGCCGCTAAAAACTTCAGGCGCAGCATAACTATAACTGGCTCCAAACTTTTCTCCTGCAAACGCAAGCGATACTGCATTACCAAAATCACATAATTTAGCAGAAAATCGCATGCTCATCGTAACAGGATCGATTATTTTGTACACTAAAATATTTTGAGGTTTTAAATCTTGATGCACACATTTATCTTTATGTATTTTTAGAACACATGAAAAAATATCTTTAATTAATTTGAATCTTAAGAGCATAGAAACAGGTTGATTATCATAAACCAAACCAGCTTCACCAATTAATGTATATAAAGAACAATATGCAGCTTTTGAATAAGCAACTGCATTAACGCCGCCTTTTTTAGTTTGATAAAATACACAATATTCTAAAGGCGCTGCGTGTTCTCCAAAACGTAACCCCAGATCAGCTTCTGCCTGAAAAGGGTGTTCAATGCTTGGATCAATATTTTCTGCAAGTGATTTCAGACGATAATATCTTTTTGCGGGTATTGTGCTAATATCTAAGGCCAATTTAGCTTGTTTAGAAGAACCTATTTTTGTATACGAGGCTTTTATTTCTGGACTCATCTTGATTTTTTTAGGGCCACAATGCATATCAGCGTGACTACTATTTGCTTCAAATTTTTCCAGTTTTTGGATTAAAAGCCAACATAAATGAACGCGGCAATTTGGTTTGATAAGCATAAAAATGCAAACTACCCACTTCTGACAATGGAGCAAGATAATAGGCAAAATTATCTAAAATATAACGACAATGTAAGACCAATTCTTGTGGGCTGACACATTTAAAATATGAATATTCTTCTTCATCAATTTTGCTTTGCGTAAACAAAACCATTAAAGCGTGCTTATAAGAACAAGGCTGTTGCTTTATGATTTCCTCAATAGCTTCTGCTAATTCCTGCCATCGTTTTTCATTGACTTTAATACAAAATAAAAATCCCGTATATCGCATAACTTGTTTAGGAATGTCAGTTTTTGGACTTTGATCTTGAGCTGTCTTTTGCTCTGCATGTTTTTTGGATTCAATTATATTATCCATATTTACCGATACCCAGGCTTTACAAAAAAATTGATAATAGCATCACATACAAACCAAAAAAATTCAAGGCGATTATAGAAAATCAGACACCGCCAGTTGGTTGACATTCCAAATTAAGCTTGGGAACAATGTGCTACCTATTTTTTATAACCTTCGCTCTAGTGAAGCATGCTTTTTGCAAATTTTAAATCATTCATTAAATCTATAGTCAATTGTTTTTTTTGTTCATTGTCTTGCGTGCGAAGAATATAAGCCGGATGTATAGTTGAGATAACTTTTCTATCCTCCAACATTTGTATTCTACCCAGCGATTCTTTAAGTTTAAATGCAGAACCAAAAAGAGCACGTCCTGCCACAACGCCGAATGTCAGGATAATTTTAGGATTAATCGCTTTGATTTCCGCTTGTAACCATGCATTGCAATCCAGTATTTTACGTAAATTAGGCGTAATATTTTGCCTCTGTCCATTTACCATCTTAAATTCAAAATGTTTTATCGCATTTGTTATATATAGATCACGTCGATTTAGATCAGCAGCTTCTAAAGCCTTATCTAATAACTTACCTGCAGGGCCAACAAACGGTCGGCCAAGTTGATCTTCTTTATCCCCTGGTTGCTCGCCAATAATCATAAGTTCTGCTCTTTTAGAACCTTCACCAAAAACCATTTGTGTACCGCATACATACAGAGGGCAACCAGCACATTTTTTGGCTGCTGAACTTAAGATATCGATATCTTCAGTGTCGGGTATAAAATCGGCCGCAGATTTATGCCACCCTTCTGCATGATCTAACATGGTTAATACCCGTGCAGGGGCCTCGGTCAGTAAGCTTGGAATAATGGAAGCTTCCGGTAAATTTTTCCAATACCGTACAGGCATTTCTTTTTTCATTGCTTTAATTTTAATACGCGCGGGGTTAAAAATAGCTCGGTAATACTCTTTCCAAAGATTATCCATTTCATCTTCTTTCTCAACTTTTTCTTTAGTCGATCCTTCACCAAACCTTAAGGTTTTTAAATCCCAATGCATGGATTCTGTAGGCGTAAATACAGACCAAATCATATCCGAATATCTTCGCGCAAAAAATGAACCCATGACTTGTAAAATGGCATGATCAGGCTCGTGCCAGGCCACATAAATATCCGTATTATCTCGTGTGTATTTTTTAAATCGTATAAACGCTTTAGCTTTATGTGCATCACGCTTGACAGCTTTTTGCATTAGATTTAGATCACAAACCAAAGGATCACTAAACAAGGAAAGCAAATGCTTTTCACCCTGTGTAATTCGCCATAAGGCTTGGTACAAGAGAAACCATCGTTTGGGGTTGGAATGATAAGCAATTGTTTTAGCAAAACTAATAAAGCCAGAAGATACTTTTAACTCGCCCTCGATGGGCTCGGGTACAAAATCTTCAACAAATAATAAGGCATGCTGAGTGTTTTTATCAATCCAAATAATATCCTCAGGGCGTATACCCCTCAAACAGCATTCTCTAGCTATTATTCTCCATTCTGCAAAATTGTGAACAGCAATATTTTTCATTACATTAATCAAATAATTGTAACTGTGCTTCGGGTTTTAAAATTAAGCCTAATTTTGAGCTGTCTAATAACTGTGTATTCGGACTGTAATCTGAAGTAATAATAAATAACTTGGCACGATTCATCGGAATACGTAACCGTACTAAATCATGAAAACTTAGTTTTTGATAACGCCGAATGGATAATATTTTTAATACTGAGTTAACACCCACACCAGGAATACGTAATAGCATTTCTTTAGTTGCTATATTAACATCTATTGGGAAAAATCCCGGATTTCTCAAAGCCCATGCGGTTTTTGGATCGATATCGATTGGCAATTCAGGATGCGTATCAGGCGCAATCTCTTCCACAGAAAACCCATAGAAACGTAATAACCAATCTGCTTGATACAAACGATGTTCTCTCATCAGCGGTGGACTTATTCCAGGCAATCTTTTATCAGCATGGGGTATGGGACTGAACGCAGAATAATAAACGCGTCTTAATTTGTATTTATTATACAATGTACTGGAGGTATTTAGAATTTCACGATCGGGAGTGGGAGTTGCACCAACAATCATTTGTGTACTTTGACCCGCAGGATTGAAAAGTGGCACTTTCATACCCTTTTTCTTATCATCCTTTAGTTCTATGGCTTTATTATAAACTTCAGCCATATTGCGTTCAAGTTGCGTACGATTCTTTTGAGGCGCTAACTGTTCCAAATCAGAAATGGTGGGTAATTCAATATTCACACTTAAGCGATCTGCATACAACCCGGCTTGCGATAACAATTCATCACTGGCGCCAGGAATTGTTTTTAAATGGATATAACCTTTAAAATGATGCACTTCCCGCAATGTACGCGCCACAGAGATTAACTGTTGCATGGTATAGTCAGAATCCCTAATAATACCCGAACTTAAAAACAGACCTTCAATATAATTTCGGCGATAAAAATCAAGTGTCAAATCAACCACTTCTTTTATGCTAAAGCTGGCTCTTTGCACATCGCTTGAAATACGATTTACACAATATTTACAATCGTACATGCAATAGTTGGTAAAAAGAATTTTGAGCAAAGAAATACAACGGCCATCGGGGGTGTAACTATGACATATACCAGCACCTTCGGTGCTACCCACACCTTTCTCTTTGGTCCCTCGTTTGGCCTTTGAACCACTGGAAGAACAAGAGGCATCGTATTTAGCAGCATCTGCCAAAAGAGATAATTTTTTTGAAATATCCATGCAGTATTTTAAATGATATTGTTTTTATCTTCAAGTAGGCTTGTTGCATAAAAAAACTCCATTATACGGATACCGGTTTGGAATTTGCTAATCCAATTGTAACAAATATATTAAGTGTACTGTATTTCAAAAACACTTCTGTTGCTCGGTTTTCAGACCTTCAGGATTTAAAAGTGAACCAAATGCACTTTTCAACCGAAACATAACCGTTTCAGATAATGATCTTTAATGATATCCATTATCTTCCTTCCAGGCTCCTTTCATTTTTGACTTGTCTCCCGTATATTTTCATCACGTTACTAGAGGCCTTGGAAAAAAAACTCGTGTTATAGAGCTTTTTGGAAGTTCATCCTCGCAATTGGCCGATTCGGTATTTGAGACTGGCAAGGTTGCTTGGTTTTATTAAATTAAATCAGTGATTTTACACGTCTTAAATGCTTTTTGAATAGTCAGTATCAGCTTATTTCTTCTTTGGTACAGGATAAAAAGGTAAGTTTGTTAGATTTTTTTATCCAAGGGGATTCAAAGTTCAGGATAGGTGTGAGGATAAAATTAATTACTGATTAATTTAAAGTTATTGTTTTTTCAAAAATAATCAAAGCAGATAGGCTTCCTTGCCCATCTGCTGAGTCATGCAAATTACATCATCGCGCATGCTTCTGTCTTTTTCTTAGCTTTGCTTAGTGGTTGTGATTGTGATTGTTGCTTTTGCAGTAATTTATCAAGTTGTTTAGTAAATTGAGTTGATGTTTTTACAGCTTCAACCAGCTGTTCAACTACAGGTTTAGTACGATCAAATTTAACATCATCATTTAGACATATGAGCGCGATTGCAAGTGCTTCTTTTGCCATTTTTGTTGCGTTCGCATCAGTACATTTTGATAATTTATCCTTGTAAAGTTCAGCAATTGCTAATGCAAAATCTTCACATTGTGGAAGATGATCGAGTTCTACACGTCTTGTAACGCGTTTATGCTTATTTTCTTCTCGTATATCGCTGATTTTTTGTGTAATGGCCGCTACTAATTTAGTAGCAGTACCGAACGGAGCGGGGACATGTTCGGATAAAAAACTTAATGCATCGGCACCTTTATCTAATCCGGTATATTGCGCACGTTGAACCATACCAGTATCCAAGACTTTAAATGCTGCCAAAACCCCGTTTAACCCGATAGAAAGTTCATTATAAAATGCTGCTGCGCCATTATTTTCATTTTTCATGTTTTTAATTTTTTGATCACGGGCTGAAGTTTCTGTGTATGCTTTATACATAGGGGTAACTTTAGTATCTAGGGTAGTTATTTTTTCATGAGTTTTTGTTTTTAAAGAGTAAAGTTCTTCGAGTGTCTTTTCTTCAGATTTTTTGACCATTCCTTCAATTGATTTACGTGATACTGGGCTATAAGCTTGTAGTGAAGCGATGTGAGCTTGAATTAATGATAGAATATGGCTAAAATCATACTCGACAGTTACTTCTAATTTTTTCTTTAGATTTCGACTAGTCATTGTACGAGTGAAAGTTAAGATGTGATCTTGATCGCTTAAATATTTTAATTCTTTTTCATTATTTGCAGTTATGAAAAATGTAGTATATTTTTCAGGGGTTTGGCATAACATTAAAGGAGTAACATTATCCCCGTCAGGCATATGAACATTAATATGTTTATCTAATAGCAACGTTATAGTGCTTTTGTCTCCATAAAATTTTACCTTAAAAACGCCATTAGGTAGATTTGTATCAGTATCGTTATACCAATCTTCTAATTTTTGTTGTATTTCCTTATGGGTTTCATTAGTGGTACTGCTCCAGATAGTATTTTGATAAATAAGAGCAATCGTAGATAAAGATAATATAGATTGAGAAAGTGCATTCATATAAAAATACGTATTTATATCTATTCCAGCTTTTAAAAATTCATGAATGATATCCGTGTCCCCTAAATCAACTGCTTTTAGAAATAATGGTATTTCGCAGCTCTCTTCATTAACATTATAATATTTAATTAATTTTCTAACAGCATGTAGATTACTGTAGTATACAGCATTCGCCAATGGGGTACGAGTTGCTTTTTTACCGCTTTTAAAAATTGCGTGCTCAGTTGGATTGGCACCTTTTGCAAGGGCATTATCAATAACTTCTGGTTTGCCAAAAATTATACCATCATGTAGTTCTCTATTGTATTCTGTTTGTAACTGTAATTCTTTAGATATTTCTGTTGTAGGTAATGACATTTAACTTCTCCAAGTTTATACGTTAATAAAAGTCTCAGGAATACTATTATATTTGTAGTATCACTCATTTTCAATCTAAAACTAAAATTTTTCATTTAAAAAATATAACCCATTAAAACCTATCGTATCTGCTATGTCAATTTGAAACTTTAAATCATATTGTGTGTATAAGCCAGTTACTTAATCCTGAAAAAAATTAATCAAGGGAACTTATTTTAAGACAAGACCACTAAATGAATAGCAACCCTGAATAGTTCTAAATGGAGGATAATATGTCAAAAAACCTGAATGATGTCTTAAACGCTCAAACAAGCGAGAAAAGGTTAAAAAAAGTTCAAGGAAGGCCTCAAAAAAATATTCATACATCTGATGATGATAGCGATGAAGAGACAACTCTCGAAGATACAGAAAACGTGGCGATACACCTACCTCAACAGGAAGAAACCGCAGATAATCTAGATCCTGAACCCATTATTTCTAAAGCAGAAAGCGTGGCTAATCCTATTGTAGATACATTGATTCAAGCACCTGTGCCTGTACCTACAGTTACAACTAAACCTACACCTCCAAGTTCAGCCACAGCAAATGCAACCCCTTTATTAAATTCAGCTAATTATTTACCTACACGTTCTTTCCACCAGACGCAATCTGGGACTTCAAAGAAATCCGATCTCACTTTCCCAGCAATTACTATTGAAATTCTGTTTCAAAAAATAGTAGAAAAACAAACAACTATGTCTCCACAGTTTACATTAACTAAAGAACAAGGAAATTTAAAAGAAGGTAAATTAACTCCTATAAGAGGAAATGAAGTTAAGATTAAAGAGGGAGATAATCAAGTTACGTGTATGTTCACCGGAAAAAATGGAATGAAAGAAGCCGCGCAAGTGCTTGTAGATACATTCATTTCTAGTGGACAGACAGATTTGACTATCGGAGGCACGGATAAAGACATGGTATTGATTCTTGCTAATCTAGTTGCTCAGAAGTTGGATGCCCATCCTGAATTAAAGGTTAACTTAGATGCTGCAGCGAGAATAACTTTGGGTGGGAATGCTAATTTGATAGAGAAATTCGATAATACTTTGAAAGCAGAACAGGTGACATCTCCAACAGCAAAGCGTTTAGGCATGTAAAAGGTGCTTATCAATATACAATCTCGTTTAAAAGCATAGCTTTGAGTTTAGAAGGTCGCCCAACCCACTTTGAAAAAGACAGAAGCAGAAAATTTTCTCTATGATTGATTCAGCCCCACAAGGGTTGTTATGGTTTACCTTAACTAAACCAACCTTAAAACCATTATTTCCCTTAGTGCATTGGTGTTTTCCTTAAACCATTGAAGTATTTCGATAGAGTCGGTCGAAGATATAGGCACCGAATTCAAGCCCTTGTTTGATGTAATGTAGGCGTTTGGGTTCATCCCAAGATTTTTCGATGACGCAGAAGAATTCTTCGGAGTGTCTTGCATCGATTTCTGCGTGAAGTTTGTAGTGGACGAAATCTTCTTCTTTTACCCAATTTCTATCGATGACGGCTTTGCCTATGATTGCCGAGATATCAGCAAAAGCGAGTTCAATGATACCCATACAACAAACGCCGACTTCTAGCTCATCGAAAGTGCAGGCGGTGAGTAGCACGCTATTAAAGGCTCTGAGTTCGGGGCGTAAGGGTAGCACATCATGACGTAGGGAGATACTACCGATGGGCTCGAGAAATTGTTTGAAGGTAGATTCATGAAAGGCACCTTGAGCCAGATCCCATGTTCTTCCATCACATCATGTAAAATATCGAGCCTATCACTGGGGTTAGGGATTTTGCCTACCAATATAGCCATGGGTCTGGAAAAGAAGAGTACTGCGAAATAAAATTGTTGTTGTGTTTTATTAAATTGTTCAAATGACATGGTGCCATTTTGAAGTGCTTCGAAATAGAGGTTTTGTAAGATATTTAAAATGTTTTCTTTCATTATGCATACGTATTGTCAGACTTGAAGTCTTGTGCATATACTGTTTTTAAGTTTGATGACCACGCACAAATCCGTGTTGACATTTGTTTAGGTTTAATACCACAATATTTTGTTGATTAATGCTATTGGTCTGTGAACAATGGTCAGACTCATGATTGAAGAGTAAGGGTGCTAGCAAATAGGGATTGATATGGGTCTTTGGCGTAAATTTAAAAAAATAGGTAGCAAATGCGCTCGAGTTATAACTGATCCGCTCACTCACCAAGCAAGAAAAAAAGTAGAAGATAACTATCATCGCAACCTAGCCCAGTGTGAAGCCGCGCATCAAGATGCGCTTATACAGGCCAATGCTGAGTATCAAAACCAGTGTAAACAAATACAGGATAGGCTTCAGGCTTTAGAAAGCGTTAAGCATGAACAGGAACAAAAGTACTTAGAAGAACGAGAATGCTTAAGACAATATTTAGCCAAAAAACAAAAAGTATTTCAAGAAACGAAGGAACGGATTGAGACTTTGTTTGTCGTGTTGGAAGCCTCTATTTACGCGAGTGCACTGGGCGAACTTGAACCTATTCAGATGGCTTTAGAAGTATTCAAACACAGTGCCTTCTTTAGAAATCATTTTATGGCTTTAGAGCTTTTGCATATTGCCGCCCAAAACAATCAAATAGCGATTTTGAAATTATTGGCCAAAGTGATGGATATCCATCATAAAAATGAGGCCGGTAATACGCCTTTAGAGATTGCAAGAGCCAGTAACGAAACTTGTGGGGTATTAGAAGCCATTAGTCTTGAGACTGAGATTTTTTGGAAAGCTGTGTATTTAGAAGATTTTCAAGCGATGCAACATTCTTTAACAGAGGGTGCGGCTATCAATGCTACTTTGCCCCAGGGCTATAATATCTTAGAGCAAATGATTATCGATAAAAAGCCCTATGTTTTGATTCGGCACTTAATAGAAGCTGGGGCGTATAGTCAGGTTCCCAATCTTAGCGAAGAAAGCGCTGGATTACCCTTGGCCTTAGAATTATCGATATCGCACCCGGACTGGAAAGTACGCAATTTACTGGAAGAATTTTGGGAAATAGATGCTGATATTACAAACAGGGAGTGGATATCGCCCGAAGGGAACCCAAACCTGAGGATTCAAAATTGCCTCAAAGCACCGGCAAAGCATTTTTATCAATCTGAATTGGAACAGTGCTCAACGGTGTTCACTCAGGGAGGCAGGATCCGGTTTTTTGGGGCTTCTACTCTTGGGATTATAGAGTATGATGTATTAAAGGCGCAGTGGTCGCATGTTTTCTTTTATAACTTGTTGTGCTTTGATGATAGGTATCCGTCATTACCCAAGCATCTACCCCCTTTAATAGAACCTATTTGGCAACAAGCTTTTGCGCAAGAACCGATACAATTTCATTATTTAAAAACTAAAGATAATCAAGAACAGCTTGTTTTATTAAGTCGAACCAAGACTAAGACTAGGCTTATCAAGATTTGGCTTTATAACGCCAAGTCCAATAACTGCACAAAGAGAGAGCTACTCGCACCTGCAAAAGCCGAAATCCATGACACGGAAATACGCAAAACCAAGACTAAGGTCTATAAGGTTGATTCAAAGCCCAAACCTAAAGCGCCTGCAAAACTGCTCAGCCACAATCGCCAACCACAAAGAGATTATGAACCAGAACCCAAGGAAGCATACGAAGCAACTCCGTCCTTCCGTGCTAATGTATTAGAGACGCTTAAAACAACTCGAGGAGGCCTTCGTCATCATCCCTCACTAGAACCCCTAACTCAACCACAAGAAAGCCAACCCCTGCTTTGGCAGCAAACTACGAAGCAAAGCACAGCAAATACTAGAAACCAAAGGGTAAACGCACACGCAGAAAATAATAATGCTCGAAAACCCATATACTCAGTAAATTCAAATCCAATCTTAGACTTCTTTTTCCCACCCGCAAATGCTGATGAATGCTCATTACCTATGTTTGAAACTTTCAGTGATGTTGCCATTACTAAGCGCAAAATCTCTTTTAAAGAAATAAATTTGCCATCAGATGATCTTTTGTATGCTCCAGAAGAGACGTGGAATAAAGTGATGGAAAGAAATAATTCACTAGGCTTTGTTGAGAAATTTGGACGCTCTAGCATCGAAGCATGCGCTTATCTGGCTAGAAAAAAAGATGATTTTTTTGAAGAAAATCCTAGGTTAAAGATAGTTGGGCAACTATTTATCGAGGCTTCAAGTGCTTTAAGCGATATAGTTACAGAAAAAGCTGTGAAGTATGCAGGCTTAGAAAAAGAAATGTATATGGCAAAGACTAACATGTCTGAAAAAATTGGACATGATATGAAAAGATTGTCGACTATGTATGCTGCTAAATGTGATGACCTTAAAATTAGCAAAGAGGATCAAGCGGGTGCTGCTTCTATTGTTATGTTTTTTTTAGCAACTACTAAAGTGAGTAGGAAAGCTTTAAAATTTAAGCATCAAGTACAAAAAGCTGGAAGCCATAATAGCACTTCACAAGCTATAGATGCTGTAACACCGCATAATGATATAGTTCCTCGAATAGATTTTTCTTCAACTGCAGCTCACAACGTAAATGCTCAATCTACATTAAATAAAAAGCTTCGTGCTCTGCAAGCTGCGCAGAAAGAAGCTGTGAAAATTGAAAATTTACCAGATGGAAGAATTAGGTATTATGATGTGGAAAGACCAGCTAGAAAACCTGGTCCTACTAGAGGTGCATCATTTGTTACAGAATATAATCCAAAAACAGGGCAGGTTAGACAATGGAATGAAAGCTATGATCAGTTCGGGAATGTAAATAGAGTACATCCGAAAACAATTGATGGACAAGATGTTAGATCACAGCACTATCCTCTTACCAAATCAGAATTAGAAGATATTGCAACAAAAAAATCTTTAGAGGTTAAATAATGTATACAAAAGTTCAGTTTGGTTATAATCTGAAGGAAATGTTAAAGAAAACACAAAATCCTTATGAGATTGGGAGATGGGCATTTAGCACTTACTGGGAACATATCACAGATCTGGAAGATGGCGTTCGAGCAGTAGCTTTAACTTTAAATACGATGGAAGATGGGCCTGAGTTTGCCTTTACTCATGATGAATTAGAACAGATTGCTAATGATTTGATTTTAGGAAAGGATATACGATGGTAATTGGCTTTTTTATGGTGTATTGAGTGAATACAGATATCGATACATTTTTTTTCTGATATGCAAAATGATATCCTATGCCGCCTAAACAAAGCTTAGAACCGCTGTTGGATTTTATCCTCACCCAGATGTTGTAGATACAAATTTTAGGGAGCAAGTCGGGACCAAGTCGGGACTAAGTCAGAATTAACCTCTATTGCGAGCCCAGGTCCTTAGCCTTAATACTCTTTGGTTTTGTCTAAGCTTAAACGGTGATACAGCTTACAATAAATTCACAAAAAGGTATAATATTTTGTCTTACACTTGCTTCCTCTAAAGCTTGCATATATTGTTCTCTACGTTCTACAGGAATAATAGTCCATGCATAACCTCCGGAAGCCAACATCAAATTCATCAAAAAACGACCTATCCTACCATTTCCATCCATATATGGATGAATAAAAACAAAGAAAAAATGACCCAAAACAACACGCACAGAAGCTTCTGGTTCATTTTCTAAAAGATTAAAAAATGCATGCATTAAATCTGGAACAGCAGAAAAATTGGGTGGAACGTGCATAGAACGCCGGATATAAACAGGATGACGGCGGTACCCAGCCAATTCTACGGGTTTTAAAATACCGGCAACCACACTAGGTCCAAATAATTCTCTGAACCAGTCGCCATGATCTTGCCAAGCTATTTTACCCGCATTTTCACCTATAAGTACTTTTTCAATACTTTTTTTAACAGCTTGGAAGGCCTGCCAGTATCCTCGTGCAGCTAAAGCATTTCGATGATTTCTATCTGTCTCATTCAGATCAGGATTCCAATTTCCCTTGCGAATTTTATCAATTAGCTCGATGCTAACTTGGTATCCTTCTATAGATAATGAATGATAAGCATCTGCAACATACTGCTCCTCAACATTATTCAAATATTGCTTTATATCTACAACAATTTTTGCAGATTTTGAAAAATGTTCCATGATTGGTTTTCGCATTTGTTCCCACAACAGATGCATGCGAGCAACATAAGGCGACACATTTTTATTTCCTATTGATATTTTTTCACCTTGAAATGGATCGTGTTCTCTAATTTCATAACCTGCTGCAATCATTGTTTTTTTAATATCATCTGCTATTTTATCTCGAGTTATATTTCTGAAAGCACCTACCAAACGACCGGCAATAGTGCTATGTCCACCTTCTAACAATTCAGGTAAAATTTCAGATGCATCTTGAATTGTTGATAAAACAATACGTGCATCGGTTGGATATTGTACAAAAAATAATGGAGATGACATAATTAAAGCAGGAATTTTAGAAAAAATATTTAAGGCGTTCTTTTTTTCTATTTCTGTTTTTTTAGGCATCTTATAACGAACATCTAATAGAGAAGTTCCAAATAGCAAATGTGTAATTTTATTATTTCCTTTTTTGGCTCGTACCAATAATTGAATTGGTACAGTCCAATTATCAACATGTAACAATAAAGATTGTTCTGGAGACAAACACCACTCGGTACCAAAACGTTGGCTTAAGTAAGAAGCGCAAAATTGCCAAAAAGAAACATACCAAGAAGTACTATCTCCTGAAATTTCATCCGGCCTACAAACAATATACCATCCTTTAATAACTTCTTTTATAAACCCATTGGCTAATAAAGATTTACGATGAACTGCACTTAAATCTTTAGATTGGATGGCTATGGGTCCATTTCTCTGCAAAAACCGTAATGCTTCTAAGGCTTCCGCTAATTTTTCTGTTTGAGTCATCGTACTAATCCTAGGTTATTCAAACGGAGAAATCCTAGGTTATTTGAACGGACAAATCCTAGGTTATTGCTTAGTGCTTATTATAGGTTATATGAAAATAATTCGCAATACAGTTATAAAAATCAAAAGGTTAAGTGAGTGATTCGTTATAGAAACTCTCTAAACAGTTTCCAATTGTTTGGCAAAGACCAGGGCATCTTCACGCCCAGTAACAGAGGGATAATATTCTTTTCGTTCGCCTATTTGGGTAAATTCTAATTTTTTATATAAAGCAATCGCATGAATATTGGATATTCTCACTTCTAAATAAATACGATGGGCAAACAAGTCTTTTGCAGTTTGCATAAGATGCTGCATCATTCTATACCCTAATCCTTGATGCTGAGCACTGGGTTTGATACAAATATTCAAAACATGCGCTTCGCCTGCAGCAACAGACAACAATCCATAACCCAACATTTCTTGACCCTGCTCAGGAGTGGACTCTCTAACCAATACAAAACAGTTATACCCTACACGAATACAATCACTGTATATACTCGCTGACCATGGAAACTCGCACACGGCTTCCTCTATTTCCATCACCATAGGAACGTCAGTTTGAGTCATTTTACGTAAAATAACGGTAGTCATATCGTCTATGTCGACAAATAGTGCTTCAGCTTTAATAAATCTGCATAGGCTTCAGGTTTCTTTTCTGGTGCATTTTGTAACTCTTCAGGATGATAGGTGACTTGTACAAAACCAGATTTATAAGATTGTAATTGCGAACCTAAGTCCTTACCCATGATTAACACAGCTTCCGGTGACCAAACACGAAGTCTTTCTATCATCACCTCAGTCTGTCCTTGATAATCAGGCTTAAGCCATGCAATCGATAAAGTATCAGCACTTAAGTCTAAAACACTCAACATGCCTTTTAGGATTTTCGAATTTTGCTCAATAGGATGAGATAACAAAACCAAACAACGTGCTCCTATCAAAGGCTTTGCACACACCCAAGGAGAAGACAAGCGGTTTTCCCATACAGAGATACCCATGGCATTTAAAATTTGGTACTGCTCAACTTTCAAGGCTGTTGAATACCCTTTTTAGATCCATAACGATGTTTAAACCATAAAGCAGGACCTGACAGTGCGTACAAGAAAAATACAGCAAAGAGCATAACAGGCGGGTTCCAGGCTATTACACTAAAAATACACACCATCGCTAAAACAGCAATAAAGGGAATGCTGCCTTTAAAATCAATTTCTTTAAAGCTGTAATACCTAAAATTACTAACCATTAAAAGGGCTACAGTCACCGTAATCATGGCCACAATGATGCTGATACGTTTACCTGAAATATCTAATTCTGCTCCCATCCAAACCATACCTGCAACCACCGCAGCTGCGGCAGGACATGGCAAACCTACAAAATAGTGTTTGTCAGCAGTTTCACTCTGAATATTAAAACGTGCCAATCGAAGGGCCGTACAAGCCGTATATAAAAACGCAGCTAGCCAACCAGGCTTACCCAATACCGAAAGACCCCAACTATAACTCAGCAAGGCTGGTGTAATCCCAAAACATGCCATATCTGACAAGCTATCATACTGGGCCCCAAAAGCGCTTTGGGTGCCTGTTAAACGGGCTACTCGGCCATCTAAAGTATCCATAATCATGGCTACAAAAAGAGCAATAGCCGCGTAATCAAATTTCTCCTGAAATCCTGCCACAATGGCATAAAAACCTGCAAACAACGCACCCGTTGTGAGCAAGTTGGGTAACAAATATATGCTTTTTCTACGAGCTGGCTCTGGGTTATGTTGAGGATTTGTATTGATTTTTTTATTAAAAATTTTCAGTTCTACCATGCTAGTGTTCCTATATTTCAATAACTTGGCATTCAGTATACACCAGACTATACTCAAAGTTATAGAGTCAAAGCCCAATAACTAACCCAATTTAGATTTTCTTCCAATAATGGAAAGACTGTGCATGTTTAATTTTTCCTGTTTAAAAATGCGCCTATATTGGCATCTCGCATTTACTTTTTTCGCTGTGTTATTGGTTTTTTTATTGATAATGGAATCTCTATTCTTTTTACCCGACACATGGGCTGCGCAACATAGCTTAAAAACATTTTTGCTATCTGCAAGTCTTGCAATTCCCCTTACCTTTGTTCTGATGGGGATATTAAACTATTCGCTATTACAACAACTCTATACGCTCAAAAAAAATCTGCTCTTAATCGCAACGGATCCCACGCATCCTGAAAAATATATTTTGGACTGCGATAGAAAAGATGAGCTGGGCATTATTGTTCATAACATCAACAAGCTGCTTAAACGAATCTCTGACAACACCAAAAATATAAAAGCACATGAATCGGTTTTCAAACTAAGATTAGAAGAACACGCAGAAGAGCTTTCAAAATTAGAGAATTATGATAGCATTACCGGATTACCCAATCAAAGTTTATTTATTAAAAAAACAAATGAACTCATCATGCAACTTAGCAAAGAACAAAATCAAATGGGTGTTTTATTAATAGAAATAAACAATTATCAAGAAATTTTTGACAATCTTGAATCACAAAATAAAAATATTTTTTTAACCATGATTACCAAAACAATTGAAAACTCTCTTCCGCCTTTAAGTATATTTGCACGCACGGCACCCCATCAATTTTCTGTTTCGCGTCAAATATCCAATAGCGCACAATATGGAGAATTATGCACATGGATTTTATATCGCTTGACCAATCCTTTTATGCTAGAAAATCAAAGCGTAGTATTAAGCGTCAATGGCGGTGTTGCTTGCGCCCCTAGCGATGGCGACACCGCAGAAATATTAATACTCAATGCACATTATGCATTAAATTATGCCAAAACAAATATGCGAAACACTTTACAGATATATAAAACTGGAATGAATGAAGTAGCAGAATCTCAAAAAAATCTATTATCCGATTTACATCGAGCTATTAAAAATAATGAACTATTGGTTTATTATCAGCCTAAAGTCAATTTATCCACCAATAAAATAACAGGCATGGAAGCATTGGTGCGTTGGCAACATCCAACTAAAGGCATAGTATCTCCTATAGACTATATACCCATGGCAGAAGAAACAGGTCTTATCATTCCTATTGGTGAATGGATCCTTAAAACAGCTTGCCAACAAACACGTGCTTGGAATCAAGCAGGGTTGAATTTGATAGTGGCTGTTAATCTTTCGACCGTACAATTTAACCAAAAAAATCTGATTGGCATCGTCAATAAAATATTGCTTGAAACGCAATTGCCACCCGAATCGCTAGAGCTTGAAATCACTGAAAGTGGCATTATGAATAACATACAAGAATCTATCGGCACCATGAAAGCACTGAGGGGTTTAGGGCTTTCTTTATCCATTGATGATTTCGGAACCGGAAATTCTTCTTTAAGCTATTTAAAACGATTCCCTGTGCAAAAATTAAAAATTGATCAATCCTTCGTACGAGATCTAGAAACCAATCAAGAAGACAAAGACATCGTAGAATTGATTATCACCTTAGGCCATACCCTAAATTTAAAAATTATTACAGAAGGTGTAGAAACTGAAAATCACCTCGCCTTTTTAAAAAGCAAAGGGTGCGATTACGGCCAAGGGTATTATTGGAGTAAGCCTGTAGACGCAGAAACATTTTGCAACATGGTGAAAGCACAAAATTAAATAAGCAATTAAACCCTATCAATGTGGGCGCCCAACAATTTCAATTTGGCTTCTATATTTTCATAACCCCGATCAATATGATAAATTCTTTGGATTTCAGTTTCCCCTTCAGCCGCCAAAGCAGCTAAGACTAAACTGGCTGAAGCACGTAAATCTGTAGCCATCACCGGCGCTGCAGTTAAAGCGGATTTGCCCCTACATATTGCCGTATTCCCTTCTATCGTAATATCCGCCCCCATACGGCACAATTCTTGAATATGCATGAACCTATTTTCAAAAATCGTTTCAGTCACCATCCCTGTACCTTCTGCTACTGCATTAAGGGCCGTGAATTGTGCTTGCATATCTGTAGCAATTCCGGGAAAAGGCGCTGTACGAATATCGACCGCTTTCAATTGCCTTCCACGCATATCTAAACTGATAAACTCTTCGCCTCGAGTAATTTTTGCACCGGCTTCTTCTAATTTACTTAAAACCGCTTCTAATAAGGATGCACGTGTATTTTTAGCTTTTACATATCCACCTGTGATAGCACCTGCCACTAAATAGGTACCGGTTTCAATACGATCAGGTAAAATATGATGTTCACCACCGCCTAGTTTTTCCACACCCTCAATGGTAATGGTATCGGTTCCTGCTCCAGAAATTTTCGCGCCTAAGGTATTTAAGAAATTGGCCAAATCTTCTACTTCAGGTTCACGTGCAGCATTGCTTAGCACAGTTGTTCCCTCAGCAAGGGTTGCAGCCATCATTAGATTGGCGGTGCCTGTCACTGTCACAATTTCAAAAAAGATAGAAGCGCCTTTTAAACGGCCATTCACTTTAGCATTGATATAGCCATTTTCGACTGTGACTGTAGCACCCATGGCTTGCAATCCTCGTACATGTAAATCAACAGGTCGAGGACCAATAGCACATCCACCGGGAAGGGAAACGCGGGCTTCTCCAAACCTTGTTAATAAAGGTCCTAATACGACAATAGCAGCACGCATGGTTTTGACTAATTCATAAGGCGCATAATAGGAATCGACTGTAGTAGCATCAATTTCTATACGCATACGTTCATCCACAGTTAAGCTGGCTCCCAATCGTCCCAATAATTCCAACATTGTTGTCACATCATGCAAATGTGGGACATTCGAAATCGTAACAGGGGCTGTGGCTAATAAAGCACCTGCTAAGATGAGCAAAATGGAATTTTTAGCACCTGAAATACACACTTCACCTTCTAAGGGTTTTCCCCCTTTGATCACAAGTTTACTCATTATTCTTCACCTAATAATAATGCGCTTAAACCACTCACGCGGGCTAACTCTTTTAAAACCGAAGGGACATTTACAAAAACCATTTTCTTTTGTTGGGTCACTGCCATTCTCATCCACGCCACCAATAACGCCAAACCACTGCTATCGCTTTGACTAACATTTTTTAAATCTACTGTAATCTCAGATAAAGGTTCGAACAAATCTATGCTTTTTTTTAAAGCACCCACAACATTATCAAAATCGATTTGTCCTTGTACGGTTAATACACCTTCTTGCATATGCATATCCACTATCGAGTACCTCGCTGATTGTGCATACGAATTTTATCAGTAACCGCTTTCAAACCACCTTGTTGTACTTCATTAGCAAATTGTGCTCTATACCCTTGCATCAAGCTTACGCCTTCAATAATAATATCGTATACTTTCCACTCATTCCCTGCTTTTAAAACCCGGTAATCAACATGCAAGGGTTTTTGATCACCATCTTTGATAAGTGTTGCAACTTGTACGCGTTCTCTGTTCCCGGGATCTCTTGAAGGTAAAAACACAACTTCCTGATCGGTATAGGCTAACAAAGCACCCGCGTAACTTCTAACGACCAGTTTTTTAAATTCTTCTACAAACTTTTGCTGGCTTGCAGCATCCGCCTTCTGCCAAGCATTACGGCCTACTACCCAGCGACCCATTTCCGCAAAATCAGCATGCGGTAAAATAAAACGATTAACCAGATTATATAACTCATTGCTATCGTTTTGTAACTTTGCTTTGTTGGCTTTAAGCTCATTCATTACCTGATTGGTAACGCCTTTTAGCATTTGTACCGGCCCACTTTCTGCCCAGCAATGCGCACATATTAAGATTAAAATCCCGAAAAGCATAGATACTTTTAAAGTACGCATTATTTTTCTCCTGTTGGTTTTGTAAAAGTAGGCTGTGTTGGCACTTTCACTTCATCTAAGGACTCCCCTTTTTTAGTGGCTTGGCCTGCAAGAAATTGTGAAATCAATTGTTCTAAGACAACGGCAGAATCTGTATTTTCAGCTATGATTATGCTGCCTTCTTTTAGAGTGCTTGTACTAAATCCTGGGGTTAGGCTAATGTAGTTATCTCCTAATAAGCCACTGGTAAAAATACTTGCACGCGTATCTTCTGGTAAATTTTGCACACGAGTGGGATCGATAGACAAAGTAACAGTGGCATAAAAAGATTCCGGCTCTAAAGCGATATGCGTTACCCGACCAATAGTTACCCCAGCCAACGAGACTTTGGCGCGTATCTTAAGCCCACCTAAATTGGTAAATTCTGCTTTCACTTTATAACCACTTTCTTCTTCAAATAAATGGGTTAAACCACTTACCTGTAAGGCAAGCATTAACAAAGAGACAATCCCGGCAATGACAAATAAACCTACTGTCACTTCTACTGCTCGTGCTTTCATTCCTATAAATCTCCAAACATGACTGCTGTAAGAAAAAAATCTAAACCTAAGATTGCTAATGAAGCATACACCACTGTACGCGTGGTTGCACGACCTATTCCATCTGCAGTGGGCACACACTCTGCACCTTGATACACTGCAATCCAGGTAACCACTGTACCAAAAACAATGCTCTTAATCAGACCATTTAAGACATCTTTATTAAAATCAACGGTTTGTTGCATGTTAGACCAAAAAGCCCCTTTGTCTACACCCAACCATTCCACCCCTACCATATAACCACCCAGTACGGCGACTGCAGTAAAAATTAAACTGAGCAAAGGCATCGAAATTTGACCTGCCCAAAATCGCGGTGCAATGACCCTTCTTAAGGGATCAACGCCCATCATTTCCATGGAAGATAACTGTTCTGTGGTCTTCATTAACCCTATTTCGGCAGTTAAGGCAGAACCTGCACGTCCTGCAAATAATAAAGCGGCGACCACGGGCCCAAGCTCTCTTGCCAAACTCAAAGCCACTAATTGACCTAGTGCCTGTTCAGCACCGAATTTGACTAGAATGTTATAACCCTGAAGACCCAGTACCATACCAATGAATAGGCCGGATAATGTAATAATTAAAGTAGACAATACGCCTACAAAATAAAGCTGTTTTACTAAACGCTTAGTGCCATTAATAAAATCAGGCTTAGCCACCAATGCATGAAATAAAAATATCGCTGCACGCCCGGCTTCTTGCATAAACCCTAAACCGCTACGACCTAAGCTTTGTACAAAATCTAAACTCATAGAGGAACTCCCAGTAAATCTTCAAGATAATCGGGTGCTGGATAATCAAAAGCGACTGGGCCATCCGCTAAACCTTTAACGAATTGATGTACCCACCCTTCTTTTTCTTCTAAAAGTTCTTTAGGCGTTCCCGCTCCCATCACTTTACCTTCGGAAATAAGATAAACATAATCTGCAATACTAAAGGTTTCAGGCAAGTCATGAGAAACGATAATACTGGTTAAGCCTAAAGCATCATTTAATTGTTTAATCAATTTTACCAATACACCCATGGTAATGGGATCTTGCCCAGCAAAAGGTTCATCAAACATCATGAGTTCTGGATCTAGGGCTAGGGCTCGAGCTAAAGCGACACGACGTGCCATACCTCCAGATAATTCAGAGGGCATCAAATCTCTGGCCCCTCTTAAGCCCACTGCCTGTAATTTAATTAAGACCAAATCTCTTAACATCGATTCTGGTAATTTGGTGTGCGCACGCAGGGGAAAAGCCACATTTTCAAAAACACTTAAATCGGAAAATAGAGCCCCACTTTGAAATAGCATGCCCATCCGACGACGCATAAGTGTTAACTGCGCACGTGTTAGGCTTGGGATATTCTCGCCTTCGACTTTAATACTCCCAGAATCGGGTGTTATTTGTCCACCAATTAACCGTAATAAGGTTGTTTTGCCAGCGCCACTGGGCCCCATCACCGCTGTGATTTTACCTCTAGCAACCTCTATATCAATTCCTTGGAAAATTGGCTTCTCACCACGCTTGAAATGTAAGTCCTGAATTTGAACGATTAGATTTGAATTCTGCATAACTCTTATGATTGCCTAAGGATGGTGCGCCCGGAGAGATTCGAACTCCCGACCCCCTAGTTCGTAGCCAGGTACTCTATCCAACTGAGCTACGGGCGCAAAAAGTGTGTTTATATTGGCGGAGAGAGAGGGATTCGAACCCTCGATGGAGCTTTTGGCCCCATACTCCCTTAGCAGGGGAGCGCCTTCAGCCTCTCGGCCATCTCTCCGGGTCCGTAAACAATATGATTAAAGTGGTGGGCGGTGATGGAATTGAACCATCGACCAACGGATTTAAAAGACCGTTAACTAAAAACATACGTTCTTGATTTTATTACATTTTTACTGCAGATTTTCACTACCATTTAGACTAACGCTTTAGATCAAAATGCATAAAAAAACAGCACTCATGCCACAAAATCCCCACACAAGTTGTACTGTATCAGATCAAATCTAGTATTACAATAACTAATTTAAACAAAATCTAAGAGAAGTGTGTTTTAAATTATTTACATGACTTGTTTGCGATTGACATGGTTTTTTGTTATCTATAGACTTTCTATAAACCAGGGGTGCTTGTTCTATTGAACCGGCTGAGATGGCAATATCGCCGAACCCTTTTAACCTGTATCTAGACAATACTAGCGTAGGGAGCGTCTGATAATGAACACACTTGCTTTAGATAAAAAACTATCGTTGAAATCCTGTATGGCAGTGCTTATAGGAACCGTTTTTGAGTATTATGATTATACCCTGTATGGTTTTTTTGCAATGCTGATTACACATCAATTTTTCCCCAATGATGAGCCTACCCTAGGCTTGCTAAAAACATTCGGCATTTTTGTAGTAGGTTCCTTATCCAAACCTTTAGGTTCTTTCATTTTTAGCCAAATAGCAGATAGAGAAGGTCGTAGCCCCGTATTAAAATTCAGTCTTGTAGGCATTGGGTTACCTACAATGATTATTGGATGTATGCCTACCTATGCTGAAATTGGATGGCTAGCGCCTACAATTCTACTATTGTGTCGAATCACGCAAGGCATGTTCGTCTCTGCAGAATCTGATGGGGCTCGTATCTTTTTATTTGAAACTTTAGGTACAAAATTACATTACACAGCAAGTGCTTTATCAGGTACTGCCTGCATGTTAGGTATTTATTTAGCCTCTATGGCAGCCTCTACCGTGCTTTTAAATGACTTTCCTGAATGGGCTTGGAGAGTACCTTTCATATTAAGCGGTATATTGGGTATATTCGTTTTGTGGTCCAGAAGTTATTTGATTGAAACACCGGAGTTTAAACACTATCGCGCGCACAACCCGGATATACAGTCCTCTAGGCTATATCAGGTTATTTTAAAAAACAAATGGTTAATGTTAAGCACAGTTTTAATTTGTGGCTCTGCAGGTGGCTGTTATCATTTTTACTTAATCTTTTTCGGGCATTATCTTAACGTCATATTAGGCATACTCGATAACGCCTCATCTGCTTTGTATACCTCACAAGCCATTTTAATTTTTAGTCTAAGCATATTAGGCATAGCCTTGATAATAGATTATTGCGGTGAAAAAATTATCATGCCCTTATTTACAGGATTTACGGTATGTTTTGTGTTAATGATTGGAATCAATGTATATTGTATCCATAAAGGTATTTTTCCTCAATGGCTGATGTTATGCACAACATTTTTTATGACACCCTTGCATGCCATCGGTTTGGTTTTAGTATACAAAAAATTACAAGTAAACGAACGATTTAGGTGCAGTAGTTTAGGCCATGCAATGGGCTCTATGCTTTTTTCAGGCACGGCACCTTTGTTTAGCCTATGGCTCTTGAAAATAACTAAATGGCCCATGATGCCTTTGTGTTATTTTTTAGCACTGGCATTAATGGGCTATTTTACCGTTAACCGTCTTATGCATTTGGATCCACTGTATCAGAGTTAAGCACAGCCTCATGGATGTATGGTAAACAAATGACTAAAATCAAGAATGTTAGAAAAATATTCAGAGTCAACAACATCTTCCCTAACACCATTAACATGTATTAAAACAGGCCTATATGAAAAATGTCTTGGAAGCTTTAATCGTTCTATTTTCTGTTGCATTTCCTGTATAATTTCGGGCCCAATTTCAAAACGCTGAAATTTAATCTCACAAATATATACACAACTAAACCTCGTTTGAATTAAAAAGTCAATTTGACAACCCAATTGCCTATTGGTAGCTCTTTGAAAAAAAGGATTATTAAAGATCACGTCTTCAGGCTGAATTCCTATTGCCTCTATCACTTCCCGACTATTATTAACCACTAGATTTTCAAATTGAAGACCCATTATTCCATCCCAACCTGGAAGTGTACTTAAAGTCTTTGCTCGAAATTCATTTTTTTCAATCAGTGCTTTGTTTGGTAAAATATATTTCAGGTAAAATCGCACATAATTATCTTTAAGTCGGTAAAAGCTTAATGTTGAAATTTTTCCATCTTTAATATTCCAAGTAAAATCTCTTGAAATAAATCCAGCAAGAACCAAATCATTTAAAATTTCACTTAAGTCTCCAGACTGAGATTTGCCTAAACGTAAGTCCTCCTGCTTTCTTTTCCCATTAGCAAGTTCTTCTACAATACGTTTATAGAATTCATTTTTTTTTGAAAAAATATCTGCAAAAATGAATTCAAATTCATTGACTAAAGGACCAGACTTTGTAAAACAAAGCCGCTTGATATTTTCTTCTGCCGATAATTTTGGATTAATTAACTCAAGATAGCGTGGAATACCTCCAGTAACAGATAATACTTTAAGTTTTTCATAATAAGAAATACCATGAGCACTTTCCCAAAATTTATTACAATCTGAAAGTGGCAATTCATCTAATTTTAAATATAAACTAGGTCGGCCGACAAAAGCAGTGTTGTTAATAATATTTTTTTCAATCCAAGATGAAACTGAACCACATAAAATTAAAATAAGCTTTGAATTTTTTTTAAATTGTTTATCCCATGCATTTTTTAATTTTCCTAGAAAATCAGAATCTTTTGATCCCATCCATGAAATTTCATCTAGCAAGATAATAAGACGTCCTTCTTTTGTTTGCTCAGACAAGATTGTAAATAGATCCCCCCAATCCATGGCTGGCAAGGAAGGAAGATGGAACATTTCTCGTAATTGCCGAGCAAATTCTGCTCTTTGAGAGTTGGCAGTCGTACCTTTGTGAGGTGCAATTCCTAAAAATTCATAAAAAGTGTGATTTTTGGCAAATTCTTCTATTAACCTACTTTTCCCAATACGGCGCCTACCCTGCACCGTAACAAGGCTAGCACTTTTCTTCTCAAGCAGGCTCTTAAGAGCATCTAACTCCTCTCTTCGCCCTATAAATTTATCCACGTATAAAAAACCCTGCTATTAAAATGTATTGCTTATCAGTATACTCTTAAAATCGACATTTGTCGATTTTAAGAGTATTTTTCACAAAAAAACCCACTGAAAATTGACATTTGCTTATTTTCAGAGGAAATGAATAAAAAATCATACTTATCAATTGGTTACAAAAGCACACTCATAACATTGACTTATTCATACTCATTAAGATGCCAGATTTTCTTTACCTAGCTGTCAAAATATTATTATCTTTTGTTTCATGCTTTGTAATAAACATTTCTATGAATGGCTTTTTTCTTAACACCAGCACATTGCCAAAAATAACAAAAATAAGACCTAATAAATGGGTTGTTGACCATTGATAACCTTCAAGCAGCCAGGAAACTAAAAGTGCAACTATAGGGAATAAAACTGCTGTATAGCTCGCGAGTTCTGGACCGATGTTTTTAATGAGTTTTAAATAACACAAAAATGCAACAATGGACCCAAGTATGACTAAATAAAGAAGAGATGCCCAGTAAGTGAAACTTGAAGGTAACACAAAGGGTGTTGATTGAATAAGTGTATAAACGAATATGGCCACTGTGCCATAAATCATTCCCATTGCCATGGCAGGCATTATTTTTAAGCCTGCATTAAGATTCCTTTTACTGATACTGCTCCCAAGAGCGAATATTAAAGTACCAATACTCGCGAGCATCAGACCTTTTAAAAAATTTCCCTCTTGAGAAATATGGGTTATTTGATCCGAGAAAAAAATACATAACCCACTAATACCCAGTAAAGCACCTAAACTAACATTAAGGCTCGGTTTGACACGAAAGAAAATATAATTATTCAAAATGCTTAAAAAACTGACGCCTGCAAACACGACAGAGATAACACCAGAAACAATATGTTGTGTGGCACTATAAACAAACAAAAAGTGGAGTGAAAACATAGACAACCCCAAACCACATAAAAACACATGGTCGATTAGTTTAAAGCGTAAACTGTGTCTATTAATCTTACACAAAAGCAATAAACAAATAGAGGCTAAAAAAGCTCTGTAAAAAATAGACACTTCATTGGGGGCATAACCTGTTTGTAGTTTTATTGCAAACCAAGTTGTACCCCAAATTAAGACTGTCAAGGCATATAAAAATACATTATTCATCAAAACTTCCCCGGATAATTTTAAGTACTATTGTATCATATACTCATTTGCATATGAGCATTTATGACAAAACAGACAATTTTTGGCACTTAAGTTCTTTCGTACCCATTAGGTCCATATCGATCTAGAAGCCAAGCCACAGGAATTTGCAGCCAGCATAACCAAAATAATATATCGCAGCAAATAGACCAAAAGAAGCAGCATCAATCTGGAATTTTTGCATTAATTTAGGCATTACAAGACCTGGTGTAAGGCGCACTACAAACTGATATGCAAAGAAAAACACAGCCAAGGCCCACATTAGCCAAAGCCTATAATTTAAGGCATTCATAAAATAACTCCTAGTTTAGAGTAGGTTTTAAATATTTGATAAATTGTGGGACAAGTAGGTATGTTAGCTGCTTAGCAACTAATAATTCTGAAAATAATAGGAATACTTTTATGCTTAATTTAATGCCTTTTTATACTTGGGCGCTTAGTAGATTCCGTCATATCTATTAAACTATTTTTAGAGGTTTGATTATTTGTCGAATCTCGCTCATCTAAAATAGTTTTTATAGCCTGGTTCAAAATTGTACCTTTCATACTGACAGGTATTTTAACACTGGAAGCAGTAATGTTTTTATTTTTTTTTATAAATTCAAACAATAAGCGATAACTATCTGTAGTTAAGCTATTAGTAGCAATAAAAATTTTATGAATCGACGAATTTTGAGGAAAAATTTCTGATAATTCACTTAAATCTTGATAGCTAAAACTTGGATCATTTATATTGAGTGTATCTAAAGAATCAGTAGCTTCTCCTTTAATTTTCTTCACTATTTCTTCGTTTAAAGGCATCTTTTTCTCTTATTCATACAAATTTAACCATACTTTTTAGTCAATTACATAAATATCGATAAAATACAAGCTTTTTCATTTGAATATTTATGACAAAGCTGACAACTTTTGATAGCTAAGCTCTTTCGTCTTATTTAAGCATAGATTCCTTCTCGAGCAATTCGAGCACCCGCACAGTCGCCGGCAACAACGGTGCAACATTAACCGGTAGCCGTTGCCACGCCAGTGTCTGGCCTTCTTTGCTGTGAGGCTCACCACTCCAACGATCTACCTTGCATAAATAAAGCCGTACATAAGCATGTGGATAATCGTGCTCAATCGTATGCCAACGGCGACTCGCCCTAACCTCGATACCCAGCTCTTCATGCAATTCGCGTTCAAGGGCATCTTCGACACTTTCACCAAGCTCTAACTTACCACCCGGAAACTCCCAATAACCTTCATACGGCTTACCCTGCATACGTTGTGCTAACAAATAATTGCCATCCAAACTTATTATTATACCGACTGCAACTTCAGTCACTTTACGATCATTTGAAGCATACACAGGTGCGATATTGTTTTCTTTTTTCATATTTTCACCTAATTAAAGACATCTTCCAAATTTTCCCATGGCAAGGCATATATGTTTGAAGCAAGCTTCATTGCATGAGGTGTACAACAAATGATAAACCCTGCACTTTTAATCAGCAATACATTTAAAATCACTTTTTGCCTTTGATACTTGCAAAAAAAGCCCGCTCATATCCTTCTTTTGATTTTTGCAAAAGTACTGCTATTTCTTCTTTCTCATGTTTGCTTAGTTCACGTTGTTCCAGTTTAGCTTTTCCTTCAATAGAGCGTATTTTTTGATATAATGCATGTGCCTCTTCTTTAAAAACAAAGATAGAACGCAAATGAAACTGCATTTCACCATAAAGATTTGCTTCTTCATCATAAAAAATTTCCAAAAAATCTCTATATCCAGATTCCAGTGGCTGCCTAAATCTGTTTTTTGTTTGCGCGATCTTATAATAGTTATTGAATTCTTTTATAGCCAATCTCAGCGTCACAAGATTGTCTGCCACAATACTACCTCTAATCAAATCTAAAACCTTCTTAAAATCACCATGATAATCATTGTTAATTTTTTCGATTGTCCTTTCAAAACTTTTTAAATCAGGAATATGACATTGAACATTAGGTATTTTAGCTGCAACTTTGTCACAATTGATTTTTAAATGATGAAGTGCTAAAAGTGCTCTTTTGCTCATGTCTTGATAATACATGGAAGCTAAAGGATATTTTTCTAAATCTCGCTCTTGGCTAGGCCTGTCCAATTTTGTTATCTCTAAATCATTAAAGGTATCTAACTGACCCCTTTGTAAGAAATTAGAACTTTTCCAGCACAGATACCCAACGGCAGATAAGAATAATAATAGGAAACATACTATTACCATCCTTGCTTTATTATTTTTTACGCAAAATGTATTCATAGTTAAATTATACACAATTTTGTGCCTCAAACGTCAATCTAGTTGTGAAGCTGATGTCTTGAGAAGAAGATCACTCTAAAGATTTGCCTTACTGTTACAAAAGTGCTGGAAGAAGTTTGTGGAAAGATTATAGTAAAATGTCTTCTAAAGCGTTTTCTAATTTCAAAAATTTAAATGAATATCCAGCTTTAGTCAATCTATGTGGCATGACTTTTTGACCCTTGAGTAAAAGACTTTCTCCCATTTCACCAAATAATATTTTTACTATAAAATTAGGCAAAACCAATAACGATCTTTTCTTTAAGGTTTTAGCCAATTCCTGAGTGAATTTTTTATTCATTACAGGTATCGGGGAAGTCAAATTAAATGGGCCCTTAAGATCAGAGTGATTAATTAAATATTCAATGCTATAAACCACATCTCTTATATGGATCCAAGACATCCATTGCTTGCCATTACCCAGTTGAGCACCCAAGCCTAATTTAAATGGAATAATCATTTTATTTAGGGCGCCCCCCTCTTTTCCCAAAACGATGCCCAATCTAATCAAGCACACTCTTACATGATATTCTGAAGCTTGAAGTGCTATTTTTTCCCAGTCATTACATAAAACATGTGTAAATTTTTTATTGGCAGGTTCTGAATCTTCAGTAAAAACCCTTTCTAAACTACTTCCATAAAAACCTATCGCGGAGCCACTGATAAGGAGTTTCGGTTTTATGGAAGCGATTTTAATATAATCAATTATTTTTTGAGTGGTTTTGATACGACTTTCGTAAAGTTCTCTTTTAAGCTTCTCAGTCCAACGATTAGCATTTAAAGACTCGCCCGCAAGATTAATAACAATATCATAAGGTTTATCTGTATTGCTAAGTTCTGTGATATATTTTAGGTTTTCTAAAGAATTATTTATTTTATGCAAATTTCGAGTCAAAATACTTACATTATGACCTGATTTTAAAAAGTGCTTGGAAAGATGTGCTCCAATAAATCCAGTACCACCTGTAATTAAAATATGCATACCTCTCCCCTAGGATTTTTCATACTTGGCAGACACTAGCTCATTAAAAAAAGTGGCAGAATCCGACTCTATAAACGAGGATTATTTTCATGCTTTTCGTTTATTTGCTCGGCTAAGTGCACTTGGCGCAATTTTTGGTTCCCCGACTGAAGATAAAGTCAACTCACTTGGCCTTCCAATACAGTTTACACCTACCTTAGCAACTCAAGGTGCACATGTGGACACCACCTCCTATAATATGGAGATTCAAATGCCACAGAACACAAAAAATGTGTATGAAAGTCCATATTTGGTTACAACTTTGGCTATAACTGATGATTACTCCTATCTGGTTTATGTTGCAGCACGTACGAATAACGTAACAGAAATAATGAAACTAAAGCAGGCTGGCGCAAATTTAAATGAATCGCTTTGTATTGCTGCTTTGTATGGAAATGTGGTCGCAATAAAAACACTTCTGGAAAGTGGCGCAAATGTGAATACAGCCATCGATGATGGAACCCCGCTTTATATTGCGGCTATCAATAATCGCTTGGAAGCAGTCAAAGTGTTGCTGGAAGCAGGTGCGAATGCAAACCTAGTAGCAGAATCTGCGCATGGAACTGCATTAAATAGAGTCAGACAATTTAGCACTGCTTTACCTACAGATCCTATACGCGAAAAAATACTTGAAGTATTAAAAAAACATCATGAGCAATATCCGGATGGTTGTAAGCAGTTTCCTACCCTACCTAAAACTTCTTCTCGTCTAGAATTTTAGCTTGTGTATAATGTGAATTTTGCTCTGTAAGAAAGCCTGTTATTGGAATTGTAAATACTCTTTAAAATCAATTCCAATTTCTTTATGCTTTAAACCAAAAGAAACAATGGCTTGTAGATAACCTAATTTACTGCCACAATCAAATCGTTGACCCTTAAAAGGATAAACATAAACACTGTCTGTTTTTAACAGTTGACTTACAGCATCTGTTAATTGCATTTCACCATTGTGGCCGGGGGAAATGTTTTCCAATAAATCAAATATATTCGGCGTTAAAATGTACCGCCCTACAACACCAAATAAAGAGGGCATTTCTTTTTTAGATGGTTTTTCGATGATTTGGTTTATTTTTTCAAGAGCTTCTAAGTTTTCAACCTGTTTGTCAAAGCCTACAATACCATATTTTTTAGAGTCTTCCGGTTTTACTTTTTGAATTGCTAAAATACTTTTTTGTACCCGATTGAATTGAGTAATCATTTGCTTTAAACAAGAACTTTCTGTGCCCTCAATTAAATCATCTGGCAATATAACCGCAAAAGACTCATTACCAATTACATTTTTTGCGCATAAAATTGCATGCCCCAAACCCAATACTTCTGTTTGACGAATATAGATACAAGAGACGCCTCTTGGAATGATGTTATTTACAGTTTCTAATAGTTCATCTTTTTGATGATGCTTTAACTTTGCTTCTAGCTCAATATTATTATCAAAATGATCTTCAATCGAACGTTTGCCACGACTGGTGACAAAAATGATTTCTGTTATCCCAGCTTCTATGGCTTCCTCAACGGCATATTGAATTAAGGGCTTGTCAATAATAGGCATCATTTCCTTTGGGTGAGCTTTTGTGGCCGGGAGAAAACGAATGCCCATGCCAGCAACCGGTAAAATAAGTTTGCTTATTGGATTTTTCATCATTCTATCTTCTCTTAGATCTCAATTTCCTAATTACTTTAAATTTAATTTACTTACTTAGTTTAGCTTAAATTTAAAGTACTTAAAGCATTTTATACAGACATTGTATATAGGTCTAAATGGGTGCTAGATTGTCTATAATCGACATACAGCATGTGGATATTTATAGGAATGTAATAATGAACAATGAACCTTTCAGCGAGCGTATGAAAAAATGGCTCCATTTAACCACAAAAAACAAAAATGAAGAATTCAATACCACCCCTATGCCCCTAGAAATTTTTAATGCAGATCAGATGGAAAATTATGGGCTTAATTTAGCACTTTCACATAAAATAACAAAAACTCAGACTAAAAATCTATTATTAAAAAAGTTATCTGCTTGTGAAAACACATTGATGGAAGTTTCTAAGATTTTAAGCAAAAAAGACGATGGAAATGAATGTTTTTCTCCTGCACGAGAATGGTTACTCGATAATTTTTATTTAATTCAAGAAAATATTTATAATATACGCCTGCATCTTTCTAAAAAATATGGGCGATCCTTACCACAACTGACTGGTAGCATAAAAGGATATCCAAGGATTTATGATATCGCTTTACAAGTCATCCAGCACAGTGATGGACGGTGGGATTTAGAAAAATTAAATCGATTTATAGCAGCTTATCAAGAAACCAAGCCTTTAAAAATTGGAGAACTATGGGCTATTCCGATAGCATTGCGGATTGCTTTAATTGAGCGTTTAAGTAATGCCGCTGTGAAAATTGTTGCTGATAGCAATGATCGGAATGTGGCTGCTTTTTGGGCAGAACGTATGATCGAAGTTGCTGTATCGAATCCAAAAAAAGTAGTGCTTACTATTGCAGATATGACACGTTCTAAAGTTGTGATGAGCAGTACTTTTATTGCAGAATTAGAAAGACATTTCCGAACTGCAGGTTTATCTTTCCCCATTAGTTGGATAGAGCAACAACTCGCAGAAGAAGGATTGACAATTGATGACTTAATCAAAGACCAAAATAAACAACAAGCAACACTTCAAGTGACTATAAGCAATAGTATCACTGGATTGCGAAAAGTATCCGAAGTAAATTGGAGAGCTTTTGTAGAAAATGCTAGTATTGTTGAAAAAATATTAAGCTTAGACCCCAGCACCTACTATAAAAAAATGGATTTTGAAACCAGAAATAGCTACCGCAATGTAATTGAATATTTAGCAAATCTCAGTTCTCAATCAGAAGAAAAGATTGCTACATTGGCAATCGAATTCGCAAAATCTTCAAATTTTGATTTGGATCCTAAAAATATCCGATATTCTCATGTAGGGTTTTATTTAATAGGCAATGGTCTATTTGATTTGAAGAAAAAACTAAGGGTTCAAAATTTTTTCTGGCAAAAGGTGTGCTATTTTGCCAAAAAATGGGCATTTTTAAGTTACACAACCTCTATTGTAGTGCTTAGCATAGGCTTGACGCTTAGTTTATTATACAAAGCAAGCCAAAGTGGATTAGATCATACAAAACTATTGATCCTAGGTGTTGTGATATTAGTATGTAGTTCACAGCTGGCTGTTGCATTGATTAATTGGTTAGCAACTTTATTAGTCAAACCACAACCATTGCCCAAAATGGATTTTTCTAAAGTAATTCCAATCAACTGTTCTACCTTGGTTGTGGTTCCCTGTATGCTGGAAAGCATTAAAAATATAGAATCTTTAATTGAAGCATTAGAAATACGTTTTTTAGGCAATCAGGATCAAAACTTATATTTTGCTTTACTAAGCGATTTTAATGATGCTACAGCAGAACATTTACCTTTAGATACATCCTTAGTTAATTTTGCGCAAGAAAAAATTGAAGAGTTGAATAATAAATATGCAGAAACACATCCAGGTAGATTTTTTTTATTTCACCGACCACGTCAATGGAATGCAAAAGAAAATGTTTGGATGGGAAAAGAGCGTAAACGTGGAAAACTTCTCGATTTAAATTGTTTTATACAAAACCCCAATGTGAACCATTTTTCAAAAGTTGTAGGTAATCTCAGTTTATTAAAACAGATAAAATATATTATTACTCTAGACTCGGACACACAATTAGCCAGAGAATCTGCCCAAAAACTTATCGGCACAATGGCACATCCACTTAACATACCCTGTTTTAATGACAAAAAAGAGATCATTGTTGAAGGATATGGTATTTTGCAACCTCGGATTGCCGAAGCCTTATCCAATACAGGAACAAGCCCTTATGTAAAACTTTTTGGCCATGAATTTGGCATTGATCCTTATACTCGAACAGTATCCAATGTTTATCAAGATTTATTCCACGAAGGATCTTTTATAGGTAAAGGGATCTTTGATGTGAATGCCTTTCAAAAAGTATTAAAAGGTCGTTTCCCTGATAATTGTATCTTAAGTCATGATTTGCTTGAAGGGTCGTATTTAAGATCAGGATTTATCAGTGATGTTTCGTTATATGAAAAATCAGTTAGTAATTATTTAGCAGATGCTAAACGTCGTATCCGATGGATAAGAGGAGATTGGCAGTTATTAAGATGGCTATTACCTACAGTCTATAACGAGAAAGGACATAAACAGCCGAATCCTTTATCAGGCTTATCCAAATTAAAATTATTTGATAATTTAAGAAGAAGCCTCGTTCCCATAGCTTTTTTAGTATTATTAGGCCTAAATTGGACAATATTGCCTGAAAATCATTTTTGGCTTATTATTGTTCTCTTAATTGTCGTATTACCCGCTATGGTAAACACCGTCTTGGAATTTTTACATAAACCCAAGGATATGTTACCCAGTCAACATTTTGCTAATATCTTGAACATTAGCCGAAAACGCGCAAATCAATTAATTGTCTATCTCGCTTGTTTGCCTCACGAAGCTTGGTATAGCCTGAATGCCATTTTAAAGACTCAATGGCGTCTTTATGTTTCAAAACGTCATCTATTAGAATGGATACCTTTTGATCAAGTCAATGAAGGTTTAAGTAATACTCTGAAAGCCTGGATCCTTAACATGTGGATAGGCCCTGTAGTCGCCTGCCTTTCTACCGTTGTTTTAATCAAAAATACTCGATGGGAATCCTTAATCTTTGCAAGTCCCTTATTGTTGCTGTGGTTTACTTCGCCTTTAATTGTACGCTGGTTGAGTCAAAAAACTCAAAAAAGCATAGCTAAATTGCAGCCTACGCAAATACGATTTTTACATAAAATGGCACGCAAAACATGGTCTTTTTTTGAAACATTTATGACTGATGAAGATCATTGGCTGCCGCCTGATAATTATCAAGAAACTCCGGTAGAAGCCCTAGCACGACGCACATCTCCTACCAATATAGGCTTAGCATTATTGGCTAATTTAAGTGCTTATGATTTTGGTTATATTACTTTATCTCAATTAATTACAAAAACAAGTAACACATTAAAATCCGTTGAATTACTAGAAAAATACCACGGACATTTATACAACTGGTATAGCACTGAAACTTTAGAACCATTAGCACCTCGCTATATTTCTACGGTAGACAGTGGTAATCTTATGGGTCACTTATTAACATTGCGCCAAGGGCTTCTGGCGCTTCCTAAAGACCCATTATGGAGTGCACGTTACTGGCGTGGCCTAGAAGATACTTGGGATATTTTAATGGCTACAGTCACACATCCTTTGCCAGAACCTATGCACCATTTTCAGCATCTTTTGTCTCATGCACCGATTTCTTGTGATAATTGGTCAACAACTTTGGCCACCTGTAATGAATTATATGCTACTGCAGAAAAAATTGTTGCATTAATTTCTGACCTAAAAAATACCAATAATGAAATGTGTTTATGGTCCCATAAACTTTTAGCACATACAGAAACATTAAAAGAAGAAATTGAATTGTATCATTCAGTGCCAGACTTGAACATGAAAAGTACTTTATTGGATCTTGCCAATTTTTCACCCTCCAAAGCGAGTATAAAAGCAAAAGAAATGCTAGCAGTAATAGACCAATTGGCAAGACAAATATGTTTTTTAGCAAAAATGGATATTAACTTTCTTTATGATAAAGACAGTCATTTAATGACAATCGGCTTTAATGTTGATAAGCAACAAAAAGATTCGAGTAGCTATGATTTGCTTTCTTCAGAAGCCCGTTTAGGAAGTTTTGTTGCCATCGCCGAAGGACAAGCATCGCAAGAAAGCTGGTTTGCTTTAGGTCGTTTATTGGTAGGTACTTCGGGAGATCCTATTTTAATCTCCTGGAGCGGGTCTATGTTTGAGTATTTAATGCCACTCTTAGTAATGCCAACATATCCGGGAACATTGTTGGATCAAACTTATCATGCAGTGGTGAAACAACAAATTGCCTATGCAAAAGAACGAAGCGTACCTTGGGGCATCTCTGAATCAGGATATCATGCTGTTGATAGCTTGTTTAATTATTTATATCGTGCTTTTGGCGTTCCAGGTTTAGGCTTGAAGCGAGGTTTAGAAGACGATTTAGTGATAGCACCCTATGCAAGTGCTATGGCATTGATGATAGATCCTGTTAAAGCTTGTCAAAATTTACAAAGAATTCATGCAGAACATGCAAGCGGTAAATTTGGTTTTTATGAAGCCATTGATTATACCCTATCTCGCTTACCACCTGACAGTAAAAAAGAATTGGTGCGTTCATTTATGGTTCACCACCAAGGCATGATCTTCTTATCGCTTTCGTATCATTTAAATAATCAACCCATGCAAAAACGTTTTGAAGCGGATCCGCGCTTCCAAGCCACATTGATATTATTGCAAGAACGCATCCCAAAACCAACTGCATCTTATTTGCAAATACCTAAAGCGCAAGATTTCAACACTTATTCTAACCGACCTGAAACCACAACACGTGTGTTTAAAACCCCAAACACACGTACTCCACAGGTGCAATTATTATCCAATGGCAATTACCATTTAGTATTGACTCAAGCAGGTGGAGGATACAGTCGCTGGAAGGATATTGCACTGACACGCTGGCGTGAAGACAGTACTTGTGATAATTGGGGCATGTTTTGTTTTATACGCGATGCGAAGACCGGCGAGTTTTGTTCATCAACCTACCAACCTACTCGAAATATAGAAAAAAATTTCAAGGTTGTTTTCTCAGAAGCACATGCTGAATTCTCTCAAACAACTATGAATTTAGAATTGAATACAGAAATAGTGGTTTCCCCCGAGGATGATATCGAATTAAGGCGCTTGCGTGTTCACAATCTGAGCAAAAAAACTCGTACAATTGAATGCAGTAGCTTTGCTGAAATTGCACTTACTTCACAAGACAGCGATCTTGCTCAATCTGGTTTTAATAATCTATTTGTAGAAACGGAAATTTTGCATGAAAAACGTACTATTTTAGTTACACGTCGTTCACAAGATGAACAAGAACACTCGCCCTGGCTATTTCATTTATTGAATGTGTATACCGAAGAACCTTATACCGTATCTTTTGAAAGTGATCGTAACCATTTTATAGGTCGTGGACACTCTGTAGAAGAGCCTTGTGTCATAAAAACTGGTACAAAACTTTCTAATTCCCAAGGCGCTGTACTCGATCCGATAGTTTCTATCCAATGTAGCTTAGTGCTTAAGCCAAATGCTTATGTTATTTTAGATTTCTTTACTGGCATTTCAAATACACGAGAACACTGTGAAAATTTGATAGCAAAATATCAAGAGCGCCCAATGGCAAATCGAATATTTGAATTGGCTTGGACACATGGTCAAGTATTAATTAACCAGCTAAATATTTCACAAACTGATGCACAATTATATGGAAGGCTTGCTAGTGCCATTATTTACAGCAGCAACACACGCCGAGCCGATCCCAGTATTTTAGCAAAGAATCAAAAAGGTCAATCAGGATTATGGCCATATTCTATTTCAGGGGATTTGCCCATTGTATTGTTATTTATTGAAGATGCTCTGAATATTGAGCTTGTTCATCAATTAATACATGCTCAAGCTTACTGGCGAATAAAAGGGTTATTTGTAGATATCGTCATACTCAATGGTGAAGAAAGCGGTTATCGTCAAACATTACAAGAGCAAATTATGAGTTTTGTAACTGCTGCTAGTAAGCCAGAGAATGGTGGAAATATTGTAGTTCGTTCACTTGAAAAAGTGCCTGCAGAAGATTTGATCTTATTAAAAACTGTGGCACGTGCCATTCTTTCCGATAAACGAGGTTCCTTAAAGGAGCAATTAAATCGTAGACGAGTAAGCCCTCCACCGATCCCACTTTTAGATGTTAACGTAATTTCGCATCTTCAAAAAAATTCAAAATCAGCACCATTAGGATCAAATCTTGCAGATCTTAAATTTTTTAATGAATGGGGTGGATTTTCGAGCACAGGAGATGAATATATTATTCGCTTAATGGAAGAAAACCCTACGCCAGCTCCTTGGGCCAATGTGCTTGCTAATTCACAGTTTGGTAGCTTGGTATCTGAAAGTGGCCAAAGCTACACTTGGTTTGAAAATGCACATGAATTTAGATTGAGCCCTTGGGAGAATGATCCACTCCAGGATACTTCAGGAGAAGCTTTTTATCTTAGAGATGATGAAAGTGGTTTAGTATGGTCGCCAACGGCACTCCCCTGTCGTGGGCAGGGTGATTATCAAACGCGCCATGGTTTGGGGTATAGTGTATTCGAGCACAATGAAACAGGTATTTATTCGGAATTATGGATGACAGTTGCCTTAGATTCGTCTGTGAAATGTGTGCTTTTAAAAATTCGCAATGATTCTGTAAGATCTCGCTTGCTCTCTGCAACAGGTTATGTGACTTGGGTTTTGGGTGATTTGAGGAATAAAAATGCCATGTATATTGTCACTGAAATATCAAAAAATGGCGCAGTACTGGCTTATAATCATTACAATACTGAATTTAGTGGACGTACTGCATTTTTTGATGCAACAACAGCAAGCTTAGATCTTAATAAACGTAGTGTGACAGGCGATCGAGCTGAATTTATTGGACGTAATCGAAGTCTTCGTCAACCTGCAGGATTAGAACGCAGACATTTATCCGATCGTGTGGGTGCAGGCTTTGATCCTTGTGCGGCTATTCAATTCAATTTTCATTTGGCTGCAGGACAATCCAGAGATATTGTATTCACCCTAGGTGCTGCCCAAAATAGGGAATCGGCATGTGTACTGGTACAACGTTATCAAGGTGTAGCCGCTTTTCAATCTATTTTAAGTGCTGTACATCAATACTGGCAAGACACTTGTACTAAAATCAAGGTAAACACCCCTGATCCCGCACTCAATATTTTAACAAATCATTGGCTACTATATCAAACACTCTCTAGCCGCTTATGGGGCCGTAGTGGCTATTATCAATCAGGGGGTGCTTTTGGCTTTAGAGATCAATTACAAGATGTAATGGCTTTAACGCTTATTGTTCCAAAACTTTTCCGCGAACATTTATTGGTCTGTGCTGCACATCAGTTTGAGGAAGGTGATGTACAACACTGGTGGCATCCACCCCAAAATCGTGGAGTGCGCACACGTTGCTCAGATGATTATTTATGGCTTCCCTTTGCACTTTGCCATTACATTAAAGCAACAGGAGATATCAGCATTTTAGAAGAAAAAATGCCCTTTTTACAGGGGCGTGCTTTAAAACCTGAAGAAGAATCTTATTATGATTTACCTATCATAGGAAATACAAGTTTTAGTCTTTACGAGCATGCAGTGCGTGCTATCCATCATGGCTTACAGTGGGGCCAACATGGTTTACCACTCATAGGGTCAGGGGATTGGAATGATGGCATGAACTTAGTGGGTAAACTGGGGCGAGGAGAAAGTGTTTGGCTAGGCTTTTTCTTGTACAAAGTTCTTAAAGATTTTGCACCACTTGCTGTGCAGTATGGTGATCATGATTTTGCCTCACGTTGTGATGTAGAAAGTCAAAAACTACAAGAACAATTGGAAACACATGCCTGGGATGGCCAATGGTACAAACGTGCCTACTTCGATGATGGAACACCTTTAGGATCAGCTACTAATGAAGAGTGTAAAATCGATTCAATTGCCCAAAGTTGGTCTGTGCTATCTCAAGCTGCAGATAAAACCCGTTCTAAACAAGCTTTAGCAGCTTTGTATCAATATTTAGTCAATCCCAATGAGGGCTTGATTAAATTACTGGATCCCCCTTTTAATACTGCAAAACCAAATCCTGGCTATATTAAAGGCTATGTACCCGGGATTAGGGAAAATGGAGGACAATATACGCATGCTGCCATTTGGGCCATTATGGCCTTTGCACAATCAGGGCAACAAAAAACGGCATGGGAATTATTAGACATGATTAATCCTATTCATCATGGCAGAACAAAGGAAGAAATTGAACGATATAAAATTGAACCTTATGCTGTAGCCGGTGATGTTTACAGTGTAAAACCTCATACAGGTCGAGGGGGATGGAGTTGGTATACCGGATCTGCAGGATGGCTATACCGATTAATCACAGAAACTTTATTGGGTTTAAAACTTGAAAATGGCAATCAATTAAGCATAACGCCTTTACTACCTGATAATTGGAATGGTTTTGATATGGAATATCAATATGGCAAAACAATTTATAAGATTAAAATTGAAAGTTCAAAAACTAAAACTGAAATTTTATTAGATAATGTGCTTATCGCAGAAAATCGAATTACTTTAATTGATGATCTAAAAACACATCATATTACTATTTATTTTGTAAGGATCCAACCTGCTGCTCACATATAAACATTAGCTCCTGATTGTTATTTCGCGGGCAGCATCCTTATCCAAAAACCAAACAGTAGGATTATGTATACAATGGATTAATTGTGCGGGTATCTGTTGTGGATGATAGCTGCCTTTTAAGGTTTTATAAACAGCAAGTGCTTTATTAAGCCCTGTCACCATAAATACAATGCTTTCTGCTTGATTAATAATAGAAGGGGTTAAGGTTATTCTATACTTATTTTGTTCTGGGAGCCACACCGCTGCTACCAATTGGTAATTTTCTTGAATATCAGATTTTGCATATTGTATGACGAGATCAGTAAGAGGCATTAAAGAAGCTGTATGGGCATCTTCGCCAAGACCAAGATAAATTAAATCAAAATGCGGAAATTCATTAGGATGACAATGAAATATTGTACGTAAGGTTTCTTCATAATCTTTGGCTGCATCATGGGCATTTTTAAACTCTGTTAAAATTCTATGTATATTGTTTGGATCAATTGGAAGCTTAGAAAACAAATGCTCATAGGCCATATGATAGTTATTGTCAACGTGCATTTTTGGCACATAACGCTCGTCTCCAAAAAAAAATATAATTTTATGCCAAGCGATTTTTTTTTCATGGCTTGCCATTTCAACTAAGGTATCAAAAAATAATTTAGGGGTATTGCCACCGGGAAGCACTACTCTAAATATACCTTGAATCTCAATAGCTGTTTGCGCTCTATACATAAAATCAAGTACTAGAGCCTCAAATAATGCTTTGGGATCTGAAAAAATATACAAATCATTTTTTTTTACAATATCCATTCTCTGCCATCCTTTTGTAATAATGCGTCGGATTCTTTTGGACCCCATGTGCCTGCACTGTAGTTTGGAAATTCACGAGGTGCTAGGGTACTCCATACATCTAAAATGGGTTGTACCACACTCCATTCAGTTTCAACCATTTCAGCTCGATTAAAAAGCGTGTGATCTCCATTCATACAATCGTATAAAATGGTTTCATATCCAGTTTGAGGTTCTACCCCAAAATAATCACTGTATTTAAATTTCATATCAACGGGTCCTAATTTCATTTCTTGACCAGGGATTTTAGCATTAAATTGCAGTGAAATACCTTCTTCCGGTTGAATGTTGATACGTAATAAATTGGGCAATATGTTTTTATCGGTACCACCAAACAAAGTGGAAGGACCTGAATTAAATTGAACAATTATTTCTGAAGTATGTGCTTTTAAACGTTTACCTGTCCGCAAATAAAAGGGGACATGTAGCCACCTCCAGTTATCTAACTGTAGTTTTAAAGCCACGAAGGTTTCTACGGAAGAAACAGGAGAAACATTCTTTTCTGCTCTATAGCCTGGTACCGAAACATTATTAATAAAACCCTGGGCATACTGTCCTCTTACAGCTTGTAAAAATACCTGTTCAGGTTTTAAAATTTGAATAGCATGCATGATTTTTTCTTTTTCATCTTGAATATAATCGGCTAAAAATGATATGGGAGGTTCCATTGTAATTAAGCTTAAGAGCTGAAATAAATGATTGGGCACCATATCCCTTAGTGCACCGGCATTTTCATAATAAGAACCTCTTAATTCGACACCTAAAGTTTCTGCAACCGTTATTTGTATATGATCAATGTAACGGCGATTCCAGATGGGTTCAAAAATGCCATTTGAAAAACGAAAAGCTAAGAGGTTTTGCACAGTTTCTTTGCCTAAAAAATGATCAATTCTAAATATTTGAGACTCTTTGAGCAAAGCACTTAATAACTGATTTAATTTTTTAGCCGAATCTAAATCATGACCAAAGGGTTTCTCAACAATAATGCGTCTAAAATATTGATCTGGCTTTTCAAGAAGCAATTCTGCACTATGCAGTTCTGTGGCAATAGTACCAATAAAATTGGGTGGGGTTGCAAAATAGAATAAAATATTTTGACTTCTAAGCTCTAATGGTAATGCTTCTAACTGTATTTTTAATTGTACATAGGTATTTGGATCACTAAAGTCACCTGGACAATAATATACGCGCTGAGACAAATCAATACCAAATTGTTTGGTAGCTGGCGCTTGAATAAATTCATTTATATTATTTTTTAGTAATTCTCTATACGTTTCGTTTGTATGAGATTCTTGAGAAACACCCACAATGCAAAAATTATTATTGAGTAACCCTTTAGTTCCTAGATTGCAAATAGCAGGATAGAGCAAGCGTTTTGTTAAATCGCCACAAATGCCAAAAATAACTAAAATGCAGGGGGCCGCCACATTCATATTTATTTCTCCTGCAATGCAATTATCAGTTTATCAAAGGCTTCTATAAATTTTTGAATACCTTCATCTTCTAATCGTTGGCTTAGGGTATCTATATCAATACCTAATTTTGGTAAATTTTCAAAAATCCATCTGGCGTTTTCCATGTTTTTTTCTAAATTGGGTTGAGGATTTCCATGATCTCTATATGCATCTAAAGTTTCTACGGGTATTGTATTGACGGTTTCCGGGCCTATCAATGCTTCGATATATTTAATATCACTGTAGCTCGGATTTTTAGTACCTGTGCTGGCCCAAAGCAATCGTTGCGGTTGTGCGCCCTCTTGAATTAATTTTTTAAATCGCTCAGAGTTAATCGTTTCTTGATAAATTTGATAAGCCATTTTTGCAGAAGCAATAGCCACTTCTCCTTGCATTTTTTTAGCTAGGCTGCAAATCTCACCAGAATGGGTTATTAGGGTATCTAATATCGGATCTACCAATACATCGATACGGCTTAGGAAAAAGCTCGCAACAGAAGCAATTGAATCAATGGGCTTTCCAAAACTAAGACGCATTTCCAAACCCGCAAGATAAGCTTCTATGACTGCTTTATATCTTGGGATACCAAAAAGCAATGTGATATTAACATTAACACCTTCAGAAATCAATTGTTGAATAGCGGGGATCCCTTCACGCGTTGCAGGTACTTTAATCATAACATTTGATCTATCTAATGCTTGCCACAAACGTCGTGCTTCAATAAGAGTTCCCTGTGTATCGTGAGCCAGATGTGGGTTTACTTCTAAGCTAACAAACCCATCTTTGTGGTAGGTATTATTATAAACTGGTTTAAAAACATCGGCAGCTTCTTTTACATCTTGTTGTGTTAAAGATTCGAAAATATCATGCGTGGGTATGTTATTTTTTTTCATTTTTTGAATATCTTGATCATATTCATCACTCTCTGCAATTGCTTTTTCAAATATAGAAGGATTTGAGGTTATTCCACTTAAACCATCGTTAGTGATTAAATTTTTTAATGTATTTTGTCGGATTAGGCTGCGTTTAATATAATCCAGCCAAATAGATTGACCCAATGTTTCTAATTGTCTCAAGGGATTGACTTGCATGATTTTTTTCTCCTGAGTAAATTTTTCACGCGCTTGCAAATATTTTCTACCGAAAACCCATATTTTTTCATGATAAGCTCGCCCGCTGCAGAAGCGCCAAATTTTTCTATACTGATTACTTCTCCATAAGAACCAACATAACGCTCCCACCCTTGGGCAACACCGGCTTCAATTGCAATTCTTAAAGGTATTGAACTAGGCAACACACGGTCTCGATATTTTTTTGATTGGGCTTCAAAGAGTTCCCAACTGGGCATTGATACAATCCGTACATGTATTTTTTGTTTTTCTAATTTTTTTTGCGCTTTAACAATCAGTTGTACTTCCGAACCTGTAGCTATTAGAATGAGTACGGGTTTAGCTTTTGAGGGATCGGCTAAAATATAAGCACCCCTGCTAAGTTGCGAAGCACTCGCATAGCATGTTCTATTTAGAGTAGGTACTGCTTGTCTTGTTAAAATCAGAGCAATTGGATGATGAAACGTTTCAATCGCAAGCTGCCAAGCCACCGCTGTTTCATTTGCATCGGCAGGCCGTATCACAATTAAGCGAGGAATGGCTCTTAAACTAGCCAATTGTTCCACGGGTTGATGTGTGGGACCATCTTCTCCTAGACCAATACTGTCATGTGTAAATACATAAATCATTTGAATTTTCATCAACGCTGCAAGACGTATGGTGGGTCTTAGATAATCAGAAAAAATTAAAAAGGTTGAAACAAAAGGAATAATACCTTTAAAAGTCGCTAATCCGTTAGCAATTGCACTCATGGCATGCTCTCTCACACCAAAAAATAAATTGCGTCCTGAATAATCCCAAGAACCTTCTATTTTACCTTGCAAATCGCCTTGATCAGTATTAGTATTTTCAAAATTTCCATAATTTTTTAATGCGGTCTTGGTTGAGGGATTTAGATCTGCTGAACCTCCCATAAAGCCAGGGACTGCGACACTGATAACTTGCATCACTTGAGATGAAGCATCACGCGTAGCGATACCTTTGTTATCCGTAGGAAAGAAAGGTATATTGACATTCCAATCTTTTTTTAAATTGCCTGAGATCAAATCTTGTAATTCATTTGCCAGTTTTGGATATTTTTTTGTATAAGCATTTAAAAGCAATTGCCATTTTTTCTCTAATGCTTGTCCTTTAGCAATGGCTTTTCGAAAATAGCTTAAGCTTTTTCTAGGAACGTAAAAGTCAGGTTTTATTGGCCATTCTAAAGTTTGTTTACTTAACTTCACCTCTTCAGCCCCCAGAGGGGAACCATGTGCTTCGTAGGTATCTTGTTTATGAGGAGAACCAAAGCCTATATGGGATTTAATCAAAATTAAAGAAGGTTGTTCAGTTTGTTCCCGAGCTTTTAAAATAGCTGTATGGACTGCTTCTACATTATTAGCTTCTTCAATAATTTGGGTATGCCATCCATAGGCTTCAAAACGCTTTGCACAATCTTCTGTAAAAGTCAGTGAAGTCGCAGCAGAAAGGGTTATATGATTATTATCATATAAATAAATTAATTTCCCCAGTTTCAAATGTCCCGCAAGAGACGCAGCTTCCGAAGCTACGCCTTCCATTAAATCGTCATCGCTGACTATTCCATAAGTAAAATGATTAACAATATTAAACCCTTTTTGGTTAAATCTAGCCCCTAAGTGAGCTTCTGCAATGGCCATGCCTACTCCATTTGCAAACCCTTGTCCTAGTGGACCGGTAGTAACTTCAACTCCTGGTGTTAATTGACTTTCTGGATGTCCTGGGGTGATACTGCCCCATTGACGAAATTGTTTAATTTGCTCCATCGGAACATCATAGCCTGTGAGATACAACAAACTGTAGAGCAACATAGAACCATGCCCCGCAGAAAGTACAAAGCGATCACGATCATACCACTTTGGGTTTTGTGGATTATGTTTTAAAAAACGTGTCCATAAAACATAAGCCATTGAAGCGGCCCCCATGGGTAAACCTGGATGCCCGCTATTGGCTTTTTGGATGGCATCAATCGATAACATGCGAATAGTATTGATATTGAGTTGATCAGCATTCATGGATGATTTCATTTTTTCTCCCATTCAGTATGAAATGAGCCTTTCATATCATTTCTTTCATAACGATGAGAACCAAAAAAATCTCGTTGCGCTTGAATAAGATTGGCGGGCAACCAGGGGCTACTATAAGCTTCTAAATAACTCACTGCAGACATAAAAGCAGGTGTAGGTATGCCCCATTCAAGGGATTGTATAATAACCCTTCTTAAACTCGGTTGGGTATTTATAACACTGCGTAATATATTTTGATCTAAAAGCAAATTGGATAAATCGTTCTTAGTATGGAATGCTTGACAAATACTTTCTAATAATTTTGTACGGATAATACAACCCCCTCTCCAAATACTGGCAATATTTTCAAGATTCAGATGATATTGATAGTGATCTGAAGCTTTTTTTAATAATGCCATCCCTTGGGTAAAGACGATGAAGATACTGGCAAATAAGGCTTCCTGTATATTGGCAATAAAAACTGAGCTATCTTGAAGTGTCTTTAGAGGGGTTTTTGGGTAAGATGCACTGATGCTTAAACGTTCATTTACATACATAGATAAATCTCGTTGGGTAACTGCGGTATCTATGCTTGGGATAGGGATTTGAAGCTCCATTGCACTTTGTGAGGTCCACATGCCTGTCCCATTTTGGGCAGCCACATCTAAAATGCTATTAATTAATTTATTTCCTGTTTTCTCATCTATTTTATCAAATATTTTAGCGGTAATTTCAATTAAATAGCTATTTAACTCGCCTTTATTCCAGTCATAATAAGTTTTTTGAAGTTGCTGATCACTTAAACCTAAACCACGTTTCATTAAATCATAGCTTTCGGCGATGAGCTGCATAATGCCATATTCAATACCGTTATGAACCATTTTCACAAAATGTCCACAGGATCCTGGGCCCAAATATCGAACACAAGGCATATTATCGACTTTGGCCGCAATGGATTCTAATACGGCTTGAATACGTTGATAAGCAGCTTGTGAACCTCCTGGCATAATGCTGGGTCCATGTCGGGCGCCTTCTTCTCCTCCAGAGATACCTATTCCCATAAATTGAAAGCCTTTAGACTTAAGATTGCTAATCCGTCTATCTGTGTCTTTGAAATAAGAATTACCAGCATCAATGATCAGATCATCTGGTTCAAGATACGCTAATATCTCTTGAATCACAGAATCTACCACAGTGCCGGCTGGCACCAATAACAAAATAGCACGAGGTCTACGAAGTAGTTTTATAAATGTCTTGATATCAGCAGTATTATACACAGAATGCGCTTCTGACATTTGCTTTAAGTGATTGACTTTAATGACGTCTTTATCGTAACCGGCAACGCTAAAACCATGATCCGCCATATTCAGCAGCAAATTATTACCCATCACGCCTAAGCCTATAATACCGATTTCGCACACTGCTTTATTTTCACTCATGTTTTTTCTCTGTAAATGCTTGTTGAATAATGCTTTTAGCTTCTGTCAAAACCTCATCAAGATGTGTTGAGGTCTCAAAACTTTCTGCGTAGATTCTATAAATATCTTCTGTGCCTGAGGGACGTGCTGCAAACCAAGCCTTTTTAGTTATCACTTTTAGTCCGCCAATGGGCGCATTGTTGCCAGGGGCCATGGTAATAATTGAGTCAATTTTTTCACCCACCAGCTCCATATGGTGGATATCTTCTGGTGATAGTGTTTTTAGCCAATTTTTTTCTGTTGTGCTTGCCTTAGCATCAATTCTTTTGTAAAAAGACTTCCCAATCATTTGATCTATTTGAGCATAAATATCTCCTATATCTTTTTCTAAGCGAGCACTTATTTCTGCAGATAGTAGTGCGAGGCTGATACCATCTTTATCTGTGGTCCACAGGTCACCATTTATGCGGCTAAAAGTGGCTCCTGCACTTTCCTCGCCACAAAATGCCATTGAATGATTGCTTAATTTTTCTACAAACCATTTAAATCCCACAGGCACTTCATACAGTGTACAGTTTAATTGTTTGACCACTCGATCAATCATTTGACTGCTGACAACAGTTTTGCCAATGGTTGTTTTTTTATCCCACAGAGGACGGTTTTTTAAAAGGTAAAATATAGCCAGTGTTAGATATTGATTAGGGGCTAATAATCCTTTATTTTTAGACACAATGCCGTGACGATCATGATCAGTATCACATGCAAAAGCGATATCAAAATGGTCTTTGAGTTGAATGAAACCTTGCATTGCATAAGGGGAAGAGGGATCCATTCGGATTTGTCCATCCCAATCAACAGTCATAAATTTAAAAGTGGGATCAACTGCATTATTTACACTTTTAAGGTTTATCCCATAGCGCTCTGCAATAACAGGCCAATAGTGTACCCCAGCACCTCCCAGGGGATCCACACCCATATGAATATGGGAACCACGAATAATATCCATATCTATAACATTCGCTAAATCATTTACGTAATTGTTCAAATAATCATGTTGATGTGTTGTTGAGCTTCGAAAGGCTTTTTCAAAAGGAATTCTTTTGACACCTCGCAATTGATTTTCAAGAAAATCATTTGCTTTTTGTTCAATCCAATTTGTAATCTTAAGATCAGCAGGCCCCCCATTGGGTGAATTATATTTAAAACCTCCATCTCGGGGAGGATCATGTGAAGGCGTGATCACAACACCATCTGAAAGTGCCATTGTATGATGAAGGTTATAATCTAAGATGGCATGTGAAATAACGGGAGTAGGCGTATATTCATTATTTTTAGCAAGCATAACATCTATGTCATTGGCTGCAAATACCTCCAGTGCGGTTTGCAGGGCTGGCATTGAAAGCGCATGTGTATCCATGCCCATAAATAAAGGACCTTTAATTTTACTTTGTTGTCGGTACATACATATCGCTTGACTAATCGCTAAAATATGGTTTTCATTAAAGGTCTTATCAAAAGCAGAACCACGATGACCCGAGGTTCCAAAGATGACTTTTTGCCGAGCAATAGAAGGATCGGGCCTTTCCTCGTAATAAGCAGCAATAAGCTTCTGTACATCAATTAAAATTGAAGAAGGCGCTGGTTTGCCTGCAAGAGGACTGAGCATCGTTTCATCCTATTTCAGATAGTTGTGAATTATAATGAAGTATAGTGTCTTTAAGATTAAAATTTACTTTTTTTAAGCTTAACAGCATAAACTTAAATACAAGCGATTGATTTTATTATATTTCAATAATTTATGTATACAATCACGCATATTTAAAACCTCCAATTCAATTCTGAAATGGCAATGCCTAGTTGAAGGAGGGCAGAATTGTTGTATTTACTTCTTTATTACTACGATGGAGTAATTTCTTTGCCCACTTATTGTGTTTGATATTATGCAGAAATTGGAAACCACAACACTTTTTGAATTACAAAATAGTATTTGATACAATGTTGCTTCTGCAGGAAGTATGCTATGGCCTTTGAAATTACAAAAGAATCTGATTTTATTCAAACCTGTGCTAATTGTGCACTGAAAAAGCTAATACTGCTGCCACCATTGCTGCAGATGAATTATATAATGATTGAAAATATAAACCATTAATAATAGGCGCAATTAAATCACGTGTAACATTATTGCCAAATTTTTTAATGATCCACTCACTAAATGATATATTAGCAGCATGATTATTACTCACCCTCAAATAAGTGACCAACCAAGAACTTATCTTTTCCAACCAAAGCTATAAATTCTCTTAATAAGTTACCGAGCTTCCAATGCTGGAATGAGATCAGCCGCTCTTTACCACATGCAATCATAAATCTATATTGGTACGACATCCCATAAACATAGTATAGTACCTTTGAGATATCAACAGCAGTTAAAAACTGCTCTTTAGATTCAAAATACTTCATATAGTTTTTAAAACAAGCATCTTGAATCTTTAGATACATAACATTTTCTTCTATTAACCCATGATGTTTTCTGACCTGGCTCAAACAGTTGAACAGCGAAAAAAACGGATGTGAAATTACTATTTCACCTAAGTCAATGATTGTGATATCTTCCATCTCGTTTATCAGTATGTTATTGTCATTAAAATCAGGTTGAACAATTGTTTGTTTAATAGGGTAATCAGATAATTTTTTGCATAAATGATTAACTATTGGAAGCAGTTTTTGTAATTGAATCACTTCCTCTTCGGACAAACCATCCTCTATTAATAAGTCTTTTCTTGTAGTCAATTCTTCATATAAGCCGGGCAACTTATCTAATCGGTAATCCGGAACCCCAATTTCAAAAAAAACATCCACACAATCTGCAACTGCTATCTGCAGTGATGTAAATTGTTCAATGGCTCTACAAAACAACTCTACTTCAAACTTTTTTTTCAGAATCTCTCGTAAAGGGCGGCCTGCATCTTTCATTAAAAAACAATTTAATTCGTCATTCTGTCCGATAGTTATTGGAACTCTGGCATGAAACTGATCATGCAAAATTTTGATAATCGTTGGTTCTAAAGCAAATAATTCGGGCATGTGCTTCAAATAGATATATCCATCAGATGTTTCAAAACGAATCAGATAAGACCACGGGGTATTTAATACATTTTCTGGTATATGACTTTTTAAGCTATAACCAAGGGATAAGAGGCAACTGTTAGCCCATTGGTTAATTTGATTTTTAAGATTCTCATTATCCATAGACTTTCCTCGAATAAATTAATAATATATCATAAAAACCCATATATCTTGCCAAAAATACGGCTTTATGTCAGACTGTCTTGTAAACACAAAGATTAATGCTTTAGCTTTATAACTTGCTTTGGGGTTGCACAATGAAATATATTATTTCACTCTCTGGTTTAAATATTGGAAAATGAAAAATGAATTTAATCCATAACTTTAGATATGATGATGCTTCAAAAAAATTTATTGAAACATAAATGGTCACAAATATCATGCTTATTCATTGTTTATCTCAAGTCATCTAACTGTTAAATTTTCAAAAAATTTATATAATTACATAAAAGAATTCTATCACATATTGATAAATTGAAGAATCTTTAGGTTTTTCAGGCACTCTTTCTAATATATAATACATTAGAATGGCGGGAGCGAAGGCACTCAAGATCTGTTTAGATAAATTCTAGAAATTATTTTGAGGAGATAAGGCATATGGAATATATTTTTGATGATAATCAGGTCAGATATCAATGTGTTAAGAACGACAGTCTGGAAGATTTGAATTGGCTGTTTTTTCCGGGTGGACCGGGTGCTGATTCAGAATACTTGATGTCATTAGTAAAAATTTTGGATATTCCTGGCAATATTTGGTTGATTGATATGCCGGCTAATGGTAGCAATATTCATAATATTCCTGATGATTATGATCTTGATACTTGGTTAGCTATGTTCCCTTCTATTATTCAAAAATTTAAAAATCCAATTTATGTCGGTCACTCTTTTGGAGCGATGTTACCTCTTCTTTATCCAGAAATGGAAAATCATTTTTTAGGCCTAGTTGTGCTTAATTCAGCACCATGCTTATGGTTAGAAGCAGCACTTAAAAAAGCAAAGGAAAGAAATCTACCTGATCTGACTCCAGCCATGTCTGAATTTACTCAAAATCCTAATAATGAAACATTCAAAAATGCTCTGGCTGCATGCATGCCTTACTATTTCCCGGCCCACTCTATCGAAAAAGGCTGGACACTTCTAAAGAATGTCCCTTTTGAATATCTTCCTGCGGTATGGTGGCAAAGTAAAGCTGTAGAGATGAATTTTAATGCAAAATGGATTCCGAAAAATGTTCCTACGCTTATTATTGGAGGCGAATATGATTCTATAGTGCCTCTAGAGCTATTTAAAGATGATAATCGCTTTCAAAGAAAAAACATTAATATTGTTGAAATTAAAAATGCAGGTCATATGCCATGGGTAGAAAATAGCTCAGAGATAAAAAAACTCTTTCAGAGTTTTACTAAAACATGCCAAGAATATCAACTTAGCATCAAAAAAAATGAAACTGCAATCCAATAATCAAGGGAAATTGCAAGCTGGATATGCTTAATCAATTTCCCTTAGATATTGCTTTCAAGTAAAAGATAGCTCTTATAATCTATCTCTTCACTTCTCAATTGGGTAATTTCCATCAACCCAAGATTGATAGCCACCGACTATTTCTTTAACGGGATATCCTGCACTAGCAAATTTTTTGGCAGCGGTTTGCCCTAAATTACACAATAATTGATAGCAATATACATAATTATAACCGTCTTTTCTTAAGCCTGGAAATTCTGTCTCATTTCCATGAAAACCGTTAAATTTGTCATAGGGTACATTAATTGAACCAGGAATATGGCCTTTTTTAAAATCCTCGGCGGTTCGTACATCTACAATGGTTACATTTTTTACTTCACCATCAACAACTGCTTTCACACCGTGAGGATTTGTTTTAAAATTGAGTTCATCATCAAAATAGCGCACAGCCTGTTCTAGGTTTTGGATTTTATTTTCCATAACTTTTTCCTTTGCAAAAATCGGTGATGTAACTGTTATTAATAATGTTGCCACCAAAGTGGAAGTTAATATCTTGTTCATTTTGATCTTTCTCCTGTACTGGTGTATTTTAAAAACTGTATATATAAACAGTATTTAATAAAACTTAACAAAATTTGCTAAGCTTGTTTAGCTAAGCATTCATATTTATAATGATATTACTATTTTTTAAAGAAAGATAGTAAAAAGAAATAACAAAAAGATTAAGTAAAACTAAATATGTTTATTTGGAGCTTTTAACTTATAGAGGATTGATTTGAGTATGAAAATCGACATTAAAGATTTAGAAATCTTGTATTCTATTGAGCGCTTAGGTACTTTTGCAAAAGCAGCAAAACATTTGCACCGTACACCTTCTGCCATTACACAAAGTGTGCAAAAACTTGAACATCTTGTAAATTTCAAAATATTCGACAGATCAAATTACACACTTAAATTTACACCAGAAGGTCGATTGCTAATGGAACGCGGGCGCAGTATGGTAAAGCAAATGGAACGTTTAGAAAATGAATTACATTTAGTTCAAAAAGGATGGCCGACAGAATTTGGGATTGCATTTGACGATTTACTTTCTTGCGAAGGCGTATTTTCAATTTTAAAAGTCTTTCAAAAACAATCACCTATAATTTCTATTAAAGTACACCGAGAAGTAATGAATGGCAGTTGGGATGCTTTAATGCAAGATCGCGCAATACTGGTATTCGGTGTGTCTGGTGAACCCCCTCCTGAATTACCCTGTGCACAAATGGATTTAGGTATTGTTTCATTCGTTTTTGCAATATCTCCTCAACATCCCTTAGCAAAGAAACCTGAGCCTTTAAATCCTGAGGATTTAGCATCTGCATACAGTATCGTAATATCAGATACAGCTAATGTTCCTGGGAGAACCTCTGGTATATATCCTGGACAATCTATTATTTTTGTTCCTCATATGGAAGCTAAGATTCAAGCTCAAGTGCAGGGCTTAGGGGTTGGGTATTTACCCAAGCATCGAATTGAACATTTACTGCAAAAAGGATTACTTGTTGAACGCGCTGTTGCACGTCTTAAAACTAAAGTTGCGCTAAAAATTGCTTGGCGCACAGATGTAAATAGTGAACCCTTAAATTGGTTTTTAGAACATTTGAAAAAACAAGAAACTAAAAATCATTTGCTACGCTCCTTGAAATAAATTAGAAAAACATTCTTAAATTTATGCCGTACACCTTAAGTGAACATTTTATCAACAAATCCATTATGAAAACGTTGAAATCAATATACTTAGCATGCTACAATTCTTTTTTGTTTTTTTTTAGTTTAAAAAAAGTAACCTGCATGCAAACAGTACATTAATTTCAAGTCATAATGCAAGAGGAGAAAATCATGCCTAAAGGCAATAAAAATCGTATGCCACAAATCAAGGGGGGGGAAAAACTGCTTCATAGGGGACTCAGTGCTCAAGGCATTAAAAACTTAAAAGAGAGTTTGCACGATCCAAAAATACCTGTAATAAAAGCTCAGCATCCTAATGGGAAGGCTACGTTATACCAGCACGTTCGCGAAAATTCCATAGAATCTCCATATATGTCTTTTGAAATTGGGATGGATGTTTCTGTTGGAAAATATGCGGCAAAACCTGTCGATGACCAAAACAAGCCTGTGAATCTTTATCAAGAAGAAGATGGCTATTTACGCATACCGCCATCCTATAAAAAAGAAAATATTAATGCAACTGTAAATAATAAGCGCATTGGCTATACAGTAGCAGTCGAACCTGAACAATTTAAAGATATTGATTTATCCACCGAAGACAAAGCAATAAGTCAGTTCCAAAATGATAATGCAATAAAGGATGACAAAGATCGCATTATAGCAATAAAAATGGCAGTGGCTGATAAAGAAGTTTTATTAATACCTGGAGAGAAGGGAATAACAAAAGATAAGATTGCACTTGTTCAGAAGATACAACAGGTTAACAACGAGTATTATGAAGAGCATGTCTCAAAACAAACTCCAACCAAAGCACTCGCAAGATATAAAAACCAATATTTTAAAACACAAATACCTAAAAAATACAACCCTGGCCTACACTATCAATATAACCATAACGTTCCTATAGATAACTCAGATGATATGTCTAGCATAGATAGCATGGATTTAAATGTTCAATTCATTCCTCATGCCAACGTTCCAAAACCCTAATTTCAAAATCTGAGCAAAATTATCAACGCGTTTTGAATACAATATTAAATAAATTCACCAAATCATTCAAGTAATCAAGCATCGTCTGGTTTTTGGGGGTGAAAAGTTACAACTGAATCGCTGTCATCATCTTGCGGCGCTTTTTTCATACTTGGGTTTAAATCAGTTTCAATATCTTGTTGATCACTCTTTTTTAACAAATCAAGTGCTTGCGTCAGCGTTCTCTGTGGGGCTTCATTTTCCATAGCTTCTTTATCTTCATAAATACCTTTTTTCTTTTTCTCAAAAAGAAGCTCTAATATCACTTTTTTGTTTTTATCAGAAACTGACTGTAACTTTTCAGTAACTAAGTCTATCGTCGGTTGTAAACGTTCTCCCATATCATGGCTTAATGAATCGATGAATATTTCAATAGATTTTGCATCAATCTGTTTGGTTGCTTTTTGGACCAAAGCATCAAAAATAGCCCATACTGGCGGAGGCGTCAAAACTAGCTTGAATGCTTTATTAAGAAAATCAGAATCAGCACCCTCAAACCAGTACATATTGTCAACTAAATATCTTGCAATAGTTGCATTTTTCATTGTGATCGCTGTAAGTAATAAGGGATTTTTATCTGTTTTGTAATCTCTCTTGATTAATTTTAAAAATAGATCATCATGTCTATTTTCTAAAGCAAATAGTAGCGGCGGCTTGCCTTCTATTAAAATATCTTTGTTGCATTTTTCTATATCAAATGAGCTACTATAAGAAGATTTATTGTATTCTTCACCCAACTTCTGAATCAACCCTGGCAAGTTATTTTTGCAGGCTAAAGAAAATAAGTACTTTACATAAGCAACATCTTCGCGCATTCTGGTTTCATAACTACGACTATAATCATTTTCAGTAGTTTTATCAATCGTCCATACCTGAAATTTTTTGAAAATCTCTGCCGCATTAAAAACAGAGGCCGCATCTCCCTTATTTGCAATCAGCCCAAGCACTCTGCTTGCTTGCTCTAAATTAAGTTCGGCTTTCTTTTGATCAACAATGCCCTTTAGTTCCTGTTTGTATTTTGCATCTTCACTTCTTTCATAAATATTTGACAATTTATCATCTAACATTCCCAATATAAATGGCAAATGTTCACCTAAATCACTATTTAATAAACGGGTAAATATTGCAATCGATTGTTCATCAATGGTAAGTGCTTGTTTAACCAAAGACTTAAGCAAATCCAAAGCAGGTGGTGGCTCTAAAATCTGCACTAAAATTTCATTAAAAGAATCAGGCTTCCACTTGTACGAAGATATGCTTTCAATTAAATACTTTGATATCTTTCCATGTTTGAGTCTAATGGCAGTACGCAATAGCAATAGTTCAGTAGCAAAATCTGAATAATTTGAGTCAATTAACTTGATGGAAAACTCATCATTAGGAAAAGTTAAAATCTGTTCTAAAACTGCATTAATGAACTCAGGTTCTTTTTGCTTAGATATTTTTTTAATTAAACATTCTAACACAGATTTATTATTTACTGCAATAGCAATGCGTACCAGTGATTGTATATCCGCTGGTTTTGAATAATCTGAGGTCTGTAACTTAATCGACAACTCATCATCAGGTGCACTAAAAATTTGATCTAAAATTGTATTAACAAAATTAGGCTCTTCATATGGGCATATTTTTTTCATCAAAAATTCTGCAGCTTTTCTGTTTTTCATTTTAACAGCAGTAGGCAATAATGGCTGCATATCTGATGATTGACTTGATTCAATTAGTTTAAAAAATAAATCATCATATGTATTTTCTAATGCAAATAAAGCAGGTGTCTTATCCTCTATTAAGACCTCTCTATTAAGTCTTAAAATGTTAAACTTATATCCATATTTTTTAACTAACACATCAATAAAGTCTAACCAATTTTTTTTGCAAGCCAGTCTAAATAAATCTTGAAAATACGTATCGTTGTCCTGATAGCTGCTGTATCGGCTACCACCTTCTTCTTGCCATATTTTTAATTGCTTAAAAATCTCTGCAGCTTCCAAAACTACATCACTCTTTTTTAAAATAGGTACAATTGTCGATGACTCATGATATTTATCCATCACACTAAATATCTTATCAATCTCTGAAACAACAGCGTTTTTATCCGTTTCAATTTTTATTTCACCTTCTTTTTCTGCAGTAGATTTATTATCTTTATTACTTTCTCTTTCGAAAATTAATTCCAGGTGTGCATCTACATCACCTCTAAACTCTTCAGAGTATGGCATATTTAGCTGCCTTAAATATTTTCTACAAAACTCAATATTATTTTGCGCAATAGATTTTTTAAATACAGTCCCAATTTGTTCAACAGTAGGTTTTTCACCATGTATAAACCACAATTTCTCAATAGTTGCTAAATCTGCATCTTTATCTTTAATAAAATAATTAGACAATAAAGTCTCGATACCTTTCTTGCTTAATGGGAGTTTTTGAAGCTCTATTAAATTAATTTTAGATAGGAAATCCTTAGTAAATCTTAAAAAATATTCTTTTTTATTATAATCTGAACATTTATTTTCTTCAGAAAACATATGTTGAAAAAGAAAACGGCTGGAATTTTTACTTTCTTTAATTTTCTCCATTATTTTTTCTACAAACATATTACTATCACTGTACAGTAAATGCTGTATTATTTTATCAAATTCTTCTTCCGTATACACTTCAAGAGAAAATCCCTTATCGAAAAGCTCATCTAAAAGTATCAAAAATTTTTTATCCAAATTGGATGGTGTTTCTTTAACAGAATCCTTATACCGATTACTTTTTATCCGCTCAAAAATATATTTTCCCAAATCATGATTAAGGGGATCAGAAAAATCTAGATTTGACACTAAATACTGATATAAAACCATTGTTTCTTCATGCTGAGGTTTAGCGCCATAATAATCGCCTCCTTTTCTTATCGCGTCTAAAATGGCTATCAAAGAGTCTCTACCATTTCTTGATAGCATAATGAAAACATCCAAATAAATTTTAGGTAATGCATTCGCATCATAAAGACTGTTCCTTTCACGAGGGAATAGCATACTTTGTACTTTCTTAAAGAATCCCAAGTCTTTCAGCTTATTTGATAGTGCTTCTCTTGTATCATTATCCATCTGTGGTATTTTAGCTAATAAAAATTCTAAAATTTCAGGCTTTGTTTTTTCAAATTCTAGTAATCTATAATCAACAAGCGACACCAAAAGCGGATCTGTATTTTTTAAATATTCATTTTTTCTACCATAGATATGTACTTGAATATGCTTATACAATAATTGATACATCTGTGATTCTGGACTTATATTATAAGTGCTCTCTTCTATTAAAGCGCCGTCTTTAAGAATAATAAATGCTGTTGGCTTCCCATCATTTTCAACAACCACAGGGAATTTGCCCATAGACATTAAAGATTGTAAATCTCTAGGAACCTCTTTTTGATTCAACACATAAAGATAAGAACCTGGTTTTGCGTGATAACTTAAAATATCGGCCCAATACTCTACGTCATTATTTTGTGAAACAAAACGTTCATCTGCAAAAATTTTAAAGAAAACATCGGGCCTATCAAGTTCAGCACCTAATTTTTTCAAATACTCGCTTATTTCTGTATTTGGAGATTCTTTATAAAACAAATCTAATGTTTGCCCGATTTTATCAGGAGAGCCTGTCTTCAAAATGCTTAATATATATTTCTTGTAAACGTCTGAAAAGGGATCGTTACTCAACCGAGTTAAATATTCTAATGTTTTTAAAATTTTTAGATCCGATTCATTAGAGGACACTAACTGTTGTATTTTTTTAGAAATCAATTGATTAACAATTTTTGGATCACACATCTCTTTCATTTTCAACAAGAAGCTATCTAGTATTTTACTGTTACCACTTTTAAAAGCTGATTTTAAAATTTTATCAAACAATTTAAACCATATTTGTTTCTGTCCTGAAGGCGGATACATATCAGGCTCGGCTACCAATCGCTCTAAAATTTCATCTTGTTTATATTTAAGTGCTAATAGAAGTGGAGAATTATCAATATTATATGTTGTTGTTACATAGTGTAACGCTATTAATTTTTCTACTACAGACAATCTGCCAAGCTTGATCGCAAATCCTAATAATGGTAGATTTTTTCCTCCTTCTTTAATCGTACCTAAATTAATAGCCAATTTTTTAAGATTTTCATCTTCAATAGCAACAACATCTGCCAAATATTGATTGATGGCTTGTGTGTCTGCATTTCTCACGCCTTCAAAAGCAGCCGCAATATCTATAGTGCTATTAATTTCTTTTAAAAGCATATCCAGCTTCTGATTTATTTCTTGCTTAAAGCTTGCCAAATGCTTCCTTTTTTCTGGATAATTTTTCAATAATACATTTTCTAAGAAATCCATTTTTTCAACTGCACCTTCATGTAAAAGCCAATCAAAGTGTTTGCTCCTATTCAACATATCTATGTCCACATTAAAATATTGAATCTGCGATAGCAGAGCCTTATAGCTTATATTTTCTTTTTCATTTTTTTCATCCATATCATCACTTGTCCCACACACCAAAGTATCGTGCGGAGAAACAATCCACATTTGAGTTCCATTTTTTTCGAGTTTCTTACGATTGTTGCTAACAGACAAGAAATCTGAAAATTGCTTGTATTCCTCTTGCGTTATGAGCAAAGTTTTTAGCTTTCCATTTGAATCTTTAATAACTAAAAACAAATTAAGTGGTTTTATAAAGTTATCTACAAAGTTTTCTTGCCCGATATAAGTATTTTGATAATTTTCAGAAATAAAAATGTCTTCTGAAAACCCCAAATTACAAGGCATCACTGAATTAAGGGTTGCAATATTTATTTGCTCATTATATTTCCCTACTGCCCAATCTATATTCTCAGGAAAATTATTCTCCAAATCATTCCATGGCTTATAATCAGCTGCTCTTATACTAGCATTCCAAATTTCATTTTCTTTCTCTTTTTCCTTTTCTTTCTCTTTCTCTTTTTCCTTTTCTTTCTCCTTTTCGAGTTCTGACCCCGATTCAACAGCACCATATTTATATTTTTTTAAACAATCTTTTATTGCTTTAAATCTTATCTCATTAAGTTTCTCAATCAATTCAGCTTTAACATCAACCAATGTTTCAATCTCATCAAATTTATCTACGCATTTTTTTATATGCTGCAATAAAATTTTATCAACATCTGTCAATGATTCAACAGCTCCAAACTTACCATGCGGGCTTTCATCTAATTCCAAATCAAATATTTTAGTATATTTTTCTCTCAATGCTAATTTTTTAGATATATCCGCATTAGAACATTTAAACATTTTTTCTAAAAAATACTCATGTATAACATCATCCATATTGGCTGATGCTGCTCTTAAATGAATATCTGCCAATCGATTCGTTTGATTCGATTGCACTAATGCAACCACATCTTCTACTTGCCAATTCTCTGTGGTGCCATTCACTTTTTTAGATGCAACAGCTTTAGGCAAAATGAATTGAACTTTTTGTTCCCCTGATAGTTTTCTTAATCGCATGGCTCCTTGCCAACAATCTCTTGCATTGGTTTGTGCATCTAAAGAGAGAACAGCAATGGCATCCAGCGTTTGTTCAATATCAATCCCTGTTGTATGAATTTGGTCATAATACGTAAAATATTCTTCAGGTATGTTTTCAGGTTTTCCATTTTTATCAAAATTTCCCAACTTTTCAGCAATCGTCCATGGCTCCGTACTATCAATCACAATATTTTGACCACCATCCAATGGAAATGCACAAAGCCGATTTTCATTATCAAAATATAAAACATGTTTTATTTTGTGTGGTTTAGTGTTTGATTTTATCTGTTCTGCTTTTTTAATATTTAGTTTATTAACAAACAATTGCGCTATTTCTAAGTTGCTTTTGCCTTCGAAAATAGAGCCCACATCCAAAAATGCATGAGTTTTATTAAAGTCTTTATTATTAATAACACTGCTATCTATAATATCTGCCGGATTTTTTGAAGGCAAAAATGAAACTGTAGATCTTTTTCGGATGAGATGATCAATCGTAACCCCATCAATCCCTATACTATTTTCCTCGTCAAATTTAAAGCGCTTATGATAACTCGCTGCGCTACCAGGTGTGCCAGAAATTGCGGAACCTGAACGATATTGCGATACGTGATTAATACGGTTAGCTCTTAAAATATGCTTGTGTGCTTTTATGTCACTTAAAATATAATGCTGCAAAACATAATCAAAAGACTCCTGTTTTTTGCTGATACGTTCTCGCCATATATTAAACTGTTTTTTTTCTTCTGCATTCAAGTTTTGAATTTGTTCTAAATTTATTTTAATCATTATATGAAGCGGTAAGCCTGTTATTGTTTCGAATGCTTTAGCCGCATTCGTCTTATCAAATATTAATTCTTCATTATGTGCGTTATCTAACAATTCTTGATTAGCCGCTGCTTTAAAATCTAAAATAAATTTAGATATAACGTTTTCTGACAAAAGCCCTCTTTGTTTCTGAAGCAATGTAGTATAAATAATGGTTTCATAGGTGGAAAATTTAGCACGTTCATTGGGCTCATTATTGCCCAAACAAGGAATTGCTAATTCTTTGCTACCTGCATAGTCAATGCTTTTAGGAAATTCGTAAAATTCATGAGGCTTCTTTTTAAGACAAATTTTTAACAATGATAGCTCACCTTTAACTAAATCAATATGATTGCGCTCACTGCCATCATACTTCCCAAAACAAGAAGGAACTTCGGTTGTTTCATTCAAAATATAACTTAAAAAATCTGCTCTGTTTTTTGCCATTTTTTCTGTTCTTTCTTTTTCATCGAGCGGCAACTCAAAATTCACAAAATTAATAGGACTCTCGGGGGCTGTCATTAATACTTCGGCTAATTTTTTTGTTATTTCATCCCACTGTTCATCACTTAGTATTTCTTTTTCTCTTAGCATCACTTCTTTTAAATTACAAGAAATACTAGGGGAAACTTCAATTTGAGCTTTTTCTAACAATTTAAAAATTTTCAGGGTGTTCGACAGAATATATTGATCTACAGGCTCTTCAATACCTAAGGTATAGTTTAATTCTTTCTTTAAATCTAAGGCTATATCACACTCGTCAATTAAAACATCACCCCGATCTTTGACTAATTTTAAAATATTCTCTAAATGGGTTATCTGTGCGTGTTGTTCTGATGTAACATTCTTTAATTTGGTTAATTCTAAATATTTTAACTGTAAGGACATCATGGTTTCAGGTGTGGTGGCAATATAATCTCGATTTCGCATTGTCGACAACAAGCTTTGATATACAGTATTTAAAATTGTAGAATCACACTTGGAATCTCGATTAAAAAGAAGTGGAAACCCTTTCTTACCAAATAATTTTTCTGTTTTTTCGCTTAAGTCTGAAAATCCAGGACCAAAAAGCGCCGCAGGGATTTCTATAATAGATAAGTTAGTGCCATCTGCTCTTTTTAATGCCATAATGGGAAGTAATAATTTTGACTTTCCAAATCCCATAATCAGCTGAATAATTTGGTTCTGAAAAATTCCTTCATTTTTGTCTTTCTCTAACAATTTTGCGATAACTTCTATTTGATCTTTTCTAATTAACTTATCTTCTAGATATTCAAATACCAAAATTTCAGGGTGCATGCTGGGGTTATATGCTCGCTCAGAACTAAGTTCATTACCCAATTTAATGATTAGATCTTCGAATTCAAAATCTTTACATTTTTTTAATGCGAGTAAATGTTTTGTCATCCTTACCTGGTGCTGATATTGGGTATAATTCAATAAATACTGGTGTATTTTTGCATTTAAGTCTTTTAACTTTTGGGGATCTGTTATTCTTGTTTTTTGCTCAAATAATTTTTGATCTCCTTGCAAATATAACCAAACCAAGTCGTTAAGCTGCAATTCAGATTTTATATTTCCTTGAACTTCAAGTTTTGTTTCAAGCGTACTATCAATTCCTGAGATTGCTGCATTGGCGAGCCTCAACATTTCTTCAACACTATCCTTTAGCGTCTCTTCTGCACGGCTATCCTTAAATTCTCCTTTCGAATTAAGTACGTAAGGCGCGATATCGTTTAACATTGCTTGTTGTTTTTCTGGCGTATAAACTTCCTTATAGGCTTCAATATCGGTCTTTAATTTTTCATTTTTTTTGCGACCCACTTTAGCTTCTATCTCGTATTTTTCTTGCTGTCTTTTTAAGAAATCTTGAGACTCTTGATCCTTTTTTTCTTCTTTAAGCTGTTTTATTTCTAATACATCTTTTTGTTCTTTTTCTTCTTCCCCAAGCTTCATAGCTATAAAAGGTTGATCTTGCAATCCTGAAACCATCTCTCTATTAAATACAGAGGTCATTTCCTCCTCTTCTTCAATGCCGGCTTGTTTTCTTAAGGCATTTAATTGTTCAATTTCTGCTTCTATTTCATGTAACTTTTTTGTGTCACTTTCATTTAGTTTATAATGTGGTTGATGTTGCTTTTTAACAAATTGCTTTTTTTGAGCCCTAGCCTCAATTAACTTAAGCATAACCAGCTCATTTTGCATCGCTTTTGTGGGTTTTTTAATGCTGCTCAATAAAAATAAACGTTGATTATAGTCTAGCTGCATGTCTTCTGGGATTTCACCCAGTACTTTTCGGTAATCCTCGTATAGCGTGTTTAAATCATAAGAAAACAAATCGTCATAAAATTTTTTTATTTCATTAGCAACGTAATTCTCATATTCATAATTGCTGGTTTCTTTATCCGATTGTTGCGTTGAACGTTTTTTTCGCATCTGATCCATGCTGTTTTTCTTTTGCTCTGCTAACAACCATGCTGCATAAAGTCTAACAGCATTTGTTTCTGGATCTTTAAAAAAGGCTTTGTCATAATGCCCTTTATTATAACTTTTGTTGGGAATATCTTTCATTATTTTCATAATCAAATAAACTTCTTCTTCCATCCCTTGAAGAGCACCTATTTTATGGCATTTTTTTAAGGCCCACATGGCGCGACTCGGATCATGTTTAGCGAGATAAATATAGGCCAACTGCAAATATTCCTCCGCTGTCTTAGCTATCAGCTCACTATTTTTGACAGAAAATTGATAATATTTCTGAGTATTCGTTGTTTTCCAGGGTTTAATCTTCGTCAGTGAAGGTTGCCAAAAAGGCATATCTTCTTTAGAACGGTTTTCAAAAATCGTTTTAGGTACAACATTAGCATCATCATACTTTAATGCATAATATTCACCATCTTTTTTATTTATATCTTCAACATAAAATTCCTGCTTTGGCACAATTGCAATAGTCTCTTGTGTTTCTTTGTTTTTCATATAAAGCACGTTGGGAAACCCCTCAATCATTTGAGGGTGATCAATAAATAATTTAAAATTGTTATTTTTGGACCAGCTATACTCTAATTGACCGTTATGCTTATTAACTGACACATCCCAAGATAAATCATTATATCGCGACAATTTTACTTTCAATGGTGGCAATTTATCGTGTGCTTTCCAGACTTCTATATTTTCAGCGGATTCAAAATCTTTAAACAAAGCATAGATATTAGAATTTTCTTTTTTATTGTCTACAATATATTGATACCCTTCTAACTCTTTTAAGCCTTTTAAAGCAGAACATGTCTGATTTAGACCTGACATATCACGCTCTATTTTAAGTAAGTAACCGCTTTCAACTGTACTGCAATAATCTTTTGGCAATTGGGGTACTATTACATTTGTTTCTCGCCACCAATGACAATCATCATCTCTATAGCGCGCGCTGACTGTGTAAATGTCTTCTTTAGGCACCCATTCAAACCATTGAGCTTCACTAGGCGGTTTTGTTTGTATATGTAATGTAGAATTTTTTTCATGTATTATTCTGTAAAGGTTTCTTTTGCCATCTGTGAAATTAAAGAAAATTTTATCCCCAATATCTTCTCTTATTGCGGGCATGCGTGCTTCGCCAAACAAAGCTCTAAAACGCCAATCATTATAAATATTTGGCAACATCGGCTGTAGCCTACCTTTAGTGGTAGACACCCTACCTAAAGAAAGATCCACATCAATAAGAAGTGATTCGCCAGTTGTTTTATTGTGATAATTAATATTAACGTTAGGATATTCTACAAAAGTTAGGTCATACTCTTTTTCGTTATCCATATTAGGTACTATATTAGTAGACACTAAAATGTCGGCAAGAATTGTTTTTAGCATTTCTCTTTTTTGTGGTTCGGGTAATGAATCAAATTGTACTTTGATGTCTGCTTTTATTTTTTGTCCTGCTCTAATAAGTTCTGCATCTAAAATGGGATTGCCGCTTTCTGTTACTCTTGACTTCAACAAACCTGTCAATAGCCTTTGCATATTTTGTTTTATAACTTCTGATTTTTTAGATCCTTCTTCCATTGCGGATATTTTTAAAAAATAAATCACGAGCAGTTCTCGTTCAATATTTTTGTTTGCCTTTGTGCTGGGCAATTCAATCTTTTTGACCAGATTAACATTTTGGTCTTCTAGCCACGATATAACACCTTGTAAAGCTAGAGAAGAATGACGATCTGGATGTTGGTTCAAATATTTTAATAAGAAATATTGTAATTCAAAAACAAACATACCGCCTGCTGAAAATTCATTTTCATCCCTTGAATAATATCGCAGTGCCTCTTCTAAAAATTGTTGTAATTTTTTTACAAAATATCTGTTGTTAGATATTTGTTTTTCTAACGCAGCCGGGGAAAATAAATTCACCAACAAGACCATTTGATCATCGTGCTTATCTAGCAAGTCTAAATTTGATTCAAAAAAATCTTTTGTGATAACAACACTACAACCCAATTCTTTCCGCGTAAATGGAAGCGTTCGAGATATGTATTCATCCGGCTTATGTGTACTTATATATTGCTGATGATCAACTAAAGCAGCATTGCCACCTTCTATTTTTTTAGCCAATAGAATTTTTTTAATATAATCGTTTTTGATTCTATAAAATCTTTCCAATGTTAAGGGGAATTCTCTGATGTTTGAGGTATCAACTTCATATGAAAATCTATCTTTTTTTAAAAACTCTTCGTTTTCAAATGTAAATTTTGTAGGCTCAGCCCACGACCGATTGTTATACTTTAACCCAGCCACTCGCACAGCATATTCGTCATTCTTTACGTTTGTGGTAACGGCATTAAAGTAATTGTATCGTGCATTTTTAATACGATCACACTCATGCTGTATTTGTTTTAGTTGTAAAAAATTATCATAATCTTTTTTTGTTTGTTCACTTAAAGTAATATCATCCTTTCCCTTCAATGCTTCTTGCAAATGACGGCGTTGCTCATCTTTTGAACTATTATACTTACTTTTTAATTCAACAAATCCTTTATCTTCCAATGACCTATATTTCAAAAAAGCAACATCGTAATAATCAAACTCTTCACATTCAAGTTTTTTATTGGCTCGGATTTCATTGTTTATTTTATACAACTCTACTAGCCTTTGATCGAAGCGAGGATCAAAGCTATTAGACTCGGCGTCCTCCTGTGGTAAAACTTGAGCTGTTAATCTTTCAAAAGATGGGTGATTATCGTACAACCGATTGGCAATGCAGCTCCCTATCAGCAGAGCCGTGTAACTTGTAATGGTTTGAGAAGCACTAGGATACGGGTTCAATATTCCGCAATTTTTACCATAAATTCTTAAAATATGTTGTACATACGTTAATGCTTCTCGCGATTGTTCTATTGATAAATTTTTAAAATAAGCCTCCAGCTCTTCTTTACTATTGAGTGGGAAACTTAAAAAAAGATTTTCAATTTGAACTAAAGCAGCTTCGTTATAACCCATTGCATCGTTCTTAGATACGACTTCATAATAATCTTTTAAATACTCAAAGGGTTTATTTTTATAAGCTTTTTCTTTGGGTGCTGGGCATTCTGCTGCCGTTTTCTCTTCTTCTTCCGTTTTTATGTCACGATCATTGATGACATTTGTGTTTTCATATTCGACCATCCCACCATTTTCTTTTACAAGCTTAAAAACTAAATCGTATATTTTTTGTCCATTTTCATTGTTTTTATGAATTTCATAACTATTGTGTTGTAACAACAAAGAAAATAATTCTCCATTCTCTTTATCATTTTCAATCGCTATTATACTGACTGTGTCGGCACCTCTTTTTTTATAACAAATTTGAAATCCAACATTAACTTGAAGCACAATAATCTGCGGCCCTATTGAAAAATATCCTCCAACCCCTTGTTTGTCAGCCAAAATTCTATCTCTCAAATATTCAGCTTTTTTGTCAAATATATCTTTAAGATCTTCTCCACCTGTACCCTCATGCCGCAGATTAATTGTTCTATCAAGGCTAGAAGTTTTTGAATCTTCAATAAAACTTAAAGTGTCTACAGATATTGTTTTTTTTGTGTCACTGAATTTTTGCATAGCCTTTGGCAATGATCTCAGCTCATTTCCCATACTTTCCAGTAACTTTAATACTTCCTCTGCCTTTTCTTTAGATATAACGGTTTCACCATCTTGTCCTCTTTTGGATCGTCTTGATAATTTTTTCGTTTTAATAGAAACCCGTCTAATCGCTTGTAGCAGTTGTCTGCGCACCATGGGATTATGCAAATTATTCGGCTGCTCTAAATCATGCTTTTGTTTTTGCGTCTCAAAATAATCTTGCAGCGATTTAAGATCAAATGCATAATGAAACTCACGAAAATTATCGCCACCCATATTGACTTTTAACAACGGCATTAAAACACGCATTGCACAAGTACCTGACAACTGGCCTTGCGTAACAATTTCGATGGTTTCTTTTAGATTAACCGCACTAATAGGATTTTCTATTTTTACTGAACCGGATGGAATATTTTTTTCAATTACTTCTTGATAAACACGCTGTGCGTTATATACTTTTTTTGCTTCCCAAGTAGGATCATCGCCATGTTCTTTATACATGGTTTCTAAAAATGGTGCAATGCGTGGTGTTAATAAATGCGTTATAAAATTTTCTATTTTTTCCGGTGAGGTATCTGCTGGGATATTGTATGCCATGAGTGGAGAATATTTATCTTTCACTTTAGAAGCATTTTTATGATATTCAATACCCGAACCTGTATTATAAATAATAAAATTGTAAGAACGGTCAGGGTTTTTTATAAACTGGTAAATCATGGCATGACCCGATGTGCTTAAGTCACTTCCCGACCAACCACCCGGCATTAAAATATTACCTTGTGCTTCTAGCTTTTCAAAAATAGATTTCCCTGTAGAAGCCACGCATTTATCTTGAAATTCTTTTAGTGATTTGACGTATGGCTTATCTAAGCTTGATATTTCCCCTGAAGACGCTAACCATTGTAAAACTGGATGCCCACTCCATACAACCGCATTATTATAATTACTGTATTGCTCGACTTTTTTATCTTTATTTTGCGCAATAAAAGTCAATAATGCTTCAGAATAGTCCTTTAGTTCAACAATTCTTTTTGCGCTTTTTTGATAAACCCATAATTTTGTTGGTTTGTTTTGGGAATCTAAAAGCACTAGAGGTGTTCGTTCATTTTGCCTATCTTTTTCAGATTTTGAAAAAAAATTATCCTCACTCCCCCAATATAGAACACAGGTGCCTTGCACAATTTTCTGAGCCACATCTACTTCTGATTCTATATCTATCAACGTTTGAAACTGCTCTGTGACCTTTTCCAATATCTCTTTATTTTTTGCTCTATTCATCAATGTTGCAGAAATAGAGCTGCTAGCATCTTCATTTGAAAAATGTTCTAAGACCTCTAAAACATAACGTGCAGTTGTATTAAAATTACTACCTTGTAAATGTGAACCTAGTAAACGACTATCTTGGTGTATATGCGCAAATAGTTGAGGATTAAGTTCAACTCGCTTCGTGTATTGCGGTAATAATGAAGCAGGCGTTGACATTTTCTTTCTCCATTTCTTAATTATCTATTGTCTAGAAGTATAGCATTTTTAGATCTAGATTAGCTATTAGAAATACGTGTAAATCCAAATATTTTTTAATAAATTGTTATTACTAAAATCACCGCTCCTTAACTGACTAAATCATAATTTGTTATGTTTTTTCTTTAGCTATTTTTACCATGCCTTCTTACAGCAAATTGTTGATGTCGCCAGCTGTGCTAACAGATGAGCCAGCCTGACTTAAGTATGGATCGTGAAGCACAAACCCATTGGTGCCATTCAGTGTATCCAATGAGATGAGGCTATCCCAATTATCTACTTTACCAAACACCACATAGGTTTTTCCAGAATTTCCATTTGTGCCGATAATCATATCACTAATGCCATCATTATTGATGTCGCCAGCGGTATTAACAGCTGAACCCGTAGCCTCATCTATGCTTACGCCACTTAGCACAAATCCATTGATGCCATCGAGTGTATCCAGTGAAATTGAATTGTTCCAACCACTACTTTTACCAAATATAATATAGGTTTTTCCAGCACCAAAGTGAATATTTTGGGCACGTTCTGCACCAATAATAATGTCAGCAATCCCATCACCATTGACATCATGGGCAGCACTCACAGCACAGCCACTCTTATCGCCCTTAGTACCATCCAATTGGTATCCGTCAGTGCCATTAAGTTCGTTAAGCGAGACGCGACTACGACGATTATGCCAATTACGTGCTTCACCAAACACGACATAAGTTTTGCCAGGACTAACAGAATTACATAGGCCAATAAGAATATCGGGAATACTATCATTATTGATATCACCGGCATCGCTAACAAATATTTCAGTCATGTCGTCGCTTTTTGGGATACCATAGAGTGTAAACCCGTTGTCACCATTAAGCTTATTGACAGAGACAAAGCTCTCCCACCCTCTTTCTTTACCAAACACAACATAGGCTTTTCCAATAGTATCTTCCGTATCATGTATACTGACCAGAATGTCGTCAATCCCATCATGATCGAGATCACCAGCAGCACTCACAGACGAGCCGGCATTGATTGCAAACCCATTTATCCCATCAAGCATATTGACTGAAATGGAGCTATTCCAAGCACCGGTCTTGCCAAATACCACATAAGCTTTTCCAGTATCACCCCTGCTATAATAAGGTGCTGCAATAATAATATCTGCAATGCTATCATTGTTAACATCACCAGCATGACTAACGAGCCAACTACTATATTCACAAAATGCTTCGTTGATTACAAAGCCATTAGCACCATTAAGGGTAGACAGGCTAATAATAGCTGGAAATTGAACGGGAACGGAAGGTTGAGTAAACATGTGTTTTCCTGTGTTTCCTAATTGATTGACATGCAATAATCTTAAATTTTATTCGTTTTTATATCCTTACGAATAATCTTTTAAACATCTTAGTATATTTCTCCATCTGGTAGCTTCTTGCGATTCTATAATTTATATACATACACTAGTCAAATGACTTTTAAGAAATATTGTTAGTCCAGCAAAAGGATTTTATCGCTCTTCCGGAATTCCCGTGGTTTGCAATTAAAGCTCTCTATAAATAATTCCTACAACTTATAAAGCTGTATTACTTTATAATGAATTGGCTACGCGGTGCAGCCAATTTAGGACGCCCAATTAGAGTAAGCTGTATATCCCTTTACTGGGCTGCCATAAAAAATCACTATATTTTGCGACAAAGTGGTATAAGCTAACGTTTAATCTCAAAATTTATAATGCTTATACACCTTTGGATAGTAAACCCAGGCTTTTCGTTTGCAAATTAGGACTTATTTAGTCATATTTTGAAAGGTTGATTTTTTTGATACATTTTTAGCAAATATCCTATTTACTTTTCATCAATTTTTTTTTGATTTTGTTTTTCGAGATTTTACTTCTGTCTCTGACTCAATTTTCTGTTCAGGGTTTAAGTTCTTTTTGCGAAAAATGAATTACAGCAAAAGGCTAAACCAGAAGTTAATGAAGAAAAGCCTGTAGAAATAGCGGCTCGGCAAGCTCCCCAACGAGAGATTTTGGAATCGGCATCATCACTCTTCCGCAATAGAGGAGTAAACTCAGATTGCTCTTTTTCATCATTCTCTGAATGCAGTTGAAATAAATGGATAACCTCAGATGAAGGAGATACATTTTCTTTCAGCTCTTTTACATCTTCCTGTGAAAATTCTCCCGTAGCGGCCAAACCCCATCCGGCAGAATTAAAGTCAATTTCTGGTTCCAGTTCGTCTCCAGAAGCATAATTTCGCAAGGGTATTATTTCTGCTTCTTGTTTATGTTCTACATTTTTAGTCCCTAAACATGCTAAAAAAGAATGATGGACACCTAGCCTAATCTTTATTGCATCCACTTCCATTTTTCTATTAATTTCAAACACTTGTTTGCTGTATTTTAGTGCTAACTCTTTTGCTAACGAGGATTCAAACCCTCTTTTGACAAGATTGCAATAAATAGTTGCCAAAAATACACCTTCAGAAGAAGCAGTCGTGCAGTTATAAGGGGATTGTCTGAGCATAGGAATATAGCTCTCAGGTTTCCCCACCTGCCTGAAAAAAAAACCATTTTGTATGGTTTTTGTATGATAGACTTCAATGTCAAAAGCCTGATCTATCCCTTGGGTGCTTTTCATAGCTGCTGCACTGGTGTCCGGGAAAAAAGGTGTTTAAAAACAAATAAATAGTCTGATGCCCC
>CAMFJH010000007.1 GCA_945956915.1 uncultured Francisellaceae bacterium | reverse complement strand
CACTGGTGTCCGGGAAAAAAGGTGTTTAAAAACAAATAAATAGTCTGATGCCCCTTAAGGAAATATGATATATTTCCATCAGTATTGCGTACTAAAGGAGCATCAGGCTATGAATAAGGATATTACCATATTTGAACAGTTAATTAAACCTATCAATAAAGAAGCTTTTAATGAACTTGCCAAAAAATATCAGGCAGATAAATACATTAAAGATTATACTACCTGGAATCACTTTATAACTCTCCTATATGCGCAGTTTACTAAGCAAGAGAGCTTACGCACTTTAGTAATGAATTTTAACCAGTTTATCCGTGAAAAAAAGATAAAAGACTTAAAAAGTGTCAATCGCTCTACCGTATCAGATGCAAATAAAAACAGGCCTGAGGGATTTTATAGGGAGCTTTTTTATCGTTTACTTCCATTATTAAATCGACAAACTAAAAATGAATTTAAAGAAGCAATTAGTATCATAGATTCCACTCCTATTGTATTATCTGGCAGAGGCATGGACTGGGCGGATAGTAATGCGAGGATTCAGGGATTAAAAATGCATATTCTGTATATCCCAGAGTTAGAATGCCCTGTTCATTTTACTTTTACTTCTCCTCGTATTAATGATATTGAGGAAGCTAAGAAAATAAAAATAGAAAGGAAAAGGATTTATATCTTCGATCGAGCTTATTATGATTTCAAATGGTGGCATGAGTTTACGGAAGTTGGCAGTACTTTTGTTACCAGGCCAAAATCTACTTTAAGATATAAGCTTGTTGAACGAAAAGAGGTTTCAGAGGATGAAATAAAATTTGACCACGTGATAAAGTTATGTAGTAAAAAAGGGTCAAAATATAAAGATTTTCTAAGGCTTGTCAAGGTTTCTGTAGAGATGGGTGGTAGATTTCGTACTATAAAGGTTATCACGAATAATATGACACTATCTGCCGGTGAAATTGCAAAGCTATACAAAAAAAGATGGCAAATTGAGTTGTTTTTCAAATGGATAAAGCAAAATCTAAAGATAAAGAAATTTTTTGGTGAGAACGAAAATGCGATCAAGATACAAATTATAATTGGTCTTATAGCTTGTTTATTAACGAAGCTTATTCAGTCTCACTTAAAAGAGGCTTTATCCATGAGAAATATTGTAATGTTTTTGAGGTGTAATGTGGGCACATTTGTGCAAAATTGGGCTATTTTAAAACCTCCTAAAATAATCCCTCAATTTACAATGGCTCCCCGGAGAATATTATGACTAATTTTCCCCGGACATTAGTGCATTGCTCGGGAGGGTGTTGAGCTGACCATTTATTAAAAAGTTCAAGCTCATTTTCGCTTAATTCTATATTATAGTGCTGAGACATATAAAGGTAGGATCTAGCAATCGTACCGCGTACCTTTGTTGCCGGTTCTACTTTTTTATTTTGGCTATCAATTTTAAGTTGACAAGCTCCAAATTCTTGTTTTTTAATATTCGGCAATAATCCAAAAGTAAAATTTGAACGTGCTGCATTAACTTCTCCAATCGCCGGAACGAGATTATGGAGATCTGACTCCATTTTGACAAATTGCTTATTAATTTGCTGACAACACCTTCTTCCTTTGTAGAGTTTTCCCTCTTTAGTTTGGCAAATGGGCTCTTTCCAGCACTGCATATTTTTGCCAAAATGATATGCAGGCATAATGTGTTCCCATTCTATAGACTTTGCTCTTTTCGTATTGGTTTTAGGTTTATAGCCACAAGTCTCCCAATTAACAACACCATGCTCATCATATTGGCAACGACAATAAAATGTTACTTTATTCTTAGAAAAAATTTCTAGTGCAATTTTTTTTGAGGCACTGAAACTTTTAGGTGGTTTAATGACTAATTTCTCAGGCTGCTTAACAAAGAGTAAAAGCCCAACAAAGAACATCACTAAGAAAGACGTCTTAAGTAATTTCATATAAACTTAATTTAATATTCCGATCATCACTTGCAAAAATTTAAAACAAAAACCTATTATACATATAATTCAGGCTTACAAATAGCATAGCCAACTATAAAACTAACTTTTTTTAAATTGACAATAATCTTGAAATTAAGATATCTTGTGATTATTAAAGTGAATATTTAAAGCTAAAGAAGGTATTTTAAGATATGAAAACTCCGAAAATTGCGATAATTGGAGCGGGTCCTGCAGGTCTTGTTTCAGCAAAATATGCTTTAGAAAATGGTTTTGAAACGACTATTTTTGAAAAAGAATCGGAATTAGGTGGTTTATGGAATCCGAGTACAGGTGCGATGTGGGAAAGCATGCATGCCAATCTTTCAAATTTTACTTGCATATTTAGTGATCTTTTTGACTGCAGTTCTGATCGTTTTCCAAGTGCACTTCAATTATAAAATAAAATGAGATCCTAAATGTTGATTAAAAAAATTTTTAATGGTTTACAGGGCATTTGGAAAATTCGCCGAAAATTGCAACATAAGAATGCAGATCATGCGTATGCAGAAGCTATTGGAACTGCAGTTTTTGAGAAGACAGATAATAATATTCTTTTTTATCGAGAAGATGGTTTCCTGACTACGAGTACAGGACAAAAGCTAGAATTTTATCGAGAGCATTTTTATGAATACTCTGAAAAAGATGATACTATAGTAAAATTTTTTTCAGAAGATCAAAAAAAATTAACACTGATGTATAATTTAAAGTTTAAAACAACAGAAAAAAAAGAGATTGTTGCAATTGGAGAGCATCTATGTATAAACGACACTTATAAAGCAGAGTTTAGATTTCCAAATGATGAGTTTAATAGCTTCAGTTTGGTTTATCTGGTAAAAGGACCTGAGAAAGATTATGTCAGTGATACTTTTTATGAACGAGAAACCTTAAAAGCTGCTGGTCCCAGAAGTTTTGTATAAATAATGAAACATATATAAGTTTTAGATTTAAGGAGAGAATCAGATGAAAAAAACAGAATTAAACATTGGAAATATAAAGATCACTCGTTATCACTATGGATCCATTTCTTCCACACAAGATAAAGCAGAAGAGATCACAAAGACTTTACCCGATACCGGGAAAGATTGGCTATTGGTCACGGCAGATACTCAAACAAAAGGAAGGGGCACACATAATAGAACTTGGATTTCTCCTCCCGATGTTAATATTTATGCCACTTTTGTTTTTCCTTTCCCTAAAGAATCATTAGATTTAATAACTAACATTCCACAAGTAACAGCCTATTCAGTGGTTTTAACTTTACAGAAATTTGGTTTTAAACCCACTTTAAAATGGATTAATGATGTGTTGCTAGACAGAAAAAAAGTGTGTGGAATATTATCACAATCTGAATTTCCTACCCATTTCAAAGAGCATTTAGCGATTAAGGTAGGTATTGGGATTAATATTAATATGAATGCAGAAATGTGTAATTCTGTTGATCAACCCGTGACTTCTCTTTTAGTATCCTCTGGAAAAACTTTTGACAGGGAACTGATATTAAACTGTTTTCAAGAAATTTTTCAGAAAAATATAAGTTTATTAATTCAAAATGGCTTTGCACATTTTTCCAGCAACATAGCTGAAAAAATGGAATTTTTAAATGAAAGCATAAAGCTTAAGAATGATAGAAATGACTCTATAGTGGAAGGTATCATGAAAGGAGTGGATGCTGAAGGCGCTTTATTACTGGAAACAAAAACAGCTACTGGGACAACCATTCAAAAGTTTATAACAGGACATATTCTGACAAAAGAAGAAGCAATTTCTCTTTCGTATTGCCAAAGAACTGCATGGACATAAATTCCCAGAAAGTCCTACAACACATGTGCTGCAATATCTGAGTACTAACCAAGCTTTAACAAAAAGTGTCATTTCAGGTTTGTATCCTAATGTTGGCAAGATTCATTCTGGAACAAAAGATGCGGTATAAAAGAAATCATTGGATATTATAAGAAATATAGACTACAGTAAATATAGGTTTTGCTTAAGGAGAGTCTTATGAAACATGACAAACACTCTAACTCCAAGGATGATAAAGGCCATAAGAAAGATCCCAATCATGTTCCAGGCGCTGAGGGGCAAGATGCAGCGCGGCATCAAGGAGATAAAAAGCATCATCCTTATAAAAAGTAAATTTAAGTATAGGATCCAAAAATATCACACCATTAGAAAGGGTCTTTCTTGCAAAATATATCTTGACAGAGAACACTATTGTTTTCCATAATGATATGTAATGCAATCAATTGGATTTATAGGGCGATTTGAACATCAGGAGGAATGAGCTATGGAACAGGCCGGCACGGATTTAGAAAAAAAACAATCAAGAGAGCGAGTAGGTAGCGAATTCAGCGACTCGAGTTATGGTGTGGTTGATATGCCTAAAGAGAGTGTTAATCAAAAAAAAGTGCGGGTGGACAGTGAAGCTAGTAGCTTTGATCTAGTATCTACTAATAAGTCGGTCAATTCCCTTTCAGAATCTGAAGTTGAACAAACTCATTCTGAACCTGAAGGTGAGCCGCATCATTATGATGCAGAAACTGAAGGGTCAGAAACAGATCATAAACCCAAAATTGAACCTCCCAGTCCAAGTTTATCTTCGCAGGGTGAACAGCACGATGTACCTTTAGTAGATAGGAGCAATGGGACCCGCACTCCGAGTTTAATAGACGGAGAGGGAGGAGTTAAAAGCTTAGGATCCAGCCCACATTCATCAGCTAAGCGTCTATCTGTTGAATATGATATGCTAGGAGACCCTGAGGCTAAAAAACGTGAATCAATTCGTTCAGGAAGTGAACAAGATGAAATAAGATCGACAACTTCAGAAGAATCTGAATCAAAACTATATTATGAAAAAAAATTATGTTTTGAAGCATTTTATAAAAAATTAGATAATCCAGATAGTGAATACGTAGATAAAAATGGTCGTGTCTGTAACTTTTTATTCTCAAGATTAATATTATCTCACGAGTATATACCCAATCTACAACTTCAAAAAGTTATAAGTATTATAGAAGATATTCAGGATAGCGTTCAATTCAAAATACTTTCAAGTGAATTATTGAGTGAAACCCCTGAAAAACGTTATGATTGTTTAAAAAATAAATTAAATGAAAACCAAGAACTTGTTAATGCTCTTGATAGAATTATTCAAAATGAAAAGACACATAAAAAAATACTTGAACTACAAGCAGAGCGTGAAATGAGGCATAAAAAAGTTAGGAAACTTATGCTCTCTGATGATGAGGAATCTACTGAGTCTTATGATTTTTTAGCCGATCTAAGCAATCATTCCAGCATTAAGGATGATTATGTGCTTAGCAGAAGAAGCCAATCTGTGAGTGAAGCATCCGATGTGGATTCAGATTTTTCAGAAAAAAGTGAAATCAAAGAATATAAAGAAAAACTTAAAGAATGCTTTTCTGTTTTTTATAAAAAGCTTCAAAATGTTAATAGCGAAACTGCTGCAGAATACAGAATTGTATGTGATTTCTTTTTTAAAATATGTGGATTACCTAATCATCACAAGCGCAGCCAGGAATTAAAGAACATTTTAGAACAATTAACAAATGAAAATGATAGAAAAATACTACTAGATCTTTCAGATGACTTGCATACTAAAAAAACTCGTACACATCGTTATGAATATTTAATTCAAAAACTTAAGGATGATAAAGAGGGAAAGATTATTCATGCGATTGACAGAGCTATTCAAGATAAAAGAGTAAAAGACTTAGTACAAAAAGCGCAATCTGAAGAAAAAGAAAAATGGTTAAAAATTGCTCCTATGATATTAGAGAGCACACCTAAACCACTGGAATTTGATATGCAAGACGGTAAGTTTCAAGAGGCTATATCAGCTTTGCAACTGGAATTAGAACGTGAAGAAGAAAGAGAAGCAGAACAATTAAACCTACAACAAGGTATTGTAAGAGGAGTACGACAAAAGCGTGAAGAAGCTCCTAAAACACCAACATTAGAAGAGGAGCTCGTAAAAAGAAATGTAGAATTAGTTGCTAATAAAGAGCAATTAGCCCATAAATTAAAGTTAGCTGCTCAAGAAAATCAACGATTAGCACTCTTAGTAGCGCAACTCCAAGAGGAAAAAGAAAAGCAGCACTTAGAAAACTTAGCAATTCAACAGCAAAATGAATCATTAAAAGAGCAATCTACTGTTCAAGATTCAGTTTCCGTGCATATTGTGATAGAGCCTACATCAATTTCTAGCCCTAATCTCAACATATCACCAAATACTGATTTATTTGTAGCTCGGTTGCAAACCATTGAAGCAGCCAGCAGGGTAAGTACGACTGAAATTTTGCCCGAGCATGAAATAACGGATAAGAAGGTAGCTGAACATATGAAAAGAGTATGGGAAGCCACTAAAGAAGAGGCTACAATAGCACGTGAAGCTGTGATAGTACGTGATGACCTCACTGCACAATTGCGAGCTTTCAATGCTGCTGGCAGAACCCTAGGGAGAAGGGGTGGAAGATAAAATGCTTAGAAGGGTACGTAAACACCAAGCCTATAGATAAGGCTGTTTTTAAGCTTAGCGTACTCGGACATTTTTCTTCCACTATTGAGATCTATTCCTTGTGGCTTAAATTTGTCTGTATTCTCCCAGCTAATTAAAGCGCGTACCCCGACCCAATAGGGTGTGAGATATTGAATACCCGTGCTAGCACGAAATGTCCATTTGCGACTTTTATAATAACTTGTGTTAATTTCAACTCTTTGAACAGGGACTATTTCCGTGGGATTTTGAAGTGTTAAAGTTTGATTTCCTATTTCCATTATTGTATTTCGGCTTCTCAGCTTTAAGGAGGCCATACCTGCAGAACCAATTAATTGTGTATTATATTCTTCACAAAAAATAGGAAGAAATCCCATCAGATTAATATTAAAGCCATTAATCTTAGAGCAGGTACGGCTTGTATTTGTCACATTATTGAAACGGGGGTCGGGTTCTGCAATAGGCGCACCAAATACAACTTGTCCTGGCAATACACTTTTAGTATTCTTTTGATGTTTTGAGAATTCATAGCCGGCTTCAAATCCTAAATAATCATTAAACTTTATGCCCACAAAGGTATTAAGCTCTGGATAATATCGGTGTTGAAGGACGTTATCCCCAAAATTCTTTTTAAAAGGCATACGACGTGCCTGCGCGTCGATACCTACATAAGAATCTATGCAAAAACATTCTAAAGCCAGTGCTTGGGTGCTTATAAAAGCGCTAGCTGCAAGCAATAGCAGTGATAGCGTGTAGGACTGTTGTTTAAGTAGAACCCATGATCTTTGCATAATTACTCCAATAAGTGATTTAATGTTTTAACTTACTTTAGAGTATAGTTTATTTTGGAGAAGGCAAATATATTAAGTTATTTAACTTTATAATTAATTAAAATAAATACTTGAATTTAAATCCAAAGGAATGGCTTTGAAAAGAGGTTTTTGCTTCAAAATCATAATGGCCGCTCAGTAATAAATTTTCTGTCATTAAACTGCTAATGCTACCTCCTACATTGACACCATTTTTAGCGGGTTTTACACCTCTTGAAATAAAAGCACCACCGCCAGCTGTAAATTGAGAAGTAATAATCGCATTTGGGTTTTTTATATCGGATATATAATAAGCATGAACTTCAGGGAAAAAATATTCTTCTTGCGAGATATTGGCAATTCTTCCCCCGAAACAGGCACGTACTGCACTGATACGCATAGGGGCTACTGACAAATTCAAATTCGGTGCACCTTTTTCAACATATCGATTTACATTTAACGCTAAATAATAGATGCTAGCGATGGGTGAAATTTCGAAGGGATCACAGGCAAGAGTACATCCTGCTTTTAGTTTAGCGCTGTATTGAAATCCTTTATACTTTGCATGCACAGATTCTCTTAATAGGAGAATATTTCTGTTGCCATTATAATGATTTATACCACCAGACAAAACAGCATCTGCAAATAAAACATCATAGGTTGCAGAGCCATACACCAGTCCTTGAGTATTCCCAATAGCCGTGTGATTAGATGCCCACCCTGAGTCTTCTACCTTGGAATTTGCATACGTCAACCCAAGACCAATACGATAATTTTTTAAAACAGAAAAATCTCTTACCAAACCTATGCCTTGGGTACTGACTCTATAACCAGGCACACCAGCTCTCTTAGATTGTTTTGCAGAGTTGCCAAACACTAGAGGACCTGCAGTATCTCTATCTTCCATCATATCACCGGCAGCATACCCTGTATTTCTGAATGCAGTTTTTGAAAATGCGGTATCTTGATTTGTATCACGTAAAGTATCCAATCTTAACAAGATGGCATCTATAGCACCAAAGCCTGTTACGGTATACATACCATTAAGCCCAGTGGGTGCTAACTCTGCCAATAATTCATCGAATTCCCCTTGAGAGCTGATCCCATCTAGAAATCTAATTACAGGACTGGATGGATTACTTAGACTTAAGTTATCAAGCCCTGTGGCAACACCATTATAGGCCGGAATATGATTGATAAATCGAAAAGCTTTACGATTTGCAATCAACTGAAATATATTTCCGTTGATAAGCGGTCTAAAGCTTAAAGATAATGACGAGCTTGAAACCGTCGGCAATTGAGTACTGATAATACCGCCGTCTGAGATGATAATATCAAAGACATTTCCATTTTGAATTAACACGGGAGAAGAAACGATTGCATTAATGGTACCCCCTATAAATTCGGTTTGCCCCCCAATGTGCAATTGGCTATATTGCTGTGGACTGCTAATTCCAATATTGAGTGTGCCACTTGCTCCTTGCGTAAAATTCCCTGAAATATAACGCACAGAATTATCTGTGTGACTGATAACTCCAGTATTAATAAGCCCGGTATTAAGCAAATTGGCTCCTACGCTTATAAGATCCTGAGTTAACATCAATGTTCCACCTGGGCGAACATTTATTAAGCCTACATCTGTGATAGCAGCTCTGGGACTAAAAAGACCTGTGATATCTATATTAGAAGAGGGTAGTGCATTCCCAGTAATAGCTTGCAGGACGGTTCCACCATTCAATTCCAATGTCGCAGCTTCAATCTGGATAGGACCATCCCAAGTACTGCCTGTTAATATTTTAACGCTTCCTCCATTATCAGCCAATCGTAGGTTTCCAGTATTCATGCCCGATAAAGACAGTGCGTCGGTGCCTGCCTTTATAAAAACACCAGCACCTTCAGCGTTAATATTGCCCGCAAAAGCAGCATCAGTAATCGTATTTAAAGTTAAAGCCGCATTATCTCTAATTAAAATATTTCCAGTACCACCGATACTTTGAAGAGTTTGAGCACGATTGCTTGCAATTTCTAAACTTGTAGCAGCCTCTATAGTCACAGTATTTGTTTGAGGCAAAGCATTATTAAAATCTACTTTTAAAGTGCCTGCTAAAATATTAGTATTGCCTTCATAAGTGTTAGCATTTGTAAGTGTTAAAGTTGTTGTGTTTTGCTTAACAAGGGTACCAGCAGTTAGTGGTACACTATTAATCGAGCCTGCGAATGTGGAATCTAAAGCTGGATTAAGGATTAAAGTCGAATGATCGCCTAAAGTCACAAGACCTGTGCCATTTAGGCGATCCACTGTTTGACTACAATCATCTGCAATTTCTAAAATGCCGTTATTATCAATATTAACTACACCTCCAGGTGGTAGCGCATTATCAACCCCAACAATTACAGTGGTATCATTAATGAAGCTTGGACCTGTATACGTGCTACTATTAGTTAAGGTTAAAGATTGTCCTGCACCTGTGTACGTTAAAGCGGTTGTACCACTCAATATACCCCTATAAGTAGAAGAACTTGCTTGCTCAAATGTCAGCATAGCTGCATTACTTGCAATACTACCTCCCCAATTACTTTCACCACCGTTGTCATTTCCAATAAAATGCAAAGTAGAAGTGCCTGCATTAAAAATCTGATTCTCTGAGGCACCTTGATGAATATTTAGACCAGATATTCCTAAAATGGTAATAGGAACCACAGGTGGGACACTAAAAGTCGGAAGAGGAACATTGTCTAATAAGTCAATATCAAAAGCTTCACTAAAAGTAATTTGATCATATGTTGAGGGTGTGGTATTAATGTTTTCAATAGCATCCGCTAAGGAGCCAGGCATAGGTGGATCAATAACACTATCGTTTGTGACTTGGAAAAGCCCGGCTTTCAGAGTAAATGAACTACTACTTAAAACTAAAGTTATTATTAACAAAAACGCTTTTCGGTTAATCAAGTTGCACACTCTACTTATTGTGATACAGATGCTTTAAGTGATGGTGCAATAGAGTCTGAATCAACTGGTTTAAATGCTTGATTAGTATATCCTATCAAAAAGTTTTCGATTTTCCCTATGCGTGCTCCTATTTCACCAAGTTTTTCAAATGATCCATTTAAATGATTTAATTTATCAGCTTGCTCCTCTTCAGGATTATCATCCGAAGGAAACTTTTGATCTTCCATATTGACCAATTGAACTCCACCTTCTCTTTTCTTAAGTTTTACTAGACTTTGCCCACCCGCTGAAGTCGGTTTATGGAAAATAGATATTTTTCGGGTATTACTTTTTGAGCTTTCATTACCCTCTTCTAACGCTTGTTCAATTTTTTCTGCTATTTTTTCAGCATTGTCTTTAAGATCTTGTGGTGTAAAGTGTGGCTTACAACTACAAGCAGATGAAAAATCAGGTGGAACTAAGCGCCTTTTAATTTTTTCCATGATTAACTGTTTAAACACATCTCTTTCAAGAGGCGAGTATGGTGACAAATCTACCTTACGTTTTTTATCCAGAAAAGTTACTATCAATGCAATTCCTTCTATATAAGCCTTAGTATCTGCTTCACTTCTATAACCTGTGAACCCTGCGGTTTTAAAAGTATTAAAAAAATATTTTACTATGGGTTCAAAAGTATTAAGTTTCCACTGCATATCTTCTTGCTCTGTTTTAGAAGCCCAATTAGAAAGCATATTATTTAATTTTCCTTTTTGTCGTTTTTCAATGTAAAGCCTCAAAAAGAAAAGTACGAGTCCCATAAAACCTGTAATACTTCCCGTTATTATCGCATTTTGTACTGTATTGGTTTCTGCAGGTGTATTGATTACGGTAACACCTGAGGGAGTGCTTCTCTTTACAATTGCCTGTTTCGGCTTTGTGGATAATCCTCCATTATCGTTGACACTAGTATTATAAACGGGTAAATCAATGCCGTTCTTTGGTACAAAACGTACACCACCATTCAATAACACTCCCTGAGAAAATGCAGTAATAGGTGTGCCTGGCAATATAAGGAGTTCAAAATGCCCATTTGTAACCCCACCACTGATATTGAATACTAACTCAGCTAAAGGTGTTTGTTGATCGCTGGCACTAAATTCATTGGAAGTCAAAATAAAAGGTGCATCATCTATAAGCGTTAATTTGTTATTAATAAGTGTAGGAACGCTATTATAGTCAACCGGTGCGTCAATCACCTTGGTTTCAGAACATGTATTTGCAACTGATATACTAAAACTGGGTGCAACAGAGGTATCATTAGCCTTAAATCCAATCTGACCTTTTAACAATTGACTTTGGTTAAATTGAGTAAGCGCCTGGCTCGTATTGATATTAATAAACTCACCTTCTTTAACATTATAAACATTAAATACTAAACTCTCCGAGGGCGTATTCAAATCTATAGCCTTAAATTCACCACTGAGCACAGTGGTCTGCCCCTGATTTACAGAAAGAGGTTTTAACGTTAAAGTAGGTTCTGGCTTAAAAATAATTTCTGGAGAATAGGGAGAAGTTGTTATCCTATTATTTCTTATACTAAAGATAAAATTAGGAGGATTTGGAAAACCTTCATGCACCAATTGAATACGATTATTCTTTATATCTGATTGATTAAATGTTAATATTTCTACTCCAGGCCTATCAACAGATTCGAAATGGCTATACTGTATATCAGCAATATCATAACTTAAAGCATCTGAATTATTCACGGCGGGTTGACTAGCTGCCAACATGCTTGAATTCAAAAATATAGTTTGACCTTGGCAAATAGGAAAATAATTATTGAGAAGAACAGGATTTGCAACAAAATCAATAATACTCGATTCCCCAGGTATCGTAACACCGCCTCTGCTAATGCTAACTTTATACTTTGGAGGATGAACAGTATTATCTTGAGTAAAGTAAACACCTCCATCCCAAATCTGGGACTGCGGAAAAGTATAAGTGGAGAAAAATCCATTTGCAGCACTTAAAATGCTAATCATTATCTCCCCATTATTAGCCGCATTATCGGGATTTACAGCTCCTATTATATCTGAAGTTATTTGGATGGTTTGACCTTGTTCAATAGCTAAAGTATTATTCACTAACTTTGGGAGTTGATTGATAAAAGTAACGTTAGCTGCTGCTGCACTTACAAGGGCTATCGTGTGTTTAATTGTCACATTGTATTGAGGAGATAATTCGCTATCATCATGAGTAAAACTAACCTGTCCTCCCATAACATCCGCTGCACTAAAATCTGTATTGCTAAAAGAGCCATGTGTTAGCCCTGTAATACTATATCGAAGATACTGTGGATTACTAGGAACACTGGCATTAAAATTATTAGGCGTAATAATTTGGGATTGCCCTTCTGAAGTGACCAATTGATTATGAGTTACATTAATAGAGTCACCAAAAACAATAGTGGTCACGCCCGCACCTGGAGCGTTATTTGGAGAAGCTCCTTTCGCACCTATAATGACATCACTTAAGCCATCGCCATTAAAATCAGTTGCACCTACAGAAAAGCCGCTTGCATCAGCACCGGATCCACCACCAGTAGCCCTAAAGCATTGAGCGGTGTTTAAAGAAGCAAGATCGAGCGTTGCAACATTTTGAATGGGTCCAAACACTACGTAAGTTGCACCCCCAGTTGGAATACCGGTAGGCTTAGCGAAAGGGGCTCCTATCACAATATCGTTCTGGCCATCTCCATTGAAATCACCGTTAGCGAGAGCAGTACCACTGGCATCGCTAGTGGTTACACCCCAGATTTTAAAACCATCCGTAGCATTTAAGCCTGATAATTCAATCGTGGCATTATAAAATATGGGTTTGCCCAAAGCAACATAAGTCATACCAGCTGCAACTCTTCCTGAAGGAGAAGCACCTGGTGCTCCCATATAAACATCCGATATTTTATCACCATTGATATCACCGGCAGTAAGGGAAGCTCCAAGTTTATCGCCAGGAGCGACTCCGTTAATTCTAATGACACTCGCAGGATTTAAAGTAGATAAGTTTAAAGGACTGGGTATAGTGCTATTTTTCGAAAATACTGCAAAACAGGAGCCAGTACTTAAGCGGCCACCTGGAGATGCTAAAGAAGCTCCTACAACAATATCTTTCTTGCCATCGCCATTTAAATCCGCTGCAATACCAGAGATCCCGGATAAATCACCCGTAGCTGCACCGTCTATTTTCAATCCGTTAGTACCATTGAAAAAAGTTAATAAATCGATGCTTGCATTAAAAGAGTTGGGGGACCCATAGATTACATAAGTAGTGCCTGTGCTAGAAGAAGCATAAGGAGCACCCATCATGACACCTGTTATATCGTCTCTCTTAAAATTTCCTATACCAGCAACAAAATTGCCACAGCGTTCATTTGGAGTTGCACCATTTATTCTAAAACCTTTAGAACCATTTAAACCAGATAAAGCCAGTGTTGCTGGAAATCCAGTGTCACTTCCATAAACAACGTAAACAGAACCTGCACTTGAGCGTGACAAAGGTGAAGCCAGATGGGCTCCTACAGCAACATCATCTATACCATCTCCATTGAAATCGCCGATACCCGCTACACTGACACCCGTATTGTCTCCTGCAGACACGCCATCCATTCTAAAACCATTTATACCATTTAGGGTTGACAATTCAAATGTGGGTGCACTTGTACCTTGTGTGCCAAAAATAACAAACGCAGAGCCCGAATTAGCACCATTGGGATCAGCAAAAGGGGCTCCAACAATAAAATCCTGTAAACCATCCTTATTAACATCACCAGCCGGTGCAACAGAAGAACCCGATGCATCACTAGCCGATACACCATTAAAAGCAATTCCGATGCCATTATCTAAATTTGCAATTTCTAAATTAGGATAAGTAATTGATGCACGTAAGCTAGTGAAAAAAGTAGAAAAAATCAATCCTTTTAACATGGCTAAGCTCTCCTTTATAGCTTAAATTTATGGCAGATTAACTCAAAGATACATGCTTTAGACTTATTTTACAAGATAAATTTAGAAGGTTAGACCACAAAGTAAACTACTAATAGCTATTTACAAAAATTTATTATGGTTTGCCATTAATTATTAAGACTTTGCATAAAAGTTTAGTTTCAAACTTATTTTTTATTTTTGACATAAACAAACATATCTACCAATTGCTAAAAAAAATGTATATTACTATACTTTTGAAAATTGATACCTAAGGAATGTCATTTCAGGAGCTAAAACATGGATAGAAAGATAAAAAGGATAATAACTTCATTTGTTTTGTTATTATCAACTCCCTCACTTTTTGCTCAAGAATTCTCATGCGACTCTATCTGTGATGCCTTTAGAGGATCCTATCTGGGTTTTGGCCTTGGACCCGAAACGGCAAATTTTAAACAAAAAGCACTTGTTATTGGAAGAACACCCTCTAATTTTAGGGCTATAGATACTAATCGTTTTGCTGGAAAAGGCACTTTCGCTTCTTTGTTTGGAGGTTTTGACTTTGCATTACCTATCTGCGATCCCAAATGCGATAGCCTGTATTTGGGAATAGAAGCCAATGCCAATATCCGTAGATTAAGACACAAGGCCACTAATCGAGAATTCATTAATGTGAGTTATAATCACACCTACCGTAAAATGCATTATGATTTTGGCATAAGTTTTTTACCTGGAATTCTTTTTTCAGAATGTAATATATTATACGCTCGCTTGGGATATTCGAATGGAAAATTTAAAGTCGATACCACTGATACTTCTTTGCAAAACATCAGTAAATCCCTGAACGGATTCCGTTATGGATTAGGATTTAGACAGCGTTTAAGTGAATGTTTATCTCTTAGATTAGAATATGGACAAATAAATTATAAAAAATTAAAAATGTTTACTTATGATCCCGTAGGTAATGTCGCTAAAACCACTCATATTAGACCCGATATTCAGCGCTTCGAATTGGGGCTTTTATTTAATTTTTAGCTATATACAAAATTTTTTAGTATATTATAATTTATGTTCCTGTTTAGATAGTAGCACAAAAAATAACTATTTAACTAAATTAACTTGTGATAAGCCTACAGATATAAGGGTTTTAGTGAGGTAGGAGGCAAGTGGGACATAATTAATAGCAAGGGCGAAGTTATTGTACCCATAGAATTTGATTCTTGTAGAATATCTGAAAATGGCAGCATAAATTTTTTAAAAAATGATACCGATTACGTATTTCGTGTCTATCTAAAAAAAGCTCAAGCTAAGTCTGGATCGAAATGCTTAATCAAAAAGCTGGTACGTGTTTTTGCCACGGCTTTTAGCTCGATACATAGCACTGTCAGCATTATTTAATAAAGTTTGTGCATCTATCCCATTTTCAGGAAATATGCTTATCCCAATACTTGCATGAATAAACAATTCTTTGTTATTAATTATAATGGGTTTTTTAAAGTCTTCAAATATTCTTTTAACAAAAAGTTCTACATCATCCTTAGTTTTAACATCGGTTATTGTTAAAACAAACTCGTCACCCCCTAATCTTGCTGCTATATCACATTTTCTAATGCATTCGATTAAACGCTTGGCCACTTCTTTAAGAAAAGCATCACCCACCTCATGTCCTAAGGTATCGTTGATCTCTTTAAATAAATCTAAATCTATAAAGAGCACAGCTAATTTTTGTTTTTGTCTTTCTGAAAGTTTTATAGCCTGATTAAGAAACCCTTCAAACATAGGACGATTTGCTAAGCCTGTTAAAGCATCTTGGTAGGCTAACAATTCGGTTCGTTTTTTTTCAGTAATATCACGAATAATACCCTGGACTGCACGTTTACCTTGAAACAAAAAAGGTGTTAAAACAATTTCTGCATCAATAATAGTCCCATCCGCTCTTATAAATTGACCTTCTGATAATTGAACACCGGCTGTGCTTTCAGAAAGCTTATTAATAATTTCTTTAAAAAGTGATTGATAGCTCTTATGAACAAAATCTGAAACTTTTTTATTTAACATTTTTTTAGGATTATCTAGACCAAAAATCTTACAGGCAGAAACATTTGAAAACACAAATTTATTTTCACACTGAACAAAAATGCCATCGGGTGAAAACTCTACTAATTTATGATAACGATCTTCAGATTCTTTTAATTGAACTTTAATTTTAGAATCATTAATTTCACGTTTAATTGCAGAAGGTAATCGATTTAAATTACTTTTCATTAAATAATCTGAAGCTCCCGCTTTCATAGCCATAACAGCGGTTTCTTCGCCCATTGTACCAGACACTAAAATAAAAGGAATTTGAGGATGTTTTTTCTTCAGCAATTTAAGCGCATCTAGCCCATTAAATCTTGGCATGTTAAAATCACTGATAACAATATCCCATTCATTCATTTCAAGCACTTTACGCATTTCATCTGGATTATCAACTAATTTATATTCTAAGATATAACCTGAAATTTCTAATAAATTAACTATTAATAAGCAGTCTGCTTCAGAATCCTCAATAATTAATGCTCGCAGTGGTAGCTGATCAACTTGAAATCTAATACTAGAGGAAGAATCCTTATCTTCAGGATCATTTGCAACCGCTAAGTTTTCATTGTTATCATCGAGTTTAATCATAGAACGGTGCAGCTTTATATTTTTTTGAATCGTTTTAATCATCGAATCTAGTTTTTTAGCACTTTCCATAATAAGATTGATATAGTGAGATTCTTTTTTGTCTAGCTTACCATCCATTTTTTGTTCTAATAATCTTAAAAACCCAGTAATATGGTTAAGAGAATTTCTAAAATCATGCCCAACTGAATATGAAACTGCATCTAAATCTTTATAAGCAAGTTTTAATTGCTCTTTAATGGTATTCAGATTAACTGGTTCTTTTTCAAATTCCTGTATTGATTTCATAATGCACTATATTTTATCTATTTGATCATATTCTAAGTAATTAGTAGGTATATTTCTAAAAGTCAAGCATATTAACAATAACATGATTAATAATAGGTTTTGAAAGTTCAATACTTTAGTGCTATCTTGCAATATATGGTAAGCTTAATGACTCAATCCTTTATTGTTTTTTTGCTAGACGAGCAACGCTTTGCATTGCCTTCCTCTGATGTAAAACGTATTGTCCGAATAGTCGAAATAACGCCTGTACCCGATATACCAAAAGGAATGTTAGGTGTTATTAATATGCAAGGTCAATTAATACCTGTATTGGATATCCGCCAACGCCTTGGTTTAAAACCTGCAGAATCCCAATTAGAGGACTTGTTATTGATAGTGAAAAACCAACAACAAATCATGACTTTTATTGTAAATCATGTAAGTTTTTATGAATTTATGGATTCTTCTACCGTGTCAGGTACTGATGTAATAGCTGGAATTGAATGTATAGATAAAATTATAAAAGATAAGGTTGGGATAATACATGTTCTTAATATCAACAAATTATAAGTTGTAGACAGACATCTATAGGGGGCACTATGAATTGGTTTGCGAACATGAATACTAAAACAAAACTTTCCTTGAGTTTTGCTCTGATTATTATTATTTTGATGAGTCTTATGACACTTTCTTATTCAACCATTAAATTTTTAGATAAAACAAATAAAACTTTTTTTAAATATGATTTAGCACTTCTAGAAAATTTAATTCTATTGCGTGATAGCCAAAGTAATTTAGAAGCTACAGCGCTGATGATTGCCATGACTACTGATAAAAATGAATTAGATAAATTGAGTGGATTACTAAAACAAAAAATCAACGAACAAACAACGATTGAAAGTGAAATATTAAACTTAGACAAAGACAATAAAACACTAACAAAAAAATATGAAAACATTAAAGTTGCAAAAAATGAAATTGACCGTGCAATCAATGAAAAATTTCTCCCTCTTGTTGCTCAAGGAAAAATAATCGAAGCAAAAAATTTAGTTGCAGATTATATTTACCCCAAATATAGTAGTTTGGGAGAAGACATTGTTAGTGTACTCAATGAAGTTCGATTACATGTCAATGAGTCGCTTGTTCTTTCAGACAAACAAGTTTCTAATGCTAATAAATTGTTTATAGCCATGGGTGTTCTAGCTATGCTTATCGTGATTATGCTCACTTGGATGCTTAATCGATCTATCGCCAATCCTCTTAAAGAGATTTCATTATCTGCAAAATTAATTTCAGAAGGTGATTTGTCTATTACTCGATTAAGTTCAGTAGGCAGAACAGATGAAGTAGGGCTCTTAGCCAATACTTTTCAAACAATGAGATCTAATCTACGGGAACTCACAAAAGAGCTTTCAGAAGTAATCAATCTTTTGGAAGCTTCGGTGAATGAAATTGCAACAGCCACTGCACAATTAGTAGCCAGTGCTTCTGAAACAGCAACTGCAATCAGCGAAACAACAACAACCATTGATGAGGTAAAGCAAACTTCACTTATGGCCAGTCAAAAAGCAAAAAGCATTTCCGAATCTTCACAAAAATCAACTGAAATTTCCAATGCTGGTAAAAAGGCTGCAGATGAAATCAACCAAATGACCAATCACATGCAAGGGCAAATGGATTTAATTGCGGAAAGTATGGTGCGCTTAAGTGAACAAAGCCAAGCAATTGGTTCTATTATTACAGCAGTAGAGGATATGGCTCAACAATCTAATTTATTATCCGTTAATGCCTCTATAGAAGCCGCCAAAGCAGGAGAACAAGGCAGAGGATTCGCGATCGTTGCACAAGAAGTAAAAAGCTTAGCCAATCAATCTAAAGAAGCGACAACTCAAGTAAGGGCTGTGCTTAGCGATATTCAAAAAGCCACGAGTGCTGCAGTTATGGCCACGGAGCAAGGCAGTAAATCCGTGGAAGCAGGGGTTAAAAAATCTGCAGAAACAGGGCAATCTATTTTAAGTTTGGTCAGCACGGTCAATGAATCTTCACGCGATGCTTCACAAATTGCAGCAACCACTAATCAACAACTGGTTGGAATGGAACAAGCTGCGATTGCAATGGAAAACATTAAACAAGCAACTTTTCAAAATGTTGAAGGTTCTAAACAACTCGAAGTTGCAACAAAAAACATAAAATCATTAGGTAAAAAATTAAAAAACCTAATTAATCAATATGAACTTAATAATAATGCAGAAGGCGCATGAACACAAAAAATGATGCTTTTTTAAACAAACTTATCGAAACTTTTAAACAAGAAGCTAAAGATCGCATTCAAAATATTTCAACATTTCTATTAAATCTTGAAAAACAAGAAAACTCAGAATCGAGCCTAAAACTGATTGAAGAGATCTTTAGAGAAGTACACAGCTTAAAAAGCGGTGCACGCGCTGTTAACCTACTCAATGTAGAATCCATTTGTCAAAAATTAGAAGATATCTTTTCATCTTGGAAAAACACACACATTATTCCAAATGCACAACAATTAGATGTGCTGCATAAAGTAAATGATACTATTTTAAGTTTAATAGAAAACACTGAACAACCACTGGGTGAAAACGACTTGAACATATTGCTAGAACAATTAGCTAAAATACATAACCTACCAACCGAAAAAAATGCAAACCTCAAAAAACTTAAAATTCAAGAAACCACTTCTCAGGATACAATTGATACTGTGCGTATTGCAACATCGAAACTAGATATGCTTTTAATGCAAGCTGAAGAAATGTTGACAACCAAATTATACTTAAAACAAAGAATTTCAGAAATGAGCGACTTGAAAAACAATGTTTTTTTAGCCAAGAAAGAAATAGAAAAAATAATGCCGGATAGATCCTTGCTAAAAAGGGAGCTACTAAACTCTAACACTTCAGAAAAATCTCTGAATTGCCAAAAAAAGATTTTGGAATATCTTAGCTGGAATGAGAATCATGTTAAAGAATTAACATTTAAAATTGATGACATTGCTAAAAACCTTGAGCGAGATTTACATGTGTTTAGCACAGGCATTGATAATCTATTAGAAGACACCAAGAAAATTTTAATGTGGCCCTTTTCAACTTTATTAAATGTTTTTCCAAAAATTGTGCGTGATTTAAGTAGAAGCCTTGATAAAGAAATTAATTTTGAAATTAAAGGTGCAGAGGTTGAAATTGATAAACGTATACTTGAAGAAATGAAAGATGTTTTGCTTCATTTAGTACGAAATGCTATTGATCATGGATTGGAAAAACCTGAACAAAGAACAGCCATGGGAAAACTAAAAGTTGGGCAACTTAAAATTACGATTGATCAATTAAGTGGCAATGAAATCATGATTGAGCTCACAGATGATGGTGCCGGAATCAATTTAGAGGTTGTAAAACAATCTGCAATAAAACAAGGTATTCTTTCCAAAGAAGAATCAGAAAAAATGAGTGATCAAGATGCTTTAGAACTGATTTTTCAATCGGGTATTTCGACAAGTACAATAGTCACTGATCTCTCTGGCCGTGGGTTAGGAATGGCCATTATTCGAGAAAAAATTGAAAAAATATCCGGTACTTTGGCTATCAAAACTGTTCTGAATAAAGGCACAACCATCAGTATACGTTTACCTTTGGTGATCGCAACCTTTAAAGGCGTTCTCATCAAAGTTTCAAATCAAGAGTATATTATACCTACTGCAAACTTAGAAAGAATACTTAGAGTTCAAACAGACAGCATTTGTACAGTAGAAAATCGTGAAGCAATCAAATATGAAGGAAAAACAACTGCCTTAGTTTGGTTATCTACTGTATTAGGATTAGAACACAGTAAAACCATACAAAACACAAAGCAACAGGACTATATTTTTATCCTGGTTATTGCCATAGCAGAAAAAAGAGTTGCCTTTGTTGTAGACGATATTATCAACGAACAAGAAATCATTGTTAAAAACTTCATGAAACCTTTAATTAGAATAAAAAATATTGCAGCCGCTACTATATTGGGCACAGGAAAACCTGTACCTATTTTAAATGTTTCAGATTTAATTCATGCCGTACTTTCTTTGAAAACAAATTCTTTTACTCAAACACAGGATCTAGAAAACAACGCTAAGAAACATATTTTATTGGCTGAAGATTCTATTACTACAAGAATGCTTTTGAAAAACATTTTAGAATTAGCAGGTTACACAGTTACTACTGCGGTAGATGGTTTAGATGCTTGGAACACAGTCAGAAGTCATAGTTTTTCTGCTATAGTCTCGGATGTTGATATGCCAAACATGAATGGTTTTGAATTAACTGAAAAAGTCAGAAAAAGTGATGATCTATCAAATTTACCTGTTATTTTAGTAACAGCACGAGAAACAGTAGAAGATAAAACACGAGGGATTGATGTGGGCGCAAGTGCTTATATCACAAAAGGGACTTTTGACAGTAGCTTATTGTTAGAACTGATTGGCAGATTTGCAACTTAAAGGAAGTATTCAATATGAACAATTCTTCTTATACTTTGGCAGAAAAAAATGCAATTTTAAAGAAAAGAGCTGAATTTTTAGCAGAAGAACCTTCTATAGTGATTGAACAAACAACCTTTGAAATATTAGAATTTCAGATCTCGGGTGAAAAATATGGATTGGAATCGCAGTATGTCACCAAAATACTCTTATTGAATGACCTTACTTTTTTGCCTGGCGTACCTTCATTTATTGTTGGGATTATTAATGTACGAGGTCATGTTATACCTGTAATTGACATTAAGAAAATTTTTGATTTACCCAAACAAAATTCTACACAAGAAGCAAAAGTGGTTGTAATAGAAACCGAAGATGCTATTTTTGGTATTATTGCTGATAATATTTCAGGTCTTCGATTTATCCCAGTTAATGAACTTCAAACCAGTTTACCCATGTTATCTGGGATACGAGCTGAATATTTAAAAGGGGTTAGCAATGATCAATTGGTAGTTCTTGATCCTTTAAAATTGGCTTCTGATAAAAATCTTATTGTAAATGACTCATTTAATTAGAGAGGTGAAATATGCGTTGGTTTGCTAATATGCGTACAGGAATGAAACTGTCTTTAACTTATAGCGTTATTTTTCTAATATTATTGATAGTCATTGTTGTGTCTTATTCAACCATTAGGCTTTTAGACAATACCAATAAAATATTTTTAAATCATGATTTATTGTTACTTGAAAACTTAATAAAACTTCGCGATAATGAAAGTGACTCGCAAACTTCTGTTTTAAAATTATCAACTTTAAGTGACCCTTCTGAAATACAAAAAACTTATCAATTTATTAAAAAAACTGAAGGTGAAAGAAATATTATTAAAAATGATATTTTAAACATAGCAAAAAACGACCCACAGTTTCTTGAAAAATATAAGCAGATTCTGAACCTGAGAAATGAAATAGATAAGGTTAACGAAAATACTCTATTACCTTTAATTGCAGCCGGAAAATCAAATGAAGCAAAAGCATTAGCAACAGGAATTCAATATGAAAATTACGATAATTTAGGAAATCAAACAATTGAATTACTAGAAAACACACACAAAAATGTCGTAGACTTACTGATTCTTGCACATAAAGAAGCTGTGAAAGCATCATTTTTATATGTCATCATGGGAATTGTTGCTTTTTTAATTATCATAGGATTTACCTGGATTCTAAATCGTTTAATTGCACGACCACTCAAGGAAATATCTTCAGCTGCCGAAGCGATAACGCTAGGAGATATTTCTTCTATACATTTAAGTGCTTTGGACAGACGTGATGAAGTGGGTATTTTAGCCAATAGTTTTTCACGAATGACAACGTGGCTCCAAACCGTTGCAGCCTCAGCCAAACAAATTTCAACTGGTGATTTAACTACTGAGATAAAATTACAATCTTCTAATGATGTTTTAGGTAAAGCTTTTCAAAAAATGGCACAAAATTTACATAAGTTATCTTCTGAAATGTTTGAAGTCATTAATCAACTCGAAACATCACTCAGCCAAATTTCTGCGGCCACTTCTGAATTAGTCTCGAGCTCATCTCAAACGGCGACTGCGATTACTCAAACAACTGCAACTATTGAAGAAGTAAAACAAACTTCATTGATGGCCTCTGAAAAAGCCAAATCCATTTTAGACTCTTCACAAAATTCTAGTGAAGTTTCTAAAAAGGGTAAAAAAGCTGCTGATGAAATGAATGTAATGACCAATCAAATTCAAAGTCAAATGGATTTAATCGCAGAAAGCATGGTCCGTTTAAGTGAGCAAACTCAATCTATTGGTACAATCATTACAACCGTTGAGGATATGGCGCAACAATCTAATCTACTTTCTGTCAATGCCTCGATTGAAGCTGCAAAGGCAGGAGAGCAGGGCAGGGGATTCGCGATTGTCGCACAAGAAGTGAAGACATTAGCCAATCAATCCAAACAAGCTACCTCTGATGTAAGAGCGGTATTGAGTGATATTCAAAAAGCAACCAATTCTGCTGTGATGGCCACAGAGCAAGGTAGTAAATCGGTTGAAGCTGGAGTAAAACAATCCGAAGAAACAGGGCAATCCATTTTAACTCTGGTTCATACGGTAGCCGAGTCTTCACGAGATGCTTCTCAAATTGCAGCTACCACACAGCAGCAATTGGTGGGAATGGAACAAGCAGCTGTTGCAATGGAGAACATAAAAACCGCTACTTTTCAAAATGTTGATGGTTCAAAACAACTGGAATTGGCTGCTAAAAGCATTAAAGAAATCGGTAAAAAATTAAAACAATTGGTTAGCCAGTATAAACTAAAAAATGTGTCTGAAACAGGCAGCAAGGAGATATTTAATGATTAAAGTACTGATAGTTGATGATTCGTTAATACAGCAAGAGTTATTAACACATATATTGACTTCAGATCCTGAAGTTCAGGTTATTGGCACTGCCAGCGATGGTGAAGAGGCTATATTAAAAGTTCAAAAGCTAAAACCAGATGTTGTTACCATGGATTTATGCATGCCAAAAATGGATGGTATTACGGCCACGCAGCAAATAATGTCATTATGTCCTGTACCCATCGTTATTATTTGTGGTCATAGCAGTACTCAAGAAGTTGCGACCACCTTTCAAGCGATAGAAGCAGGGGCTGTTGCTGTAGCACCTAAAATAAATTTTGTGAGCGATAGTCCTGATGAGCTCATTCAAACAATTAAACTGATGTCTGAAGTAAAAGTCGTAAAACGTCATCACCGTCTAGCACGATCTCCACAAGATAATGTAAGTTCTAAAACAAATAAGATCAGTTTAGATACTCAATTAATTGCAATCGGTGTATCAACAGGTGGACCTATTGTTTTAAAAACGATTTTTGAAAAGTTATCTACTGACTCACCTCCCATTTTAGTTGTTCAACACATTACTGCTGGTTTTTTGGATGGGCTTGCGGAATGGTTAGATCAAAGTTCAAAATTGAAAGTTGAGATTGCTACACAAGGAGAAACATTAGAACGTGGAACTATTTACCTTGCTCCAGACAGCCATCAAATGGGTTTAGATGCAGCTAAACGAATACAATTGACTAAAGATGAGCCAATTAACGGACATCGCCCATCTGCTTCCTTTTTGTTTAATTCTGTTGCACATGTTATGAAAAATAAAGCACTTGGCATTTTGCTAACGGGCATGGGTTATGATGGGGCTAATGGTTTAAAATTAATGAAAGATAATGGTGCATTTACCATTGCTCAAGATGCTGAAAGTGCTGTTGTAAATGGCATGCCAGGAGAAGCGGTTGCAATTGGTGCGGTCAATGAGGTACTTTCACCCGAAGAAATTGCCAGATTCATCAACACCAGAGTGATCAACAATCATGCCCATTAACATCGATAAAGAATATTTAGAATTACTGAGTGTATTTGTTTCAAAAAAATTTGGTTTAAGTTTTCCAAAAGAAAAATGGGGCGATCTGGAAAGAGGGTTATTAGACGCCACTCAAGTTTTTAAATTTCAAGATCCCATTGCCTGCATTCATTGGATTCTAAACTCGGATTTAAGCCATACTCAAATTGAAATACTGGGCAGCCATTTAACCATTGGCGAAACCTATTTTTTTAGGGAAAAGCAAAGCTTTGAAGCTTTAGAAAAAACAATTTTGCCTGCATTAATTGAATCGCGGAGAAAAACAACCAAAGTTTTAAGAATATGGAGTGCAGCCTGTTCTTCAGGTGAGGAAGCCTATTCTTTGGCAATTTTAGTTAACAAATTAATACCGGATAGATCAAACTGGAAGATTACACTTTTAGCAAGTGATATTAATATATACTCTCTTGAACGAATGAAAAAGGGTATTTATACAGAATGGTCATTTCGAGACGTTGACTTAGACATAAAAGAAAAATATTTTAAAAAAATTTCACACAATCGTTTTGAAATTGATCCTTTTTTAAAAAAAATGGTCACACCACTGTATTTAAATTTAGTATCAGATGCCTATCCTTCGTTACAAAATAACACAGCAGCAATGGACATTATATTATGCAAAAATTCATTAATGTACTTTGTTCCAAAAGAAGCAGAACGTGCCATTGAAAAACTTTATAAATCTCTTGTCGATGGTGGATATTTAGCAGTAGCCGCAAGTGAACATTGTTTGGTTAAAGCTAATATGTTTAAGACACTGCAGTATCCAGGTACAGTTTTTTACAAAAAAACAGAAAATTCAAGTTCAAAAAATTGTATAGAACAGCTTGAATATTTCGATATTTTTAAGCCTATCGAAAACAAGGATTTATTCTCTATCCTAGAACCTAATCCTTTAATTCCAGATAAGATAGAAGACAAAATATATCAACCCTTAGAAGAGAACAAATCCATTGAAAAATTAAGTTCTCTTTCTCTTGCTTTAGCAAACCAAGGAAAGTTGAAAGAAGCTTTAGATTTAGCCGATGAAGCGATTGATTTAGATAAATGTAATGAAAACACTTATTATTTGAAAGCTTTAATTTTACAAGAATTAGGGTTAATAACTGAAAGCATGTCTGAATTGCAAAAGGCTATTTATTTAAATCCTAATTTTATTTTACCTTATTTTACTTTGGGCAATATTGCCCGAAATCAAGGCAAACTTCAAGAATCTAAGCGCGAATTTGAAAAAGTTCTGTCTTTGGCTTCACAATATGATCTAAACCAAGAAATTCCAGGCTCAGATGGTTTAACGGTTGGACGAATGATAGAAGTTATAAACATGACAGACAATACAACTAATGAAACCAATAAATTAAAGGGCTTAAACACTAATTGACCATGCAAGACAATCGTGTAAAAATCCCTATTTGGGGTTAAAAGGTAAATTACATGAAAAAATGCCCTTGCGGAACAAACTTACAGTATGATGAATGTTGTGGGCAATATATAAAACAGGGGAAATTAGCAGCCACACCAGAATCACTTATGCGCTCTAGATATTCAGCTTATGTCGAAAATGAATTCGATTACATTCTAAAAACAATGACTGGCCCTGCATTACTGGCTTATAATCGTAATTCTAGCCAAGATACCGATATTCAATGGCTGGGTCTAAATGTTCTACATGCGGCAATAGACATCAAAAATCCTGCAATAGGATATGTAGAGTTTATTGCAAAATTTGAATATCCTCATGGTCAAAGTGCTATGCATGAGAAAAGTATATTTCATCTAATAGATGGAGTTTGGTATTATGTGGATGGAAAGCATAACAATAATGGATAAACAACTTGCTATTTTATATACAACAATTGGCTCTGAAAAAGAAGCCAAAGTATTGGCTCGACTTGTCCTTGATCAAAAACTCGCTGCATGTATCAATATTTTTCCTCAAGGAAAATCTTTGTTTTCCTATTCGACCAGCTTCCTTTCCGATTTTTTCTCCAATATGTTTAAAACTTGGCATAACAAATCCTCCTAATTAGTGAAAACAAAAAAAATAGCATAACATTGTAAATAAAAAATGTAAATACCAAAAAAAATTAAATTATATAGATTTATTGCTTAGTACTTGACTTTTTTATTTTTTATCTTTTATACTAATTATCCTATTGGTAAAAAGGAGGGCCAAATGAATATTTTAATTTCACATAAGATAACTTATAGACTTATTTTTGTGTGCTACTGCTAACCAAAATTAGGAGATTATCATGAAAAAGAAACTAAAAGACACATCAATTGACAATGAGGATTTTTTTATAAAATCTAAAATAAAACGAATAAATAGCTATAAAAAAAGATATTTTTATGACCACTATAACATGGATTCATTTTTTGCTTAATACAATAGGAGAAGGATTATGTTTGAGAAAACTATAGAAACTGTTGTGAATGATTTAATTCAACTAGATGTTGATGCTTTTTATACCTATAGTGAGGCTATTAAAAATATTACTGAAACTGACATTAAACAAAAAATGGAAGAATTTCAGAAAGATCATGAACGGCATATTAAAGACTTAAGTATGGAATTAAAAGAACTAGGAGGGATACCGATCAAACACAACCGTGATTTAAAAGGATTTGTTATTGAAGGAATGACTGCTTTACGGAGCTTGACAGGCACAAACGGGGCTTTAAAAGCCATGATAACAAATGAAGAAACTACCAATAAAAAATACGAGGATGCTTTAAGTTATAATGGGTTTCCTAAAGAACTTAAAAGTTTGATGCAATCAAACTTCAACGACGAAAAAAGACATTTGGAGTATGTTAAAGAAAAACTAAAAGAGCTTGAAAATGAAAAGGATCTTGCTTAATAATATAAAAGGGCGAACATGGAAGTTCCGCCCTCTATGTCATTAAAATATTTTGCCCAACAAAAATCCAATACCCATACATATTGAAATACTGCGTAAAGGCTTTTCTTGAATAGAATTTTCGACTTCTTTTAAAGCTTGATTAAAAGAATCTTGAACCTCTTCTCCATGAAGTGCATGTTTTATATCTTTGTAATTTTCCTTACATAATTCTTTTAAATCGTGCTTATCTAAAGATTTCACTTCTGCTAAAAGCGCTTTTAAATCTTCTTTTATTTCGTCGATATGCTTCGAAGCATTTTTAGCTTTTTCTACCATAATAAATCTCCTTCTTTTGATTTTTAAATAATTTAGACACCAGAAATGCGCCTCCTAAAATGACACAGGATATAAGTACAGGGTTTCTTTTAAAAACAGTTGCGCTGATATCTTTCATTTTTTCGACTTCCTTGTATAAATCACCCGATAAATCAAATAATTCTCCATAGGCATTTTTAGCTTTATACTTTAAGTATTTTTTAACTATTTTTTTGATTAACAAAAACAATAAAATAGTAACAACCAATACACCTAAGAGAATTCCAGCCATTTGAAATGCTGCTACTCCTTCTTCGTGATAACCTCTTAAGTAACTGTATAATGCCCAAAAAGCAAAACCAACGACCCCTAAAGACACCAGCTTAAGAATAGATAAGCTGATGTCTTTAGCCCATGACCACCACGTGTTTTTTATTTCTGTTTGTAAGAAATTTTTAAAAACACTTAATAATACTAGCCATTTTTCCATAAGCCACATACCTTTGCTAATACAAAACCAGCACCTAAACATACTGCAACTGTTTTTAAAGGGCTTTTTTGTATTTTATCTTCTAGTGCGCCAATCCCATTGTTAAAAGAACTTTTAATTTCTTCGGCATGAAAGGCACTTTTGATATCCGCATAATATTCTTTACCTAAGGCTTTTAAATCTTTTTTATCTAAAGATTTTATATCACTTAGCAGAACGTTGAATTTATCTTTGACTTCCTCTATATAATTAGAAGCTTGTTTAATTTTATCTACCATATTACACCTCACTTTTTAAGTTAAAAACTTGGTAAATTTTTTACCAGGAGATTATTATCTCAGATTTTAATCCAATTTTAAAGTACTTTTAAAAAAAGAATTAAAAAAACAAATTAAAAACATACATAAAATAAAGCGAAACAACATACATGCAATAATAGCATTGTATTTTATTCTGTGTTTATTTAAGTGATTTAAGTTTAAAATCTGAATATTTTAGCCATTAAAAATCCTATCCCTGTAGCTACTAATGCGCTCTTTAAAGGTTTTTTACGGATGGCTTTTTCTAGTGCATCCACATTATCATTAAAAGAATCTTGGATTTCTTCTACATGAAGTGCACTTTTTATATCTTCATAATATTCAAGACTAAAGTCTTTTAGATCTTTCATATCTAAAGATTTAATGTCGGTTAACAAGGTTTTAAATTTTTCTTTTATTTCTTCTATCGCGTGGGTCTCTTTAGCTTTTTCTACCATTGTTCAATCCTCCTAGTGTAGACGGGATACAAAACATTTTTTTTAATAGAAATACTTACCAAAAGACAATACTAACATTTTTTTCTTTTCTTTACAAGAGAAAATAAAAAATAAATAATTTAAATTGCAGATCTCAAGCATTTGCTCTTAGTCTTTGTTTTTTATGAGGTAATGAGCTCGGGTTGTTATTCCAACTTATAAGGTTGCCTAAATTAAATTAAGCTTGCATACTGATTAGATTTTAATTAAACTCTGAGATTCTTGTAACGAGGGTTGTATGCAAAAAATTGATCAAGATGAAGTATTGGATGTCTGTGTCTTATGCAATGATACCGGTTTAAGAGCCTATTGGGATTTTGAACTGGAAGCCTATTTATTTATGGTAGAAGAAGACGAACCATTCACCTGTGTTAAATGTAGGTCTAAGTCTGAGAACTCAGAAGAACAGCTAGCCTTCTGCAGCGCATAGATAGAGAAAGGGTAAGGATATGTTAAATCCCATTTACGATATCCAAGTACAGACTATTGAAGGTCAATCAAAGTCTTTATCTGAATATCAAGCTAAAGTGATGCTTATAGTCAACGTGGCCACTTTATGTGGATTCACATCTCAATATGGAGGCTTAGAAGCCTTATACAGACAATATCGCTCTGAAGGGCTTGTAATACTCGGTTTCCCTTGCAACCAATTTGCGCATCAAGAACCGGGGTCGGAAGAAGAAATCAAAGCTTTTTGCGAAACTCAATATCATATTTCTTTTCCACTTTTTGCGAAAATAGAAGTCAATGGGGATAAAACACATCCTTTATATGCCTACTTAAAAAAGCAAAAACCAGGCTTACTGGGTACAGAAGCTATTAAATGGAATTTTACTAAATTTTTAATTAATCGCAAAGGCGAGGTGATAGAGCGTTTTTCTCCTCAAACTACAGCTGATGATTTGATTAAACCTATAGAGCAAGCCTTAGCACTCAAGATTTAACTTTAGAAATACCTGATAATAGCATTAAAATTTCAGTAGCTTCTGTATCATAAAATGCGTCTACTTCTGCCTTAGTTGCAAATGTTTTGTGATGTAAACATTTTTTTTCGCCTAATTCAGAATATAAATGACCATTGGTATGATCAGTCTCGTGTTGAAATACACGTGCTAATCTGCCACTTAATTCTTTTTCAATTGTTTCACCCAACTCATTTTGATATTTTACACGAATGTTGGTATAGCGTTTCACACAGCCTGTTGCCAAAGGTACAGAAAAACAGCCTTCCCAATTTAAATCTTCTGTTTCATTTAAAGGTTCGTAACTGGGGTTAATCATCACTTCGATTTTTTTATCTGCATTGGGGCAATATACAAAAATACGTTTATTAAATCCCCATTGGTTCGCAGCCATACCCGCTGCTGAATCCCAAGGCGCATTAGCAGCCTTTAATTGTTTAGACTGCACAGAATACTTCATGTCTTTGATCAATTGTGTATCTTCTGCACTAAGCGGAAAAGTAACCGTTTCTAATACTTTACGTAGTATAGGGTGTTTAAATTCAACAAGGGTTAAAAGGTTTAAGTGTTTAGAGGACTCTTGGCTCATAATCAATAGGTTCCTGTGCATTAAAAACATACACAGCATAACAAAATTTAAAGTGATTAGCTATCAAAATTTTAAGTGAAAAATAATTTTGTTGACTTGCTTTTTTGATATTAAAACCACATCTTCGCTTGTATACATCCACCATCTTTACTTGGGATAACACAAGTGCTAAAAGCACAACAATTTCTTGCTTCTTCCGAACAATCAACGGAGCGTGCAGCTAAATAGGCAATGGTCCAAGATAGAAGAACCTGTGAGGTATAATGGGATTGTTTGTTGATCCGAGCAAGTCCGGGCAAGAGGGCCAAGCCATAGAATCCCACCTTAAGTGGGATTGAATTGCTCATCATAGCTGCTGTCATAAAGGGTACTGCCCCATTAAAAGAATGACCACTGCATCCTGCTTCTCCTCCCTTCTTAAAAAGTTTCCATCGGGAAGTATGTTTACCATCGTAAGGGCGACCATTACCAATAAACCATCCATAAAAAGGATCTTGCACACCTACCAAAAGTAATGTTCTAAGGCTTCGATATCCCCAGGTATAAAGTGTATAACCCATTTCGCTATCAGATTGGCAATGTCCAAGAGCCATTGTTCCTAAATAGGTTGCAACATAATTAAAGCTGCCTATTTTATCTGGGGTTTTAAAAAAATTATCGCTAAATTGGCTGTGTATGCCTTTTTTCCAACGATGGCTAATGGCATAATCGACTTCAGTATTGGCCATCGTGGCAATCGCTACAAACATTAAACCCAAATCTTGTAAATTTTCTTTACCGAAATAGATAGAAAAATCACAAAGTACATCATTTTTTAGGTTTATAGCAGCTTGGTACGCGCTAGGGCTCTTACAAGCGGGTTCCAGCATGCAAGCGCTCTCTTCACAATAGCTTAATTTACCTATCAGCATAAGCATCAAGATAAAAACAATTTTAAAAACCTTGTTAGTCGCTAGAACAATGTCCATACAAATATAGCATGGATGCTATTCATCCCACTGTCAAAAAAGGGTTAATCAACTAACATCTATCCTCTTCCACCTGCGAGTGGAAGCGATTTTATCTATGCTTTAAGGGTAAAATTATTTTGTATGACATGACAAGTCTTGATAAAATAGGCGGCATGTCATCCACTAATCTATCTCTAAGTACATTGCCCCAAAAACCCTCTGAAAAACGGTATTGGGGAGAGTTAGCAGGAGCAAGTCTTGCACTTGCTCTAGGCTCTATTGTTAAACAACACAATGGCTGTGTGCTTGCACTTGTGCCAGATATGACAATGGCATTTAGGTTAGAAAGGGAACTAGCATTTTTCTTAGATGATTCAGCCCCGATTCTTAGCATTCCGGATTGGGAAACGCTAGCTTATGATCGTTTTTCCCCTCATCAAGATATTATTGCAGAACGCGTAAGTACGCTTTATCGCTTGCCGGATTTAGAGCGTGGCGTTTTAATTGTTCCTATCACGACTCTGATGAATCGATTATGCCCTCAGGAATATTTATTACAAAATACATTTTTATTAAAAACAGGAGATACACTTACACTAGAACCCATGCGTCATCGATTACAAAGCAGTGGATATCGTTGTGTCTCGCAAGTGATGGAACATGGCGAATTTGCAATCCGAGGGGCCATTCTTGATCTATTTCCCATGGACTCTGTGTCCCCCTTTAGAATAGATTTATGGGATAACACTATCGATTCCATACGCTTATTTGATCCAGAAACACAACGTTCCTTAGAAAAAATCAATGAAATTCGTTTACTCCCCGCCCGAGAATATCCTTTAACGGAAGAAGCCATTGCTTTATTTCGCAGTAACTGGCGTCAAACATTTGATGGCAATCCAAGTGAATGTTCAGTTTATTTAGATGTCAGCCAAGGCCTTGCTTCTACAGGCTTAGAATATTATTTGCCATTATTTTTTAAACAAACACAAACGCTTTTTGATTATTTACCCAATAATACTTTAATTGTTAAAATCGAGGCGATCCATCAAGCAGCCGAGCAATTTTGGCAGCAAATTAAAGAACGATATAATCAATATGGACATGATATTACAAGGCCTATTCTAGAACCTAAAGCTTTATTTTTAGATCCCGATTCTGTTTATACTCAATTCAAACGTTTTCCTGAAATCCAATTATCTTCAAGCCCAATCGATACACAATCTGGCATGCGTGCAGGTTACTATAACAGTGATGCTAAAATGTTGCCTGATATTTCTATGGATGCACGACTGCATAAACCTTTAACACGCTTATCTCATTTTATAGAAGAATTTAAGGCTCCCATTTTATTTTGTGCAGAAAGTCTAGGTCGTAAAGAACTCCTAAGTGAATTATTGCGAGCCAATAGTATCCCGTATACTGAAATCAAATCCTGGGAACAATGGGATAATCAATCTTTTAGTTTGATAATGGGGCCTTTAGAATCTGGGTTTCTTATAGATTCTGAAAAAATCAAATATGCGATTATCACAGAATCTGAACTTTTGGGCAAAAGAGTCCTGCAACGTAGACGCCGTAAAGGTCGTGCTCAAGAAGTTCAAACAGAAATAAGAAATTTAGGAGAGCTATCCATAGGCGATCCTGTTGTACATATAGAACATGGAATTGGCAGATATTTGGGTTTAATTCATTTAGATATCGCCGGACAAACAGGTGAATTTGTAGCTTTAGAATATGCTGAAGGTTCTAAATTGTATGTACCCGTAACCTCTTTACAATTAATCTCTCGTTACAGTAGCGTTAATATAGAAAATGCGCCTTTACATACTTTAGGCAATGCCAAATGGCAAAAAGTAAAAGCCAAAGTTTTAGAGCAAACGCGTGATATAGCTGCTGAATTGCTGCATATTTATGCAAAACGCGAAGCCAAAGTCGGTGTTGAATTTCAAAAACCCGATGAACAATATGAAGCTTTTGCTGCTGAATTTCCTTTTGAAGAAACCCCGGATCAATTACAAGCTATTCAACAAGTGATCGCTGATTTAACTTCGCCAAGACCTATGGATAGAGTCGTATGCGGTGATGTAGGATTTGGAAAAACTGAAGTGGCTTTGCGTGCGGCTTTTATGGCAGTACAATCCAACAAACAAGTCGCCGTGCTCGTGCCTACTACACTTCTAGCACAACAACATTTTCAAACATTTTTAGATCGTTTTTCAGGGTTTCCTATTCGAATTGAAGTCATGTCTCGCTTTAGAACCACTAAAGAACAACACAGCACCATTGAAGCCTTAAAGGCAGGCACTGTAGATATTGTGATAGGCACACATGCTTTATTACAAAAATCCATTGTTTTTAAATCCTTAGGCTTATTGATTATTGATGAAGAACATCGCTTTGGCGTAAGACAAAAAGAAGCTTTTAAAGCTTTTCGATCAGAAGTAGATATTTTAACCTTAACGGCAACACCTATTCCCAGAACTTTAAACATGGCCATGTCAGGCATTCGTGATTTATCGATTATTGCAACGCCTCCTGCAAAACGATTGTCCATTAAAACTTTTGTGCGCGAAAAAAATCCTGCTTTAATACAAGAAGCCATAGAACGAGAATTACACCGAGGGGGACAAGTTTATTATTTGCACAATTCAGTAGAAACCATCGAAAAAACAGCGCGGGAACTAGAAAACTGGGTACCCACTGCACGTGTATCGGTAGCCCATGGTCAGATGCGTGAGCGAGATTTAGAACAAGTCATGTCTGATTTTTATCATCGTCGATATAATGTTTTGGTCTGTACAACTATTATAGAAACCGGTATTGACGTGCCCACCGCAAATACGATTATTATGGATAGGGCCGATAAATTAGGCTTAGCACAATTACATCAATTAAGGGGTAGAGTGGGCCGTTCGCACCATCAAGCCTATGCTTTTTGTTTAGTGCCTCCTAAAGCGTTAATTACCTCTGATGCGCAAAAACGTCTGGAAGCCCTAGAATCTCTGGAAGAATTGGGATCTGGTTTCAATCTGGCTACCCAGGACCTGGAAATTCGGGGGGCAGGGGAGTTATTAGGGGAAGAGCAAAGTGGTAATATTCAGGCGGTAGGCTTTGGTTTATTTATGGAGCTTCTAGATCATGCTGTAAAAGCTATTCAAGCGGGCAAGGATCCCAACTTAGAAGATCCTTTCAAAAAACCTATCGAAATTGATTTACAAATCCCAGCTTTTATTCCCGAGGCTTATTTACCCGATGTTCATAGCAGATTATTGTTATATAAACGATTATCAAATATATCAAATCAAGATGCAGTCGATGATCTTAAGGTAGAAATGATTGATCGTTTTGGTCCTTTACCAGAACCCACTGGATTTTTAATTAAAATTACAGCACTAAAATTTCAAGCTCAAAAATTAGGTATTATTAAAATAGAAGCGAGTCCTAAAGGTGGACGCTTTGAATTTGCTCAAAAAGTGAATTTTGATCCGCTTAAAATTATTCAGCTTATTCAAACACAACCTCAAATTTACCAACTCGAAGGACCGCATAAATTAAGATTTAAACAAGACTTAGGTGATCGAAACATAAGGCTTCAAGAAATTGTCAATTTAATGAATCTTTTAAGTTAAGCTCACAAGCAAGCCTTTCATTTATCTTAACTCGTATACGCGCACCTGGTATATGGTTGAAATCTTTCGATTTAGCCAATAGAATTGAAAGAAAATTTCTAAATTTAGGTAAATTAAGATATTTTTCCATTTTATTTATAACTTTTTGTCTCCACTCCTCATTACGATAACCATCATCACTAACTTTTCCCATTGAAGGTGTGATAAAATCATCAAGGAAATATTTTGTAAAAATAAAGTCTATATTTTCTTGCTCTATGCCGCATTGTAAATATAATGCCCTTTGATCAAACTGTATTTCATGCTCTTTTCCGCGGTATAATATAGGATCAACAAGTGGAGGCGCCCACTCAAACTTTTTATTTTTTAATATTGTATCGGTTGACATGCATTTTCCCCTGGTTAAAAATTAAATTTTAACCTTACTTATATCCATTGTCAACAATTTGATTAACTAAGATATTGATGCCTGATTTGTTTAAAAAAACTTATTTATCAACACTCATATATTAAAAACTTTACGCAGGTTTTAACGTAATTCAGAAAAATCTTCAGAAGGCTTATCGGGTATTGATTTTTTATTATGTTTAAGCTGAGAACTGATTTTATCTTTTAATTTTTTTAAACGTGAAACACCTTCTTTTAACCCTTCAGGTGCTATTTCTGGTTTAGGTTCACCAGAAATGCCCACTCTATCATGACTGATTAATCCCTCTCTATTCCAGGGCAGTTTACGATACATTGCATAATCGGCAAATTCAATAAAAGGATATTTTATGATTTCAAAATAGGGAGAGTAATCAAAATCTCTAGGACTGAATAACTTGGGATTACGAGTAATTAATTCTAAACCTTTAGTTGCATGCGTTTTGACCAAAGGCAAAATCGGGAATTCTACTGAAGTAAAGGCCTGCGCTATCATAGAAGAACACGCTGTGCGGGTAGCTTGGCCTGGATGAAAATCAAATAAAGAAGAACGGAATCTACGTGGGAAAAGTGACCAGGGTAATAAAAACCGCGCTAGATCTAAAATCCCCTGTACATCATAATCCGTACCCAATCTTTGAATGGCATAACCAATTACCGCTTGTGCATCACGTCTTGATAAGCCTCTGGGTCTACACAAACGTATATGATCGAATTCATAAGTTGTAATAGAACTCACAATAGTTCCTTTACCCATAATGCCTTCAATCAATAACTGAGTATCTGGGGAACCTTGGAAATGGAGAGAAAGTAAATTTTGCAGCTTAGGGTTTTCTATTTCGTGTAATCGACCTATGTACAATGCTGCATGTGACCAAGAGCTTTGAGTAATACTTTTAATAATATCGCTCACGCGACTTCGACCTTCTATAAGAAGAACATCCCCGGGCCTTAATTCATATCGGATCCGCTCAAAATCACACAAAGGCACCCCTTCAACAGGGCGCTCATAGGTAAGCCAGCGGATACAGGCGTCAGTAAGCCATTTAAACATATTTAATGTATAGCTTAAATTTTAAGCCTCGTAAAAGGTTTAGACTTTATAATACGCTGGTTTCCGCTTGTTCGATTTGCATAAATCTTGAGGTTATTTTCTTAGCAGAGGTATGGACTTGCTGAACATCATGATGTGCTTGGTCAATGTGCTTGGCCAATTGGTTCATGCGGATCTCGAAACGACCAAAATCTTCTGATAATTCTCTTAAATGTTGCTGTATAACATGAATATGTTTTTTAGTGGCAGAATCTTTTAAGACAGCTCGAGCCGTGGTTAAAATAGCCATCATAGTGGTAGGGGAGGCCATCCATACGTTAGAGCGCTGTGCTAACTCTACCAATTCCGGAAAATGCGCATGAATTTCTGCAAAAACAGCTTCTGCAGGAATAAACAAAATAGCGCCTTCAGCCGTTTCCCCTGGAATAATATATTTACTGGCAATATCGCCAATATGCTTTTTAATATCTGCTTTAAAGCTTTGTTGCGCTTTTTTTCGATCAGCATCCTGCGTTTGGTAGTTGGTCATTGTTTGATAATTTTCGAGGGGGAATTTAGAATCTATGGCCACATTTCCAGTGGGTTCTGGTAAAAATAGCATGCAGTCTGCTCGTGTTCCATTTGATAAACTGTGTTGAAAACTAAAATGATCCGGCGGCAGTATATTTTGAATAAGGCTTTTAAGCTGAACTTCTCCAAATGCTCCCCTTGAACGTTTATCTACCAAAATTTCTTGTAAACTCACCACATTAGAAGAAAGTTCTGTTAATTTTTTTTGAGCATCATCAATTAGCGCTAAGCGCTTTACAATATCTGTAAACGTTGCCGTGGTTTTTTCAAAGCCCTCTGACAATCGACGCTCTACATGTTGATTAATTTCTTTGAGTCTAGAAGATACTTCTTCGGTATGGCGTGTCAATGTTTGTGTAATTACTTGTTGTAAAATAGCAGTATCCTGGGTATTTTGTTGGGTATATTGATGTAAATTTTCACCTAAACGACGTTCCATCGTTGTGGTTAATTCACTGATTCTATCTACCATATTTTCTTTTAGATTTTGTATATTTTGAAGATAAGCAAGGCTAAGATTGGATTGTTTTTTATGTATGTACAATAATAAAAATGCACCTAAAATGACGATGGAAGCCACAAAGCCCACACTGAGCAAAGCTGTGGTATGTAAGCTGAAGAATTCTGAAACCCTTGAGAAACTGGATATTAAAGTCATAGACCCATAATACCTTAACCCAAGAGTGTATTCAAATCATTACCTTGTTTTTGAATTAAGATTTTCAAAGTTTTAAGCGCATCAGACTGCAGTTGCCTAACTCTTTCCTTTGTAAGACCCACGTCAGAACCCGTTTTATTAAGGGTCATTTGGTGATGCCCATTTAACCCATACCTACGTTCTACAACCGCACGTTGCTTAGCACTTAAATGGGATAACCAGTGTGTAAGCTTAGTTTTTAGTTTTGATTGTGTCAGGTGATAAAAGGGATCATCTCTTTCATTAGCGGCTAACATATCAACCATAGGTTTGTTGATTTCAGCCGAAATTGGGTTGTCCATGGATACCACACGCTCATTTAAGATCATCAATTTTTGTATTTCGGACAATTCGCCCCCAGAACTCTTCGCTATTTCCTCTACAGTGGGCTCATGATCCAAATTTTTGGCTAATATTCTACGTGTTTTTAGGCATTGATTAACTCTTTTCATAATATGAACAGGCAACCGTATGGTACGATTTTGATTCATAATAGCCCGTTCTATGGTTTGTTGGATCCACCAAGCACCATAAGTTGAAAATCTAAATCCTAATTCGGGGTTAAATTTTTCGACAGCACGAATTAAGCCTAAGTTACCTTCAGCGATTAGATCTAAAATCGGCATGCCACAACGTAAATAGCGACGAGCAATTTTAACGACCAAACGCAAATTACTGGTTATTAGGCGATGGCTGGCTTTTTCATCTCCTTTTAATGCAAGGCGAGCATAATATATTTCTTCTTCCTTAGATAAGAGGGGAGCTGCACCAATCTCACGCAAATACATATCCGTTGGATTGCGTAATTCTTCCTGTTCCTGATTCTGGAATTTATCTTTAAGGGTATCAGCATCTGGATTGTCTGTACTTGACATAGTTTATATACACCTACACTATATTGCAGTAAATGAACGGTCTATAAGGCATTTCGGCCTAGGGGGGTACAACTTGAGTTAAATAACTATTGACTGTTATAAGCGAATATGTTCTAATGAGACAATTCTATAACTTAATATTTTTTATGAGGTAATCCATATGCCAGGTTTTAATCCAGCACGTAAAGTAGAGGCCGGTGGCCTTAACAATGATTGTGGCTTAAATTGCTTAACCCACGTGTTAGCAAGCTGCAGACTTGATGAAAATTCTAGTGCTAACCAATCTTTATTAGCGGCTTTTAAAAGGGAACATGGTGCTCATTATACCTGGGATGAGATGTTAAGTGAATTAACTACTTTAACACCTAGACAAAGAGAACGAAAGTTCAGTCCTGTCTTACGCGAAGTTTATACAGAGGCATATCGAACCATCAGCGCAAGAAGGTCATTACCTCGTTTCAATGGCCAACCACGCAATACACTACCACCTAATACACCAGTCAGCGATGAAGAATTGGGGCTTTTAGGGTATTATTTTCATATCAATGTGGAATCTTATGTTGGAAACTGCGAGATTGATCAGCTTGCAGTGTGTAATAATGGCCTGTATCATTCTTCTCCTGCTGCTCGCTTGAAGTTATGGATGCCTACAGCTCAAAATACTGGGCACTATTCTTTTCAATTACCGGATAACATGGACTTAAATGCCTACAACAATTCATGCTCAAATCGCCCAGCACCGGCTAGGAATAATCCTTTTGAGCAGAAAATAAATACTTTATTTAGTTCATTCGAGAGCATGTTTGAAAAAATATTTCCGAATACTTCAAATGCTGATGCCAGCAACTCATGGCTAGGATCCATTAAATCTTTCTTTTCTTTCTTAGCTCCCGTTTTTAAATTTTTTATGGGCTTTGCGACAATGTTTGCAGGAGATGAAAATAAAACTAAGACTAACGAACCCGTTAATGGAAGTGTTCAGGCTAATCAAGCACAGCAACTGGCTGCTGCTCAGGCAATGGCTGCTACTCAAGCTAATGGCAATCAGCAGCAAATTCAAGCTCAGCCTGCTGAACGGGTTCCACCGGTGCAGCCACAAGTTTCACATGCTCAGCAGCAACAACCTCAGCCTGATCAACAACGATCTCGCAGACGCGCCAATAATAATCATTAAAAAGGGGCTTTATTGGCTTTCACAAATTTTCCAGACACTTCACCTGATAATGCAATATTACCCGGTGTAAGTGTCATGACTGGAGAATCCTTCGTCAACTTAAACTTATCCATATCTACCCATACTACATTGGGTGTAGTCGTTAATTCAAAAAAGTAACGTTTATTCGTTAGATCGGCTGCTGTTCTGTATTCTGTATTATAAACACCAAAGTTTTTATAGGGCGCGCCAAAAGGAACAGAAACATTACGTGCTATGGCTAAAATACCTGCTATAGCTTCACCTTCTGTTTTAGGTTCTGGTAATAAAGGTAAAAAATAAGACGCACGTTGGAAACGATCGGGAGAGCTTACGTTACCAGGTATAGGCGTATCGCTACTGGGTTTAGAAAAATCTAATTTTTTCAAAGATGAAAGCTGTGTGTCATAACTTGGATCATTGGTTAAAATGTTATATTGCCGGCCATGATAAATGACGGGTTTACCATTGATGTATTCAATAATCGCCGAATCGCCTTGTGCATCTTCTATTGCTAAATGTATGGTGGTTTTTGTGCCTCTAGCTTCTGTTTCTGTGATTTGTACTTTTTCTAATAAATCCAGTGCTTCTTGCACAGTTGTTGCATTGTCTAAAACATATTGTGCCCAAAGAGCCCCATTCAATCCTGGTTTTGATTCATCTCTAGCACCAAAGTCTGCAGGTGTGAAGAATAAGATATGTGCGCCTAAGCCTTTTTCGTTTAATCCATCTGCCGTGCCTACACCATAAATAGTGGTAACCAAGCTAGCATATTTAGAAGTCCATTTTAATGGATTTTTTTCCACTACTTGCTTGCCGCCCAAATTACCGCCATCTCGCGTTATGCCACGCGGAAATAAAGTAAGTACAGGATCGGTGCTTTGTGGCCAATCCATCGTTCGGCTAACCACAGCACTTAATTTATTGTCATTCCAAAAGATACGCGTACAAGCATCTACGTGTTGCACAGGCAATATGCCTATTATAAAAGCAGATAAGAACGTAGTCCCGAGGCTAAATTTTACACTTGTACTTGTCATATCATCTCCTTGTAAAATAAGTAAAATAAAAAGATAAGTTGAGTATAGTAAAAAAAAGCCACATCAAAAAAGTTGACTGGCTGAATTATTTTATAGTTTGACTTCAACATGGAAATAGGCCAGAATAATAAACAACTAGCTTATTGAAATTCCTGAATATGTTTAGACCTTTTTTTGCTTTTATTGGACACCGCTATACCCGAGTAAAGGGAAAAAATCATTTCATCTCCTTTATTTCCCTAACCTCTATGCTGGGCTTAGCCCTGGGTGTTACTGTATTAATCACCGTTTTATCCGTTATGAACGGTTTTGGCAAAGAAATTCGAAGCCATATGCTTAAAGGCACCCCTCATATCGTTTTGCGAAGTGCAGAAGGCACAATCACTCATAACAACTGGAATGCCCTCAGTCAAAAGCTCAAGGAATATCCCAAGGTGCTCGGTGCTGCACCCTTTATCATCGATCAAGGCATGCTCTCAAGCGCTTACAATAGTCGGCTACAAGGGGTAATGGTTAAAGGGATTGATCCCGAACATATTAATGCTGTTTATCCTTTAAATGATCATATTACTGAAGGCAAGCTCCAAGCTTTAAAAGCAGGGGAGTTTGGAATCATTATAGGATCGACACTGGCCAATAGCTTAGGCATAACCATAGGCGATAAAATCAGCCTTATCACTACCGATACAACAGTCACACCCGCAGGACTTTCTCCAAGGATTAAACGCTTTACTTTGGTGGGTATTTCTAAAATCAATCAAGCCCAAGACAGTTCTGTTGTTTTTATTAACCTGCAAGATGCAGATAAATTATTCCGTATGCAAGGCAATGTGAGCGCTATACAATTAAAAGTCTATAACGAAATGGATGTGGCCAATATCTCAAAAGATTTATATCAAAATCTACAACATATTCCCAACCAGCCTCGATACTGGGTAACAGACTGGACACAAGATTTTGGTGATTTTTTCCAAGTACTCCGTATGGAAAAAACAGTCATGACTTTTATATTACTCTTGATGATTGCAGTTGCGGGCTTTAATCTCGTTTCAAGCCTGGTCATGATGGTCACCGATAAAAGAAAAGATATCGCGATATTACGAACCTTAGGTGCAAGCCCTAGAGCAATTATGGGCATCTTTATGGTTCAAGGTTCTGTCATTGGTGTCTTAGGCACGGCTATGGGAGTTGTTTTTGGTTTAGCGTTATCTTTCAATATCACCGCCTGGGTAGATGCGATTCAAAAATTCTTCGATATTCAATTGATCGATCAAAATTTCTATTACGTAAGCTCTTTACCCTCCGAAGTACATACAGTCGATGTCATCAGTATCGCCGCTTTTACTTTGATTATGTGCTTACTAGCCACCCTCTATCCTGCATGGCGGGCAGCACGCATTCAACCCGCAGAGGCCCTCCGATATGAATAAAGAACAAAATCATAAGCCCGAGCTTGTTCTAGAGTGCCACGCAGTCTGTAAAGACTATATAGACTCAAACACTCGTATTAAAGTATTAAATAATATCGCATTTCAATTAAAAGCCGGTGAACAAGTCGCAATTATGGGACGTTCAGGCTCCGGTAAAACAACCTTACTACAACTACTCGGTGGATTGGATTTGCCTACCTCCGGTGAAGTACTCCTAAATGGACATAACCTAAAAGAACTTCACGAACGTGAACTCGAGAAAATGCGCAACCACTCCATAGGCTTTATTTATCAATTTCATCACCTTCTGCCAGAATTCACAGCCCTCGAAAATGTAGCCATGCCTCAATTGATAGCCAATATCAACCCCAAAATTGCTACTGAACGTGCCCTCACTCTACTAGAAAAAGTAGGACTCGCAGATCGCTTTGACCATAAACCCGCAGAACTCTCCGGCGGTGAACGCCAACGCGTCGCAATCGCACGCGCACTCATCAATGATCCCGATTGCATCCTAGCCGATGAGCCCACCGGTAATCTGGATGATGAAAATGCCTTCCACATCATCAATGTCCTACAAACACTCAATCGAGAACAAAATACAAGCATCATTATCGTCACCCATGACCCCAACCTCGCCTCCAAAATGGATCGAACCCTACACCTACACGGCGGACAATTAGTTTAAACAGACAGCAAGCTGTCTGAAGGAAAAATCCCCCGGCTAGCTTCGCTATCCACCCCCTTTTGAAAAAGTGGGTATTGTACATTAATGTCCGCTTCGCTACCATTAATGACCTTTTTTTCTTTTTTTTTAATACTGTGATATCATATTTCGCATCTCAAAAAAAAGGAGCCTGACTCGAAATGCGATTATATAATCCTCATTTAAAAAGCACTGCACGTCAATTACGTTCAAATATGACTCCAGCAGAAAAAATACTTTGGAATATTGTAAAGCGTAAACAATTATTAGACGTTCAATTTTATAGACAAAAAATTATTGGATCTTATATTCTAGATTTTTATGCCCCCACAGTAAATTTGGTCATTGAACTGGACGGGGATTATCACTTACAACAAGAAATACAAAAACAAGATAATTTTAGAGATAAATTTTTACAAGAATTAAACCTTCAAACAGTACGCTTTACTAATATACAAGTCTTAAATTATACCCCAGATGTCAGAGATATTCTGATAAATTTTATTAAAAAAAATAGAAAAAAGGCCATTGATGGTAGCGTAGCGGACATCAATGTACAATACCCACTTTTTCAAAAGGGGGTGGATAGCGCAGCTAGCCGGGGGATTTTTCACCCGCATGAATCATGATACTCTGTGTTCTTAGTTTTTTAATTGGGATTTGCAGTTTAAATTTTTTTTCGCGTATTCCTTCTAATGAATTATTAGGGTGTATCTTTTTCCTGATTATTCTATTCATTTTTCTGATTATTTTTTTGCCAAGATTGAAATTACATTATGTACTATCTATTTTGCTAGGATTTTTATGGATTAGTGTGCAGGTTCATTGGCATTATGCCAAACAATTGCCTGAAAATTTGGAAGCTAAGCCTTTAAGCATTATTGGGACTATTGTAAGTATTCCTAAAATTAGGGATCAAACTGCGAATTTTGAATTCGAGGTTGAGTACAGTCAAAGATGGGCAAATCCGGGACGTGTGCTGCTAACTTGGCATGAATATCGAAAGCAAACTAAAACTGCTCCTAAAGTTGGTGAAAAATGGCAATTCACGGTTAAATTAAAAAGACCTCGATCCTATGCTAATCCCGGTAGCTTTGATTCAGAGCGTCATTTTTTTCAAAATCGTTTACATGCAAAAGGCAGTATTATCAACAATCCAGTGCTTAGACTTGAAGATTCTTTGTACAGTCATCCATTGGATCGTTTAAGGGCATGGATTCGAGAGTGTTTATCAAAGCACTTAAGTGGACGTGCCTTGGGAGGCTTAGTGACGGCATTGGTCGTTGGGATTCAAGATGATATTACAGAAGATCAATGGACGGTCTTTCGCAACACGGGCACAGCACATTTAATGGCGATTTCAGGCTTACATGTAGGCTTAGTCGCAGGCTTTGCATTTTTATGCATGATGTTTTTCTGGTCCTGTTTACCGCGTAAATACCTTAGAATACCAGCACCTTGGATAGCAGCCGTGGGTGCGTTAGGCACAGCTTTGGTGTATGCATTATTAGCAGGGTTTTCTATTCCAACACAACGATCAGTTGTTATGGTAGCTTTATTGATGTTGGGTTTTTTAACTAAACGAATTATTTCAGGTTGGCAGAGCTATAGCTTGGCTTTAGGATTAATATTGCTATGGGATCCTATTTCTGTTTTATCGGTAGGTTTTTGGTTATCTTTTGGGGCAGTGGGTATTATTTTATACGGCATGGGTGGTCGTATAAATCCTACGGGATTATGGTGGAAGTGGGGCAGGGCACAATGGGTAGTTTTTTTAGGACTGATACCCTTTTCACTTGCGGCTTTTCAGCAACTGTCCTTGATTTCTCCAATAGCCAATATACTGGCTATTCCTTGGGTAAGTTTATTGGTTGTACCCTTATCATTAATAGGTGCTTTCGCAACTGTATGCAGCATTCCTTTTGGTGATTGGGTTTTAAAACTTGCAGAACAATTGTTGGCTTGGCTTTGGCCCCTTTTAGAATGTTTAAATCGTATGCCATCAGCTACTTGGATGAATGCAGAAGCAAGCCCTTGGACTTTGGGCTTAGCCTTAATAGGTGTTTTATTACTATTAGCGCCTAAAGGCTTTCCAGGGAAAATTATTGGAATATTTTGGTTATTACCCTTATTTTTAATACAATCGTCTAGCATACCCACAGGTGCAGCTCGATTAACAGTATTAGACGTAGGACAAGGGCTTTCTACTGTGATAGAAACTCGAAATCATACCCTGGTTTTTGACACAGGGCCTAAATTAAATACGCATTTTGATACAGGAGATCGTGTGGTAGTGCCTTTTTTAGCTACTCATGGGCGTTCTCATATCGATACACTTATTATTAGCCATGGCGATAATGATCATATGGGCGGAACTGATTCCATTCTTAAGCAATTAACAGTATCTGAAATCCTAACAAGTGAACCCGAATTATTCTCCCATAAACAAACTAAAAGCTGTTGGGTAGGGCAACAATGGAAATGGGATGATGTGCATTTTGAAATCGTGCATCCAGACACCACTCATACTCAAAAACGCAATGATCATTCTTGTGTATTACGCGTACAAGCGGGCAAGCAAAGTGTTTTAATCACAGGAGATATTGAAGCCAAAAGTGAGAAAAAAATAATATTACGTGAAAGAGAAAAAATAAAATCTAATATACTTATCGTACCTCATCATGGCAGCCAAACTTCTTCTTGCCCAGAATTTATCCAAGCTGTTTCACCCGAGTATGCGATAATTCCTGTAGGGTATAAAAATCAATATGGCCATCCTAAGGAAAATATTATCGATCGCTATAAACAAGCAAATATTAAAATACTGAATACTATTAATGATGGTGCAGTTACATTTATTTTACAAAATTCAGAAATATTACCCGAACCCACACGATATCGAATCGATCAAAGACAATACTGGACGGAATTTTAATATGATACCCATACATTGCATAGTTATCCCATTAAAATTTTATTCACAACTGGTACGAACTTCTTTTACTCTGTTATTTACAAAGAAAATAGAGACATATTTTTGCTCGATTTTATCACCACATTCAGATTTTAAGTAATAATAATAATCCAAGCAATTGTCGTTAATAGGACAGAGTGTTGGGGTACCCATAATGTCGATAACTTGTTGCTTAGTCATGCCCGATTTAATCCGCGCTACCAATTGAGGTGTAATATATTGACCTTGTTGCACATCTATTCTATAAATCTTAGGGGGAAAAGGGCATCCTGCTAAAAAAGCACAGCAGAGTGCTAAAAAGAAAACCCGTATGAAATGCAAAGCACGATCAGAAAAACGCATATAAGTTAACTCCTTAAATTACAATATAAAGCCTATTTATTATGTATAATAGCGGATTTAGGGAGATACCGGAAGTGAAAAGCGCAGGAGACCAGTATTGACCCAGTCCAATAACAAAGATTTGAAAAAAGTAGGCTTAAAAATTACAGGACCTAGGCTAAAAATTTTGCATATTTTAGAAACTGCAGAATCCAGGCATTTGAGTGCCGAGGCAATTTATAAAGCGCTTTTAGATATGGGGGATGATGTAGGATTAGCCACTGTATATAGGGTTTTAACCCAATTTGAAACTGCAGGCTTAGTCATCCGTCATCATTTTGAGGGGGGGCTTTCATTTTTTGAATTAGATGATGGGCAGCATCATGATCATTTGGTGTGCATTCACTGTGGGAAAGTGCAGGAATTTGTCGATCCAACCATTGAAGAAAGGCAACTGGCCATTGCTAAAAAAATGAATTTTAAAATGACTGATCATCACTTATATATTTTTGGTAAATGTGAACAATGTCATTTAAGCAACACAGCGGCTACTTCTCTGCCTTCAGAAGCCAAAAGGGTATAAGTTCTGCAAGCTGCGTGACTATCCATCACTTCAACACCGATTTGTATATCCCTTAAAGATTGAAACAACGCAGTAGGCGGAAAAGCTAATATTTTACCTGTGCCCAATAATACCAGTTCAGGTTGATAAGCCACTAAAGATTCAAAATTTTCAGCTTTAAGCTCATTCAGCTTTTCAGGCCCCCAAGGGGCTATTAATTTATCAGGCATTAAGAGTAGAGAACAGTGATACTTTTGCTCATTAATAGTAATAATACCATCCTCATAAGATTGAATTTGGTACAAAGCTTGTGAATTTTCACGTGATAATTGCATCTCTCTAGTATACACAGATACAATGGCAAGTTAAGGAAATATTTTGGAGTGTTAGATGACGATCTTAGAATTAGAGCAAGCCTATACGCTTCCTAATCCGGCGTTGAAAAAGCGCAAACGGAATCCTATTGTAGAACAACAAGCTTTAGCTGCAGGCATAGATCCTGTAATCGCAGGTATCATTGCAGGACGTCCTTTGCAAGAAGCCATAACGGTATTGGATGCCCTATCCCCAAAACTTAAACATCTTGTAGCACCCGATGGATTGAAAGACATTCAATTAGCTGCAAAGCGTGTTGCAGCGGCTATCATCCAGGGGGAATGCATTGGTATTGAAACGGATCACGATTGTGATGGACAAACTTCTCATGCAGTGTTGTATCACAATTTAATCACACGTTTTGGACATCCTGCTGAAAAAATTCGTTCCTACATCGGTCATCGATTGATAGAAGGGTATGGATTATCGGATTCTGTCGCTTCCAGAATTTTAGCAGACAATCCAAAACCTAGCTTATTAATTACTGCGGATAACGGCTCAGCAGATGAACCCCGAATAGCCCGTTTAAAAGCAGAAAACATAGATGTGATCGTAACCGATCATCATGAAATTCCTGCAGAAGGTATTCCTAAAAGTGCTTATGCCTGTTTAAACCCCACTCGCCATGATTGTGAATATAAAGATCCCTATATTGCAGGATGCATGGTAGCTTGGTTATTAATGACAGCCACCCGAAAAATTTTAATGGATGAACACTATTTACCCACCAATACTCCAACACTCAGTGATTCTTTAGATTTTGTGGCCGTTGGAACTGTAGCTGATTGTGTGAGTATGGCCAGAAGTATCAACAATAGAGCCGTCGTTTTTTATGGCTTACAATTAATTAATAAAGGCGTACGTCCTTGTTGGCGTGCAGTCAAAAATCAATTAAAACCAGGGTTCATTTTAAAATCAGAAGATATAGGTTTTAAAATTGGTCCTTTATTAAACAGCGATGGTCGTTTAGCCACAGCATTTGGATCCGTTAGTTTTTTGCTTGCTGAAACAGATAAAGAAGCAGAAGAATGGATGAGCGCCTTGTATAATCAAAATGAATCCCGTAAGCAGATTCAAAAAAACATTGTACAACAAGGCATACAAAAAGCTGTTGAACAAATGTCTATGCAACGTTATTCATTATGTTTGTACTTACCAGAAGGACATTCAGGTGTTCATGGTATTGCGGCCAGTCGGCTTAAAGATCTCTTTGGTCGTCCCACTGTATTTTTAGCACCCAAGACACACAGTGGCACAGAGTCTTTGATTAGCGGTTCTGCACGTGGAATTGAAGGTTTTCACGTGCGCGATGCATTGCAAGCTGTCTCTGACCAACACCCAGATTTATTGATTGCTTTTGGAGGGCATGCGGGAGCAGGGGGTTTAACATTAAAACTTCAAGATTATGAAAAATTCAGCCAAGCCTTTGAAAATGCGACACGTTCGCAATTATCACCGGAATCCATTGGGCCTGTGATTTGGACTGATGGCAGTTTAGGCATTAAAGATTTAACTTTGGAAATGCATGATAAACTTGCTATACTGGAACCTTTTGGTCGAGAATTTGAACCTCCTGTATTTGAAATTGAAGGTGTAATCACCGAACTACGTGTGGTAGGCGATGGTACGCATGCTAAAATTTTATTAGACATACAAGGCAAACGAGTATCGGGAATATGGTTTGGAATGCGTCAAAATGTAAATGAACCTTTACCTGTAATACCTGGCGCAACTGTAAAAGTTGCCTGTGTTTTAAAAGAAAACCATTTCTCTGGAAAAAGAACTTTAGATATACAGGTGATGCATTTGATTGAATTTTAAGGTATACTGTAATATTGATTTTTTTTAAATGGGGAAAAATATGAAAATTTTATCTTTTGATTTAGAGTTGAATCAAGATCCTCGAGGTGAAAAAATCATTGAAGTGGGTGCTTGTGTAGGAGATATCAATACAGGCGAGATCGTGGATCAATATTCTGCTTTTGTAAATCCACAAGAAGCACTGATAGAATTTATTATCACACTCACCAGTATTACTCAAGAGCAAGTGGATGCTGCAGGAACAATAGAAGAAGCTTATCTTGGTATGGAAGCGATGGCAAAGAAGCATGATTGTTGTACCATGCCTATTGTATGGGGCGGAGGGGATGGTCATGCTTTGCGTAAAGAACTTCCATCAGATGTTCAGTGGTCCTTTGGGAGACGGGAATTGGATGTGAAAGCGGTCTTTCAAGCTTATCAGATGGCAAAAGGTGAAAACGTCAAAGCCGGGTTAGCTAAAGCATTAACACGCTTAAACTTAAATTTCCAAGGTAAGAAACATCGTGCTATTGATGATGCCATCAATACATTTCATATCTATATTGCGTTATTGAAAAGATTTTCTCGAACTTAAGGATAAATATATTGAATATAAAAAGTCAAAAAACTAACTCTTATATAAAATTGTCCATATTTGGCGATTTTTTATTTTTATGTTACACTACAAATTGTCCATATTTGGCGAACAGTAGGAGTGTTTATGAGTACTAAATATTATAAAAACAGTTTAAAATTCAAAGTATTAGAGCGTGCGCAACAGCTTTCTGGGAATATACTTTTGCGTGATGACATTCAAGATATGGGTAGTCCTAGACAAATAAGTCGTTGTTTTAAAGATCTCACTGAAATGGGTGAATTAATTAAAATTGGCTACGGAGTTTATGCTAAAGCTTTTCTATCTGAATATACAAATAAACCTGTGATTAAAACAAGCTTTGGCCAAGTGTGTAAAGAAGCACTAACAAAATTAGGCATTAAATGGGAGCCCGGCAGTGCTGAGCAAGAATACAATACCGGACTAAGTACTCAAATTCCTGTACGTACTATTGTACAACTAAAAAGTCGTTATCGTGGCCAGCTAGGCTATGGGAATAGAAAACTGATTGTGGAAAAAGGAATAAATGCTAGATAACAATTTGTTAAAGCTCATCGTGTCAACTGCTGCAATCTTAGACTTAGAAGATGCTTTGATTGAAAAGGATTATTTTGTAACCCAAGTTATTCATGCTTTGTCAGAGATTGAAAATGATTCCTTTTTGTTAGTATTTGCTGGAGGAACATGTTTAGCCAAAGGCCATAAAATAATAAAACGGATGTCAGAAGATGTCGATTTTAAAATTCACCTAAAAAATATTACTAAAAGTTATAGTAAATCAAAACTTTTAAAGGAACTTAAAGAGTTTAGAACACATCTTAAATCACAGCTAATGGTATTGGGATTAGATGTCGGTGAGCCTGTAGTGCGTAATGAAGGAAAGTATTCACAGATTGAAATAAATTATCCTTCTGGTTTTTCTTTAAATTCTCAATTGCGGCCACATGTTTTATTAGAGTTTACTGTATCTAATATTCGGCTTAGAAGCGAAAATTTGCATGTTAGAACATTAATTGAAGAAACTTTAGAAAATACCAACATTTTTCCCCAAAGGGAAACACAGTGTATATCAATTTGTGAAACTGCTATTGAGAAATGGGTTGGTCTTACTAGGCGCGTAATGGCAATTGAACGTGGATATCATTCTGATGATAAGACTTTAATACGACATGTTTATGATTTAAACGCAATTCAAGCTTTAGGTAAAATTAATACAGATTTCTTTTTGTTAGCTCCAGAAATTGTAAATTATGATATGAACCAATTTAAAAATCAATATATTGAGTATTCAGAAAACCCAAGTGCTGAAATCAGGCAGTCGATCTCGATATTGAAAAATAAACCCTTATGGAAACAACGTTACAATGAGTTTATTGAAACCATGGTTTATGCTCAAACAGATGCTTTAAAATACGAGAACGCAATAGAATTTTTAGAGGATATCAGTACAAGAATTCTTGATTCTTTGTCTGTAGAAATGGCTTAAAATATTTTTTCATTAAATCGTTCGGCAATTTTATATTTAATGTGATCACGTTCTTCAATGGGATCAATTCTGATAAAAATGTCAATCACACCTTTGCCTGAATACCCCGTTACTTTTATACCGCCTTCTACATCCTGTTTAAAACGAATATGCCCTGGTGAATATTTGTGTCTACACGCTTCTGAAATACCTAAGACTACTTTTTGTACACCATGGAGTTCTTCTATCCAAAGGACATTAGATTTCAAATGCTTATCAAGGGTTTTGTGCCGAGCTTTCATTCTTTCAGTATCGCACAAATGGCTTATGTTTTCTTGAAAATAGTGTTATGGTAGTGACTATTAATATTTGAGCACCCAAAATAATTTAGTCAAATAACAACCTGAAGGGCGATAAGGGCATGAACAAAAATCTTAAACTATATTTATTTTATTTTGGAATCGTTATCATTAGTGTGATAATTTTTAGTTATTATCTAATTGTGCGAGAAAACCCTATGCCTAAACCTGAGTTTAGTCACTCATACCCAGAAACAGAGCAAGTCCCTTTAATCATCCAAGGCAAAATCCCCAAATGGTTAGAAGGTACTTTTGTTCGTAATGGTCCTGTTTCAATTGAAATCAACGGTAAAGCAATACACATTGGTTTGATGGTTTAGCTATGTTACATGCTTTTTCATTTAAAAATGCCGAAGTCGTGTATACTAATAAATTTTTAAGATCCAATCCCTATCGTGAAGTCTTTGAAAAAGGAAACCTATACTTTGGTGGTTTTGCAACACCCGATCGCAAGTCTATCTGGGAAAAAATTATGGCTTTTGTAAAGCCAAAAACGCAGCCCTATATACAAAATGCAAACGTTAAATTGCAAAATTTGCAAAAAATTATGTGGCACTTATGGAAACACCTTTACCAGTGCATTTTGATATTCATACCATGAATACCATAGGTGCTTTAGAATACCAAGATGATTTACCCAAAAAAGATATTTTTGAGTCTGCTCACCCACAAATTGATAATCAAGCCAAAGAACAAATCAATTATTTGATTGAATTTGGAAGAGAGAGCTATTATGTAATTTATAAGTTAAATTCAGATCATCCAGCAAGAGAGGTGATTGCAAAAATTCCTGTTCAAAACCCAGCATATATGCATAGCTTTGCCTTAACTAAAAACTATATTATTTTAGTAGAATTCCCATTCACAGTTAAGCCATTGGATTTAATGTTGAGTAAAAAGGGATTTATCCAGTCTTTTACTTGGAATCCCAAACAAGGAACAAATTTTATTGTAATTGACAGAGCAACAGGTAAATTTACAAATATCAATCATTCAGAACCTTTTTTTGCTTTTCATCATATCAATGTTTTTGAAAAAGACAATGATATCGTTCTAGATATTATAAGCTATCCTGATGCTAACATAATTTCCAATATCGCCGAGCATGGCATCCCTGATGTGGATATACAAGAACAGCATTTAGAAGCCAATCTCAAACAAACAAAGCTTATGCGATACACGCTTTCAGTGCCTGAAAAAACAGTTCATTCTAAACAATTGCTCGAAAACCACATTGAATTTCCGCGTATCAATCCAAATTTTAATACCCAAGAAAATCGATATATTTATCTTGTTGATCCGCGTACGGCATTTACAAAAGATGATCTAAGACCACTTTATAAAATAGATACGAAAACTAATCAAATTGTACAATGGTCTGAGCCAGGTTTAATGCCTGGGGAACCTGTGTTTATTGCAAATCCCATTGAAACAGAAGAAGATAAAGGATTGATTGTAACCATCGTATTGGATTACAAAAAACAAAATGCTTTTTTATTAGTCTTAGATGCCACAACATTTAAGGAAATAGCACGCTGTTACACGCCTCATCCTATTCCTGCAGGACTACATGGCCAATTCTTTGAGCAAGCGACACTGTAATTTTATAGCTTTTTAGCATTGATGGCTTATATTTTTCTTAGAAAAATGCTATCTTAAGAAATTAGAAAGTATTTTTTTATTATTTAGTGAGTTAATTGACTTTGAATATACGCACATTATCATCCTTTAAGGTTTACCAACGTCTTCTGATTGCCGCCTTGCCTTATTGGTGGGCATTTGTTTTAGGCTGTATTGGAAGCAGTGTGATGGCGGCCTCAGATGGAATATTAGCACAATATTTCAAACCTTTGCTTGAAAAAGGTTTTATAGAGCGTGATGAAGTTTTTATTTATTGGATCCCTTTTATGGTGATCGGACTATTCTTAGTACGCGGCGGGGCCTATTTTTTATCAAGCTATTTTATGGCTTGGGTAGGGCGCAGTGTGGTGAGAGATTTTCGATGCAAGATGGTTTCCCATTTAATTTGTTTACCCATCGCTTTTTTTGATCATAAAACAACCGGGGAATTGGTTTCAAAAATTAATTATGATACCAATCAGGTTGCTGAAGCTATCAGCGAAGCAATTACAGATACGATTAGGGGTATTTTGACCGCTTTGTCTATGATTATTGTAATGTTTAATCAAAATGCGCGTATTACGTTAATGTTACTCATTGCAGTTCCTATTTTGGGGTTATATATCAATAAAATTAGCAAACGCATGCGTAGACACAGTGGTAAAATTCAAACAACCATGGGGCGCATTACCCATATTGCTTCGGAAGTGATTGGGGGTATAAAAATTATTCGTATTTTTGGTGGCAAAGAATATGAAAAGAAGAGATTCGAAGAAGCCAGTGCTGTTAATTGGTCAGAAGAATTAAAAATGACAGCCACAGAAGCTTCCAGCGTTTCAGGCACACAAATGATTGGTGTTTGTGCTTTGTCAGCATTTTTATTTTTAGCGACCATGAAGCCTGGCCATGTATTAGGTACCGCGATGAGTGCAGGGGCTTTTGTGGCTATGGCTGTTGCTATTTTTGGTTTATTACGACCTATTAAATTAGTCGCTAGAGTCAATGGGACTTTGCAAAGGGGTATTTCAGGTGCCCGAAGTTTATTTGAATTATTAGATGAAAAACCCGAATTAAATACGGGTACTATAGCCATTCATGATAAGCATATTAAAGGCGAAATTAACTTTAAGAATGTTTGTTTCAGTTATGCGCCCTCATATGCTGGTTTAGATATACAAACCACAGAAAGGCCTTTAATTTTAAATCATATTGATCTGCACATTAAACCGGGACAAACCGTTGCATTGGTGGGACGTTCTGGCAGTGGAAAATCTACATTAGCTTCTTTACTGCCCCGTTTTTATGATCCTCAATCAGGTCTTATTACTTTAGATGGTTACAATATTTCTGATATTCGCTTGGAAGATTTAAGACGACAGTTTTCTCTGGTAACCCAACAAGTCACGCTATTTAATGACTCCGTAGCTAATAACATTGCTTATGGAGCATCAAGAGGCGCAACGAATGCGGATATTCTGCGAGCAGCACAATTAGCACATGCTCATGAATTTATCGAAAAATTACCCCAGGGATATGATACCGAAATAGGGGAGAATGGTATTCGTTTATCAGGTGGTCAAAGGCAAAGATTGGCCATTGCACGTGCTATCTTAAAAAATGCACCCATTTTAATTTTAGATGAAGCCACATCAGCTTTAGATACAGAATCTGAGCATCACATACAGCTGGCCTTAGATACTCTAATGAAAAATAGAACCACACTTGTGATTGCACATCGGTTGTCTACTATTGAACGTGCGGATAAAGTACTGGTATTGGAAGGAGGATGTATTGTTGAAAGTGGTACGCATGAAGAATTAATGCAACAAAGTGGTCGCTATGCTGCTTTACAACGAACTGAATTATTTGCTGAAACTGCGTGATTAGCTCTATCTGGTATCAAAAAAAGTTGCCTTTTTATTTATTTCCATTGATACCTATCACCTGGTTATTTCGATTCATTATTTATTTTAGAAAATCCTTATACAAGCATAGTCTTTTTGGTTTTAAAACGCACTATTTCCCTATCCCCGTTGTTATAGTAGGCAATATAAGCATTGGCGGCACCGGAAAAACGCCTCTGATTATTCATCTTTATCATCTTTTAAAATCTCAAGGGTATAATCCTGGTATTGTAAGCAAAGGTTATATCCCGAATAAAAAAATCAGAGGAGCACGTTGGGTGTTTCCAACAAGCTTAGCCTCAAAAGTAGGGGATGAGCCACTTTTGTTGGCTCAACGTTTAGGATGCCCTATTGTGGTGTCTGAAAACCGACCACAAGCTGTTCAAACATTATTGAACACTAGAGAACAAGATCATAATCCAATCGATATCATTCTTTCCGATGACGGCTTACAACATTATGCTTTAGGAAGAGATCTAGAAATTGCAGTTATCGATGGACAAAGGCAATTTGGTAATGGCTATTGTTTACCTCTTGGGCCTCTAAGAGAGCCTATTACACGCTTAAACTTTGTCGATTTAATTATTAGCAATGGTATTGCTTTTCAAGAAAACCAATATGATATGTCTTTAGTGCCTGAAAATGATACTTCTGAAGACTATTTAAAAAGCCTTAAAGGTCAAACCATACATGCTATAGCAGGGCTTGGAAATCCTAAGCGTTTTTTTGAAAGCTTAAGTGCTTATGAGATTCAAGTTATACCACATGTTTTTCCTGATCATTATGATTTTAAACCTAAAGATATTCGTTTTAACGATAATTTTCCTGTTATAATGACTGAGAAAGATGCAGTTAAATGTCGGAGCTTTATGACAAATAAACACCGGATTCTACGTGTAAAAGCCTCGGTGAATCCATTATTTGATGCAAGATTCCTGGTCTTATTGCAAGAAAAAATGCTTAATAGAACTGTAAAATTTAAAGAAAACCAGCTAACAATGGAAAAAGGGGAGCGTCATGGATAAAACCTTATTGGATATTTTAGTGTGCCCTATATGTAAGGGGGGCTTAATTTATGAAAAAACACCTGAAGCATTAATTTGCAAATTTGATCGATTAGCTTATCCGATCCGAAACAATATTCCTATTATGTTAGATAAAGAAGCACGATCACTTTCTGCTGAAGAACTCGACAATCTCGCATAAAGGAATATAGGAATATGCAAAAAAAAGCTTTGAGCAGGCATCTTTTTCTTAGAAGATTATCAAGAAATATATTTTTTGGATTTTTAATTATTATCATTTCTCTATTCATTGGGATGCTCGGATATCGCCACTTTGAAAATATGGAATGGGTTGATGCTTTTGTAAATGCCTCGATGATATTATCAGGTATGGGACCTGTAGCGACACTGGCAACCTCTGCTGGGAAACTATTTGCAGGTTTCTATGCGATATTCAGTGGAGTTGTTTTTCTAGTTGTGATAGCTATCGTTTTTGCACCCGTAGTTCATCATTTTTTCCATCGATTTCATATCGATGATAACTAAAATAAGCCTTTTTAAAATTTTGAAAGCTTACCAACTTCTTCCTTTTTACTTTTAAAGATGGTATACTTAGCTTAATATAATTTTGCAACCTACCAAAACTATAGGCCGAAAAATGATTGATACGCCGGTTAATGATAAAACTGATTTCAGTGAAGAAACTCAAGAACTTATTCGCAGTCTCAAATCATTTGGGCAAGGCGGTGAGTATGCTGATCCAACAACAGATACAGCTTTTAAGCATTTATTGTCACCTGAAATTGAAGAAAATAAAGAAATCATAAAATCTTTTCTAAATACATTTGTACCTGATTTTGCTCATGATCCTGTTACAAAAATCAGAACAGATTCAGTGGCCATCCCTCGATTACCTCAAGATCGTATTAAGCAAACTTTTATGGACATGCATGTGATTTCTCAATCGGGTGCTCATTACGTCATTGAAATGCAAGCTCATAGACACATCCATTTTGATGAACGCGCTTTGTATTACACAGCCGCAACTTATTCACAACAGATATCTGAAGAATCTTTTAACGACCCTATGTGGTATAGAAATTTGAATCCAACTATAGCCATACAAGTTCTAAGATATGATAGTAATAGAGCACGAGGCATAGAAAACAAAATTCCAGATTCATTAATTACACGTATAAAAGATAATCCCATGCACAATAATCAGTTTATAAAGCATTACATTATGACAGATAAACTGAGTGGTCAAGAAATTAAACACATGCAAATGATTCAAATTGAATTGCCTCGTGCTAAAAAAAATACATTCCCACCCAGAAAGAATTTCACCTTAACAGATTGGTGGCTAAGTGTTTTAAAATATGCGCCTCAATATACTCAAAAAGCTATATTCAAGCTTAAAGAGCACGGCATTATTATGCCTGTTGTCATTGAACAAGCATTACATCGCTTATATTTCCCCAAATGGAATCCTAAAGAAATACTTGAATACAAAACTGATACTATTGAAAAAGAGAAATATGTAATAGAGTTCGCGACAGAGCGAGCCGAGGGTAAAGCCGAAGGAAGGATCGAAGGCAAAGTTGAAGGCAAAGTTGAAGGCAAAGTTGAATTTTTGATTTTACAATTAGAATCTCAATTTGGACCATTACCTTTGCACTATTTAGAAAAAATAATGGCCATTAATCCTGAAGAATTAGACCAATTAATCCTTAGAGTTTTAAAAGCAAAATCCTTGGAAGAGCTTTTCGAATGAATAAATTGATCTTTAAATATTCCTGTAATTGTGATTACAGGAATATAGGACAAACACATAATGAGCACTCAAAAGTCCCTAAAATCTGAAAAACCTACGGAATTTCCATATCCTGTACCATTGTTTGATTCTATGGATCATGTTTATAATTTGTATAAACAATGCCAGCAAGGCAATACACATCAAATTATTTCTGATTGGATCACACATTTAGGCATTCAAAAATTAAATTTCGCAATAACAGATTTTCAAGCGGTTCTAAACTTTATTTACAGTTATCGTGGCAGCCAAGATACTTTTAATGGATATAGACGTGAATTAGAACGTTTATTACAATGGAGCTGGCTTATTCAAAAAAAATCTATTTTGCACTTAAAACGTGCTGATATTGAAGATTTTATAGAATTCTGCCAAGCGCCTTATAAATCCTGGATTGGTACCAAAATTGTGTCTCGTTTTCAAGATAAAAATCTTAATCGCATTCCAAATCCTACCTGGCGTCCTTTTATTGCTAAAATATCTAAAAAAGCGCACCAAGATGGTCAGCAAGCAGAAAAAATTGATTTTTCGCTTTCTCAGCAAGGCATAAAAATCCTATTTGCAGTCCTCAGTAGTTTTTATAATTTTTCCATACAAGAAGAAGTCACAGAGCTGAACCCTTTGTTGCAAATCCGTCAAAAATCTAAATTTATCAGAAAAATCCAAGCCTCCCGTCATATTCGTCGGTTGTCGGATACGCAGTGGCAGGCAGTAATCAAAACCGCTGAAACCATGGCTATTGATAACCCTAAACGGCACGAGCGCACTTTATTTATTATGAATATATTATACAGCTTGTATTTACGTATTTCAGAGCTGAGTGCGAGTAAACGTTGGTCACCGAAAATGTGCGATTTTTTTAGAGATTCACATAATAATTGGTGGTTTAGAACGGTTGGTAAGGGTAATAAAGAACGTCAAATAGCCTTAAGCGATGCTATGCTCAGCGCATTAAAGCGTTGGCGAGTACATTTAGGCTTAACCATTCTGCCCACCGCAGATGATCACTCCCCTCTTCTACCTAAATTCAATGGAAAAGAACCCATGGGCAGCACGCGTGCTATTCGTAATATTGTTCAAGCTTGTTTTGATTTATCAGTAGAAACACTTAAAAAATCTAATTTATTTGAAGAAGCAGATATGCTGCGTTCAGCGACTGTACACTGGTTAAGACACACTGGCATTTCAGACGATGTAAAACGGCGTCCTAGAGAACATGTAAGAGATGACGCCGGGCATGGCTCAGGAGCCACAACAGATCATTATATCGATGTAGAACTTCTAGCCCGGGCAAAATCTGCGAAAGAAAAGCCCATCTTTGATAATAATTCTGAAGAGTCTATTCAAAACTAGCATATACACAAGAAATTAAAGACTGATTATAAATTCAGTTCTTATTTAAACTTTAATATGATAAAATCGTTCAAAACATTAGTAATTATGTTAAATAAATTAATTATAAATTTATAGGAAAATACCATGTATAATTTATTCGAACTTCGAAAAGATCTAAATAGGCTAGAAGAAGAATGCATAACTCCACCAATAGAACCCATTGTCTTAAGTAATCCTACGCATGAAAACTCAACTAAAAGTCTTTTCGATAAAATAAATACTATTACCCCACTATCAAATTAAATGGGCAGAACTTAAGAGGTTAATTAGAAAATGTGGCGGCTCTGTAGACAAAGAAACGGGATCTTCAAGAAGAACCATTTGTTTACCAGACTTTAATATTTATACATTAGCTGATAATTCCATGATTAGCCAAAGAGGGGTTCATGAATCACATCAAACGGGTCACCATGAAGCGACTGTTTCGCGCTGGTATATCGATATTTTTAGAAAAGCTTTCGAGCGTGCAGGCATCACCCAAGAGATGATTCATTTTCTAGAAACAAATTCTGAAAACATTTCTGCCCATTTAAAATAATTTTCAGGTAAAATTCAATTAAGTAACTAAGGCTGTGCCCTAATTACTTTGACAGTGTAGCTAAAATTTAAGATAATAGGTTAAGAAATAAATCTTTTACACTGTAATATTTAATGCGTCCAAAAAGCTCGCTCGCCAACGCAGTAGTAATAATAGACGTACAAAACACTTAAAAACAAAAAGACATTAAAAACCAGCTAAGATGATTATATCAATAGCTGGCTTAATGATGTAAATTTTTAATTTGTGACAAATAAACCTAAAGAAAATGAAATTGTATGCTTAAAGGGTTTATGGTTATTCCCAAGCGGTAAGGAAATAAATCTACGAACATCTGGGTGATTTTTTACACGGAAATTCGAAAAATTTTTCCAACGCAGCATGCCTCTTATACCGACTAGATTATTAAACATTAATTCAGCACCTGCACCCAAACGCCATACCGATTGTCTTCTGCCATGTAAAGTCACTTGCGGTCGGTTGATAAATAAAGGCGCATCACTCAAAAAATGAACTTTTGGTTTTGCCTGCCCATAACCGATAGTGCCCACCAAATCTAAACATCCCCCTAAACAACTAGGCAAAACACAATACTCATTTAAAGGAAAATAACCTTTTAGATCAATATGCCAGCCAAAAACACCGGCTCTGTGGCGTATCGCTCCTGCTGTTGCTGGAGTGATAATGGTATCAAAAATTCTACTTCCTGCCTGGTAGGTACGTGTTTCTGAACGTTTAATCAAGGCATCATAACCCAATTCTGCACCAAAATACTGAAGTACACGACCGCCTACAAACATATTTACACCCGATTGTGAACTTGGCAATAGATGCTTCCAAGGACCTGTTTTACTAATAAAATTCCATTCATAATCAACACCTGCAAAAGCTGTCCAATCTGTCCATAAACATTCACAGCAGGGCTCGTGAAAAGTATAACGCATCGGACATTCGGGTTCTACGTCACATGGATTGGTTTTACAACGAAAAGGCTCACAAGGGGCCTCTGCTATTGCTAAGTTGCTAGCCAGCATAACACTGCTAATGACTAAGGTTTTTAAAAACTGTGCCATTTGTTTGTTTGCCTTTTTTTCCATGTTTATGTCCTTGTTTGCTCTGTTGAAAAATTAAAAATACGTAAAAATACCTAAGCTCAAAGCTGCCGTATCTTTACAGGGTCTTTTGCTAAAACCTTGAGCTTGGCGCAATCGATATTTCTCTGTATTTTTCCAGCGTATGAGTGCTCTCATGCCAATACAATTTTCAAACATGTATTGTATACCAATACCTGCTCTTAAAATGCCTTTCCTCTGACCATTGAAAGGCGAAATCTGATGTGTATTTTGCGATGCCGTAGGTACGTGTGCGCTGATAGTGGTTTTAGCCCGCCCTAATCCTATAGAACCTAAGGCTTCTATGCCCAAACAAATAGGTAAAAAGCCATTTAAATCTGCATGCCAACTGTCCGTTCTAACCCTTGTTTTAAGAAATTCAGAACGATGATGTTGTTTAAAAGTAAAATCATAACCAAATTCAATAGCCACATCAAATAAACGCACACCTGCATAAACATTAGAACCGGCATAAGACTTAGGCACTAATTTACCCCACTCATGATGCCCTCTCATAAAAGCCCATTCTAAATCGATACCCGTATAAGGAAATAAATCATTTTCCAGTAGTTCAGCATAAACTGGCTTAGCTATAGATAAGCAGCTTAGGAGGCAGAACTTTAGCCAACACTTTTTCATATGCTTTGTTATCCTTACGAGTACTAGTCCCTTTAGTAAAACCTAAAAAATACGCCTACAGCAGCTGTTAATGCATCTTTATACATAGTCCTTGATACACCATAATTTGCCACTAAAAAATCAATAGCTGGTGTGCTTCTTAAGTTAAGGCGATTTGTATTTTTCCATCGGAGTAAAGCACGTACACCTGTCATATCGGTAATCATCCATTGTATACCTGCCCCTAATCTTAAGAAGGTTCTGCCTCTTGAACTCAATGAAGGAAAAGCATTTATCACGATAGGATTACCCAAAGCGCCTACATCAAATTGCAATTTGGCTCTGGTTGCACTGTAACCAACACTTAAGAGTAAATCAATACAGTGATCTAAAGGCACAAAACCCAATAAATCCAAATGCCATCCATTAAAACTCATTTTAGAATGCACGGTCGTACCTACCAATAGTGGGCTGGTAAAATTAAAAAAAGTTTCGCCTGCTATAAATTGATGTGTCTTTTCTTTTTTTCCAGTAAATTCATATCCCAGTTCAAAACCAATGTATTCTGATAAGCGCACCCCTACAAAACCATTACCGCCTGGAAATTCTCTAGAAGATAAATTACGCCAATCATCATTGGGTTTAATGATGGAATATTCAAAGTCTGCACCTACAAAAGGAACAACACTCTCGGTATAGACTGTGGTAACACTGGCATGCGTTGCGGTTGATGCAACACTTGCCATTAGAATCACTAAATTTTTAAGATATTTCTTCATTCATTTGATTCCATTCTTAGATTCCCTTTTGTCATCTCTTTTCCCTTTATTACAATCTAAGGGATATAGGCATGCACGTCAACTTCAATCAATAGAAAAATAAATAAGCCCCTATATTAACACACAATGCATCTTTTAATTTTGTAGTGTAACTTGTTAGATTAACATCTCCTCCTTGAGAAACCACAGCTTTTAAGCGCTTTAAATTTTTCCAGCGTACTAAACCTCTAAAACCAATACAATCTGAGAGTACATATTGAAACCCTCCTCCTACACGAAATACACCATGGTAGTTACTTTTTGTTGAAAATTTTGCATATATATCACCGTTTGATCGTGTCAAAAATCCGGGTAGTTGAATAGAACCTGTGCCGGCCGGCAAAGTCACTGGACCATTGCCACTCAAAGTAATTTTTTGGCCCATGTGTAATTTCATCCAGCCATAACCACAAGAGCCTAACATTTCCCAACAATCACATAAGGGAATATAGCCATTTAAATCTAAATGCCAACCATCCAGTTGGCTATGCGTCGACAATTTCAGAGATTGAAATAAAGATCCACCTTGAGCTAAAAAGCTTATGGCATTCGTATTGCCTACGAGCTCGCTTAAACGTCCAAAACTGATACTATCAAACTTATGGCTTTTGCGTCTTTCCATACTAAGGTTGTATCCACCTTCTAAAGCAAGGTTAAGCCACCTTACTCCCAGAAAAAAATTAGCACCTGGATAAGATTTTCCTAAGATGTGACGACCATTTTGTTTTACCCTTAAATTTGTCCATTCATACTCAGTGCCTAAATAAAAATCAACATTATCTAAGACCTCTGCTTGTGCCAAATTTGCAAATGCAGCCCCAATGAGTAAACTTAGGGTAAGTTTAATAACTTTCACAGTCCATTCCCTCTTATTAGCCATATTCCATTAAAAACCTATAAGAGATCATTGCCTATTTGTCAAATATTTCATAAAAAAACCCGATCTGCAGGCAGATCGGGTTCAATGACTAGGAGAAGATTATCAAATTCTATTAGAATTTAACAAACGCACCTGCTGATACAGAAACAGCATCTCTAGCTCTTGTTGTTCCGTTAAAAGCAAAGGAGTTTGAACGAGCTCTATTGTTGTGATTGATGTTCTTCCAACGTACCATGGTACGAAGACCTACACATTCAGTCACCATATATTGAGCACCCACACCTAGACGGAAAACACCCTTATAATTGCTGTGATGTGATACATCGTTTGCCCTTACAAGAACTGTTCCAGCAGTATCTACTAAAGCATAATTCACGTTGAATTTTGCTCTCGTCCAGCCATAACCAAGTGAACCAATTAATTCAAGGCAATCACACACAGGCATATAACCATTTAAATCTAAATGCCAACCATCGAATCTATTTTTCACTCTTACGAAAGGTGTTCCAGTAAATGTTCCTGCAGCTGTTGTAACTGTAGTCGTATTATTTAAACCCCTAGCTGAATGCGTTTTTCTGCCAGTAAAGTCATATCCTGCTTCAAGAGCAAAATCACACCATCTAGCACCTAAGAAAATATTACCGCCATTATAAGATTTCGCAAGACTATGGTTTCTATTTTCGAAAAAGTCATTATGTCTGTGATGCGTATTTGAACGTGTCCATTCATATTCAGCACCAAAATAAGGCGATGTACAACCAAAGTCAAAACAACCCATAGCACTTGCAGTGCTTGCACCAATCAAGGCGCTTGCTACTACTAAACTTTTTGCTATATATTTCATTTTTAATTTCCTCTTAATTAACGTTAATCGTAAAACTCACGCATTCCCTAGGACTACGAGCATGCACTTTACTAACACTTGTGTTTTCGGACAGTCCTAATTAAAACTTTAGTACCCTTTCTAACTCTTATCAAGTCAATACTAAAGAAATGCTTACTTTATTTCTCAATTTGTATACAGTTTGTATGCTCGATTGAGATAAAAACCAAATAAACAAATACCTGTTTGTGATAGGTTCACAAAACTTAAAGAGATAGGCCCGAACTGTTAACAGTTCGGGCTCTTGTTAAATTCCAATTAGAATTTAACAAATGCACCTATAGCCACAGAGAAAGTATCTTTAAATGGCCTAAAGCTCAGGTGTGTAAACCTTGCAGTATTGCTTCCCGCGGGTCTTGTAGACACAGGCACCGCATTGCGAAGATTCACACGCAACTTATCGGTATTCTTCCAACGAATCAGACCTCTAAAACCAATACATTCTGTAACCATATATTGAGCACCCGCACCTAAACGAAACATACCTCTATATTTGGTAGAAACATTTAAAGACTCTGTCAGTGTATTCACATTGGCTGCAAGATGGGTTCCTGTGATGCTTAGCTTAGGTTTTACCCAACCCAAACCAACAGTCCCTATCAATTCCCAACAATCGCACAAAGGCAGATAACCATTGAAATCTACATGCCAACCTGTCTGTTTTACACGCACAGAAAAAGTATCACCTGTTTCCAAACTGCCAAAAGCTGGGGTAGCAAAAAACCGAAAAGCCGAGGCAGCATTCTCTTCGCTGCCGCTGTCAACAACCCTTTGTCTTTTATTTTTACGACCAGTAACATCGTACCCGACTTCAATACCCCAATCACACCATCTACCACCTAGATAAATGTTCGCCCCTGAATAGGATTTTGGATAATATCTACTGAATGATTCGATACGTTCAAGCGAACTTATTTGACTAGAACCAGCACCTTTCATATGAGACCATTCATAATCAGCACCAGCGTAAGGTGAAATCTCTTCAAAGTTCACCATTGCGTTGGCAGTGCTAGCACCGATCATGGCTCCGGCGACTAATAAACTTTTTGCAATTTTACTCACAATTCTTTCCTCTCGATTCACGTTAATTTTGGAACATAAAATGGATCATACACCAATCCCTTGCCATGTACTATACCAGTAAAAAAAAATATTGTTAAGTTTTTTTAATAATTATTTAATTTAATTGCAAAATTCATCTATAGCATCAACATAGGTCTTTAGAGCTTTCAGCAAACAACTGTTTTAAAATAACGTCAAATCCATTGGCCCGCAACTATACGATCATGGTAGGCCAAATCTTTGAGGGCATAACAATTTTCGAAACCTCTTTTATGAAATAAATTCAATACTGCAGCACTTTGATCATAACCATGCTCTACTAAAAGCCACCCCTTTGCTGATAGATAATCAGGGGCATTCATAATAATTTTTTTTAAATCTTCTAAACCATCCTTACCCGAAACCAAAGCACTCATGGGTTCAAAACGACAATCCCCTTCTAAAAGATGCGGATCGCCTATTGGTATATAAGGCGGATTGCTGACAATAATATCGAAATTTTGTTCTAAAACACTTTCATACCAATTACTGGATCTAAAGCTAATATTTTGAATATTCAATTTTTGTGCATTGGCTTTAGCCACTGATAGCGCCTCACTCGATTGATCCACCGCAAGCAAGTGCCAAGCTGATCGTTCAGAAGCCAAAGCAAGCGCGATTGCACCACTACCGGTTCCTAAATCTAAAACACGCAGAGGCTGATTTGGAAATTTGTCTAAGAGTGTTTGTACTAATAATTCTGTTTCGGGGCGTGGGATAAGAACATGTGTATTCAGATCTAGCGTTAAAGACCAAAATTCTTTTTCACCCAACAGATAAGCAATGGGTTCGCCTGCTGCCCTACGCTCAACCAAAGTATTAAATCGAATAACTTGCTCTTCTGTAATTTGACGTTCTGGCCAAGCCCTAAAGCTTTCTCGTGAAACACCCAAGACAAAACACCACAATAATTCTAATTCAAATTTTTCGAGCGGAAGATTATTTTTCATCTTCACTTAGCATTGCTAATAAATCAGCTTGATGCTCATGAATTAAAGGCTGAATAACATCATCCAAATCACCTTCCATAATTTCAGGTAATCTATATAATGTTAAATTAATGCGATGATCGGTTATACGACCTTGAGGAAAATTATAAGTCCTAATACGTTCGGACCGATCGCCACTACCCACTAAGTTTCTACGGTTTTCAGATATTTCAGCTTTTTGCTTAGATTGCTGTTCTGCTAATATCCTAGATTGCAGCAAAGCCATCGCTTTTGCTTTGTTTTTGTGTTGCGAGCGCTCATCTTGACACTCAACCACAGTACCTGTAGGTATATGAGTGATTCGAACCGCAGAATCGGTACGGTTTACATGCTGTCCACCAGCGCCTGAAGCCCTATAGGTATCAATACGTAAATCATCAGCATTTATCTCTACTGAATCAATTTCATCGACTTCTGGCAATACAGCCACTGTACAAGCTGATGTATGGATACGACCCGAAGATTCTGTGAGGGGAACACGCTGAACTCGATGGGCACCGGATTCAAATTTTAATTTTCCAAATACCTCTTGGCCCATAATACGTATAACAATTTCTTTGTAACCGCCATATTCCCCTGGATTCTCAGTCACAATTTCGACTTGCCACCCTTGTCGTTCTGCATATCGGGTATACATTCGAAATAAACTGCCGGCAAAAAGTGCAGCCTCATCGCCTCCAGTTCCTGCTCGAACCTCTAAAAATATATTACGCAGGTCATGTGGATCCTTAGGTAATAATAATATACTTAATTCATTTTCTAATCTTTCTACCGCTGATTTTGCTTCTTTCCATTCTTCTTCTGCTAATAATCGCATCTCAGGATCCGGATCTTTTAAAATCTGTTCTGAATACTGTATAGCGGCTATAGCCTCTTGATAGGCTTTAAAAGTTTTAACCATTATTTCTAAATCTGCATACTCTTTGGAGTAAGCTCTAAAACGTGTTTGATCCCGGATTGTGGCCGGATCACTTAAGAAGCCACTTAATTCTTCATGTCTTTCTACTAATACTTGTAATTTTGTAAAAATCGAGGCTTTCATGATGTTCTACTCTCAACTAATTCTGTCAAACCAAATAATTCAGCACCGAATTGCAAGCCACTTTTATCTTCCTCTTTGCCGGCTTGTCTTAATCTTTGAATGGGCCCATGCAACCATTGATTGGTTAAGGTACAGGCTAAACGTTGCAGCACTTCTTCTGGTGATTGGCCTGCTTGCAATTTTCGAAGTGCCTCAGATAAGGCTTGATCTCGGGAGTGTTCCACTTTATCTTTCAAGTTGCGAATTAATTCAGTTGTTTCTACCGCTTTTAAGTTCTCCATAAAAGCTTTTGCTTCGGTCTCTATTATATTTTCCGCGGACAAAGCTTCTTCTTTTCGAGCCTGTAAATTTTGTTCGATAATACCTTGTAAATCATCAACGGTATACAAAGCAACACCTTCTAAAGCCCTGACACTGGGTTCAATATCTCGTGGCACTGCCAAATCTAAAATTAAGATTGTATGCTTTTTATTTTCAAGGCTTATATTTCTATAAGCCAATGCATTTTCAAAGCAGGATTTTTTTAAAACAGGTAATGCACTGCCCGTACCCGTGATAATAATGTCAGTTTCCAATAGGGTTTTAGATAACAGTTCCCAAGCAATAAGCTCTGCGCCTAAGCGCTTGGCCAAAACTTGTGCAGATTCAATGCTCCGATTGGCTATTTTCCAATGTTGAATACCTAATTTTTGCAAATGCAATGCGGTTAAGCGAATAATTTCACCAGCGCCTACCAATAATACCCGCATGTTTTGTACCGGAAGCACATTAACATGCATCTGTTGTACTATCCATTTAGCTGCTGCGAAGCCAATAGAAATCGGATTCGCACCAATACGCGTTTTAGTTCGCACGCTTTTAGCCACTGTAAAAATAGTCTGAAACAAACGATTTAAAGTTTTATCAACGGTACCACCGGCAAAAGCCAAAGCATAAGCTTGTTTCATTTGTCCTAAAATCTCGGCCTCACCCAATACCATAGAATCTAGACCACAGGCAACACGCATCAAATGCCTGACAGCTGCAATATCGGTATAGCTATAAAGATGCTGTTTTAATAATTCATAACTGATACTGCTATGTTGTATTAAGCGCTCAATAATGGCCATTTTCTTATCTTGGGTGATGGCTTCTGGAAGGAAACAGACCAGCTCTGTTCTATGACAAGTACATAAAATGAGTGATTCTGAAATTAAACCTTCTTTTATCAAGTCGCGACCTACCACACAAGCTGCTTCGCCTACAAAGGCAAACTGCTCGCGTATGGTAATAGGTGTAAATTGATAGTGAATGCCTAACGTCAGTAAACCCATAATGGATCCTAATTGCTTGTGAAACCAATCGGATAAGTATATCGAACCTATTTTATTTTAGCGACCCTAGCACAATTATTACTGTATTTGTACACAGATTTTTTTGCAAGTTGACAACCTGCCTTTAGATTTAATTTAGAGAGCCGACACAATGGTTGTGCACTCGACAATTACTTAGCCATAAGGACCTATATGAAAAAGTCGCAAATATTACTTCAGACGATTGGCATTATTTTCACCTCAGTCACCATGCTCGCACCTTACAGTAACTCAGTGCTTGCTTCTACCACCGAAAAAAGTGTTGCAAAAGAGACTACAAAGGATATTGAGGCAAAGAGTGAAGCAACTTCAGCACAAACACCTCATGCTCAATTATTGACCTACTTATTAACTGCAGAAATCGCACTGTCACGTAAGCAACCCAAAGTTGCATTAGAAGCGTATATGAAGGCCATTCAGATCACCTCAGATCCTTTAATTGCCCAACAAGCCACTTTATTATCGATACAGCTGGAACAACCTAGAGAAGCTATTGAAAGTGCAACATTGTGGGCACAAAGAGCTCCTGACAATTTGCAAGCTCAATTGGTTGCCAGTACATTATTAATTGGTGTTTCAAAAGATCAAGCAATTCCTTTTTTAACACGTGCAATTGATATTTCAGCTGAAGACACTGATAGACAATTGGCTGGTATTCAGGGACGTTTATCCGATCCCAGTCGTAAACAACTAGGCATGGCCTTACAAAGTATTGCTAAAAGCAGGCCCCAAAATGCCTATGCACATTTAATTGCCGCACACAGTGCAGCACAAGAAGAAAACATCGGCCTTGCAAATTATTGGGTAGATTCTGCATTAACTTTATCTCCTAAATTAACAAAAGCAATAGAACTTAAAGCACGTTTAATTCGTTTTTCAGACACCTCAGATAAGCAAGCCTTAGCGTATTTGGATCAAAAAATCTCTGACAATCCCACAGATGCAGAATTAATATTATTTTACAGCAATGCTTTAATTGACTCGAATCAATCTAAAGAAGCGGAAAAACACTTAGAAACGATTATAAATGATAAAGAATTTGGTGGGCAGGCACTGTTATTATTAGGCGAATATCATCTAAAATCTAAGCAAACAGACAAGGCTAAAACAGAACTTTTAGAAGCCACAAATTCTAAAGACGTTAAAGAATTAGCCCATTATTTATTGGGACAATTATACGAACAAGAAAAAGAGATGCCTAAAGCTATCGAGCATTACTCAGGTGTTACAGAAGGTAGCGATCACATACCTGCCTTTATCAAAGCGGCTACTTTGTTAAGTGAACAAAAAAACTATGATGCAGCATTGGAATTATTACACGGTGCGACTCCAAGTTCTTTGGAAGAAGAAAAACAACTTATTTTAACAGAGCTTGATATTTTAAGTACCAGCGATCAACTCGAACAAGCGATGAGCTTAGCCGATACCGTGCTTGCAAAAATTCCTAACGATGTGGACATGCGTTTCAAGCACAGCTTCTTAGCTGAAAAATCAGGACAAAAAGAAATTGCAGAAGAAGATTTAAAAGCTATTTTAAAGTTAAACCCCAACAATACAGCAGCTTTGAGTGCACTAGGATTTTTATTAAGTAATCAAGAAAAAAGAGAAAAAGAAGCTGCAGAATATCTAAGTCGTGCAATTCAACTAGAGCCTAATAATGCTGAAAATTTAGACAGATTAGGTTGGCTATATTACAAAATGGGTGATAACCAACAAGCCATCGTAAATTTGAAAAAAGCTTATGATCAAAACCCTGATGCTAAAACTGCTGCACGTATGGCAGAAGTGATGAAAAAACAATCCAATTAGCTTCAAATACTAATTTTTAATTGGTCAACTTAATTCTTTTCAATAATCTAAACTAAAAACAATACCCCCCTTTACTGTTCTGTAATTCTTCAAAATATGATAAAATACAAAAATCTAATTCAATGACCAACTGTATAGAGAGGATTTATGAGTTTTAGCCTTGAAAGTATGACCCGAATTGCTCATCTCGCACGATTAGCCTTGGATAATCCTGAAAATCTACAAAAAGATTTAAGCCAAATTGTCCGCATGGTCGATCAAATTCAAGCTGTCGATACTACAGGTATACAGCCTATGTCGCACCCTTTTGATACAGGCCTTAATCAGCGCCCCGACTTAGTTACTGAACCAAATCAGTGGCCTGAATTAAAAGCCCTTGCTCCTAAAACCGAAGCCGGCTTATATCTTGTTCCTCAAGTGATGGAATAATTGAATATCAACTTAAAAGAGTAATATTTTATGTCACTATACAACAAAACGCTGGCAGAACTTTCTGCTCTATTAGCCAAAGGCGACGTATCCAGTCTTGAATTAACAACAATGTATTTGGATCGCATAGAAAAACTCAACCCTAGTTTAAATGCCTTTATTACCGTTACCAAAGAATCTGCATTAGAAGAAGCCAAAGCTTCCGATGAAGCACGAAAAACCAATCAAAATAGCCCTCTATTAGGTATCCCCTTTGCACATAAAGATATTTTTTGCACAAAAGGGATCAAAACTTCTTGTGCTTCTAAAATGTTAGACAATTTTATTTCGCCTTATGATGCAACCGTCGTAGAAAACCTTAAAGATGCGGGTGTGGTTTTATTAGGCAAAACCAATATGGACGAATTTGCGATGGGCTCTAGTAATGAAAAAAGTTACTATGGTTCTGTTAAAAATCCTTTCAATTTAGAAGCTGTACCCGGGGGCTCTTCAGGAGGATCTGCAGCTGCAGTGGCTGCACGACTGACTCCCGGTGCAAGTGGTACAGATACAGGGGGTTCTATACGACAACCAGCTGCTTTATGCGGCATTACTGGTATAAAACCCACTTATGGTCGAGTATCACGTTATGGCATGATTGCTTTTGCTTCCAGTCTAGATCAAGCAGGACCCATGGCACAAACAGCGGAAGATTGTGCTCTTTTATTACAAGCGATGGCGGGTGTTGATAAAAAAGATTCTACCAGTATTGATAAACCTGTGCCCAATTATGCAACCGGTTTAAATGACTCGATTAAAGGCTTAAAAATTGGCTTACCCAAAGAATTTTTTGGTGAAGGCTTAGATCCCAAAATTCAAAACGAAGTGCAAGAAACCATTCGTTCTTTAGAAAAATTAGGGGCTGTAATTAAAGAAATCAGCTTACCCAATACTGCCCTTTCGGTTCCTGTCTACTATATTATTGCCCCGGCAGAATGTTCTTCTAATTTATCTCGATTTGATGGCGTTCGGTATGGCTATCAATGTGCAAACCCACAAAATTTAGAAGATTTGTATAAACGTTCAAGAGGAGAAGGTTTTGGTGCAGAAGTCCAACGCCGTATCTTAATTGGTACTTATGTATTATCTGCTGGATATTATGATGCCTATTATCTCAAAGCCCAACAAGTACGACAGTTAATCAGCAATGATTATCGTGAAGCTTTTAAAGAAGTCGATATTATTTTAGGGCCCACTACTCCAGCACCTGCTTTTAAGTTTGGTGAAAAGTCTCAGGATCCTGTGAGCATGTATTTATGTGATATTTACACCATTAGCATTAATTTGGCAGGCTTACCTGGTTTATCAATGCCTGGAGGATTTGTTAATAATCTCCCCACGGGTGTGCAACTCATTGGTAATTATTTTGAAGAAGCCAAATTGTTAAATGTTGCCCATCAATATCAACAAGTCAGTGATTGGCATAAAAAAACACCCACTTTGTAGAGGATAAAGATATGATAAACCCAAACTGGGAAGCCGTAATAGGATTAGAAGTTCATGTACAATTGTCTACTCAATCTAAATTATTCTCAGGGGCTGCCACAACCTATGGAGCAGAACCTAATACACAAGCCTGTATTATCGATTTAGCTTATCCTGGAACATTACCGGTATTAAATAAGGAAGCAGTCCGCATGGCAGTAAAATTTGGCCTTGCAGTGAATGCACAGATTGCACCGCGTTCAGTTTTTGCAAGAAAAAATTACTTTTACCCCGATCTACCTAAAGGTTATCAAATTTCTCAATTTGAATTACCTATTGTGGGTAAAGGTTCTTTAACTATCACTCTAGAGGATGGTACGACTAAAACCATCGGCATTACACGGGCGCATTTGGAAGAAGATGCAGGCAAATCTTTACATGCTGATTTTCATGGTTTTTCAGGCATTGATTTAAATCGAGCTGGTGTTCCTTTGATAGAAATTGTTTCTGAACCTGAAATTGCGAATGCTAAAGAAGCCGTAGCTTATCTTAAGGCCGTACACGCATTGGTTCGCTATCTTGAAATATCCGATGGCAACATGCAGGAAGGATCTTTTAGATGTGACGCCAATGTTTCTGTGCGCAAGAAAAATGATCCCAAATTAGGTACGCGTGCTGAAATTAAAAATGTCAATTCATTCCGTTTCGTTGAAAAAGCCATTAACTTTGAGATTGAACGACAAATTGAATCGCTTGAAAATGGCATTCCAATTGTACAACAAACACGTTTGTATGATTCTGATAAAAATGAAACACGCCCGATGCGTTCCAAAGAAGATGCCAACGATTACCGTTATTTTCCAGATCCCGATTTATTGCCAGTCAACGTAGATCAGGCTTATATCGACATGGTCAAAAAAACCTTACCGGAATTGCCCCAACAAAAAGCTTTGCGATTTGAATCTCAATATTCTTTAAGTCCATATGATGCTAATGTTTTAACCAGTAGCCGTGAATTGGCGCATTATTTTGAAGAAACCATTCAAGCTTCACAAAAATCTGAGGCAAAATTATGTGCCAATTGGGTGATGGGGGAACTTTTAGGTGCTTTGAATAAAGCAGGTCTTGAGATCACAGAAAGTCCTATTAGTGCAAAACGCTTAGGGGGCCTAATGGCTAGGATCAGCGATAAAACCATCTCAGGAAAAATTGCCAAAACGATTTTTGATGCTTTATGGAAAGGTCAAGAAGATACGGATACGATTATAGAGAATCAAGGTTTAAAACAAGTGACCGATTCAGGCGCAATTGCAGCATTAGTAGACAGTATTATTTTGGCACATCCGACTCAAGCCGCAGATTATAAGAATGGTAAAATTCAAATATTAGGCTTCTTAGTGGGCCAAGTTATGAAGGCCAGCCAAGGTAAAGCCAATCCTGATCAGGTGAATACACTGCTAAAGGAAAAATTAAATGAAAAAGAAGCCTCTTAATTAAAGAGGTTTCTTTTTATTTAACTATTTAGGTAGCTACACTTAGCAGAAAGAAAAGAACCCTCCTATAACAGGAAGGCATGTTATTATCCGCTTGTTTAATTATTATTATAAAATTAATTAATAATTATAAATTAAGACATATGACTCTTAATGCGACACAATTTCTTGATAGGCCAATGGTAAAATACGCAAACAATTTTGAGTAGTCGATAAAACATTCAGCAAGTCTCTAATGTTCGATTCACTCATGGCATTTTGTAGTATTGCCAGATTGTCTTTAAACACCTCCGCATAATTATTGCTTGTTTTTTGGCTAACACTCGTTAAAATATAGTAAGCATATAAGATCATATTTAAAAGTGCTTTTTTATTCGTTTCATTCAATAATGCATTCATTATTTCAGCATTTAAAGACAATGTTGTTAAAGCTTGTGAAACAATATTATCTAAACGGTTCAACTTCATCGATTCCAATTCAACAAAACTAAATAGGCCCGAGAGTATCTCGCTCATTTGAGATACAATAATTTTTTGCTGTTCTTTATTAAACAAAGGTTTTAAGATTGTATTTTTTTTAGGGTTATAAATTAAAACCTCAGGTGCTATTTCTTTTTTTATTTCATCTAAGCCTGCTAAAGCATGTTCCAAAGTTTTAATTTCATCTTTAGTTGCATCTATTTCTTTTTGAGTTTCTTCACGTTGTTGAAGAAGCAATACTTCACTCACTTCATTCAAACCTTCAAGATGTTGAATACCCTGCATTTGTTTAGATTTTTTTATTTTTAAAGATGCAAGCTTAGCCAAATTGTTTTGGATTTGTGCTGTCAACTCATCTTTTGAACTACTCATTTCTTTACCTCATCATCTATTGATAAACATATCATATAACCTAAGCATTCCATTGCCTATCCGATAAATAACCGACCTCTGTATCAGCTTCTTGGTGGTGGGGGGGGAGGTTTTTTTGTAACTATCTTTTTAGGAGTAATGTCTTCTTTAAGTTTTTGAGCTATTAACTCCCGGCTTTGATTAGAAAGCATAACAGCTGGTACCGGTGGAGCAGCCTCTTTTTCTTGCTCTAACAATCTTAATTTTTGATCTAATTCTTCAAAAAAAGCCCTATATGAAGTTCCAGATGTTCCCCAACTGTACATCGTTTTTAAAACTTGTCTTGCCTGTATGGCTTGGTTATTCAGAGATAAATCTACGCCCGAATCCAACAGCTTATTTGCTAACTTTTTTTCAAGCAAAGCCACTTCCTCTGTTATTCCTATACTTCTGTAATAATTAGTTATTTTTTCCAAGCACAGTATAAAAGGTGTTTTGCCTTCTTTATTAGGCATATTTAAATCAATGCGATCTTCCTTATTTTCTTTACCACTTGAAAAAGTTAATACTTCTTCAGCGAAGTTGTATTTTTCATTTTTAATTGCTGCGGATAACAAAGTATCCCCTGCTTGATTTTGCCGATTCAAATACTCCGGACTAGAAAGTTCTAAAAATCTTAATATTCTATCTTCATAACCGATTTTTGCTAATTCCAATTCTCTGGTTAAAAAGTCTAAATTAGCTTCTGTTATATCTTGCAGTGTAGGATCTTCAGTGATTTTCGACAACTCGATCAAAAACCTCTCCATTTCTATAACTTTTTTAGTTTCTGTTCTTATCTGATTAGAATATATTGAGCTTAGCAATGAAGAACCTATATTAACCAACCATGATTGATTTGAAAGTTGTTCACTTATTTTCAGACAATCCTCTATATTAGCTGTACCATCAGCATTATGGCTGCAATAAAGCGAATAAGCATTAGTAGGTTTATCCGTTTCTTTAAATTGGTATTCGGTATGAGATTTATTTTTGTCATACACAGCTCTAGCTACTGCTAATGCTAAAGCTGTTCCCCCAACCATCAACCCTACAGGCCCTGCTGCTTGACCGCTGAGTAGCATTGCAGTAGAAGGAGCACCGACAACACCCATAACTGTGCTTAGTGCTCCTGTTGTACCCATATCAATGTGTAAAACACTTACTTCTGCTTTATTATCAGGAACATTGCTTAAAATACCCTGGCCCGTTACCCCTACAACATCTCCACTTATTTTCAAATAATGCCCCTTTTGATAAATGCCATTTTCGACTAAAATACTTGATAATGCATTAGAAAAGTCTTGTACAGAGTTTGATACACCCGCAGGATTGGCTACACACAATGATAAACCTGCGATCTTATTTTTATCTAAAACAAGATCTCCTATAGATTTCTGATGATTAACACCCGTTAATAGGGTTTCTTTTTCAATAAATTTTTGTTCTATACCATCTAATACCAACTTAAGCTCTTCATCTGAAGCTGCAATTTCTTGAGCTAAAATCCTTTGTAAAGAAGTAAAACACAACTGCGAATAGGCTCCTCCCAAACTATGTCCAGCTAGGACAATTTTTAATTTTTTTCCAACTGGCAATTGAGCTTGATAGCTTTTAAGCTCTGTTATTATTTGTTCTAGAATTTGTCTTTCACTTTTTCTATAAGACTCAGCACCTGCACGTATTTGAATATCAGCAAGTGCTGTAGCAGTACTATCTGTACCCTTAAAACATATATATACAGTTGGTTCTTCTGCTGTTTCTAAATTATCAGGAACCAAAATAGAACCCATTACACCTTCATCGCGAATCAGTTTTCCTTCAAGGTCAGCTGTCATAACCTTTATTTCTTTTATCTTATAACTTTCAATAAGTTTGTCTTCTTGATTGAGAATCTGAAATTCTGTCTTAATTGCCTCAGGATTCTCTGCAACTAGATAAGGTATATAATGACCAAAAATTTCCGCCGTTCTAAAAGGTTCTAACAATTGATCCTGCGCTAAAATTTCCCCATAAGCAAGTGGGATCATACGCAACAAATCCTTAGAATCTGCTGAAGCTTTCAATAAAACTTCAATGTTTTCACTGCCTAAAGCCTTATCTAAAATAAGCATGTTTTCTTTAAACAATTTCGAATAACGATTTTTTTCAGTTTGATTTTTTTCATAACCAAAGAAATAATTACCATACAACAGAACATTTAAAAATGCTTTTTTTAGACTTTCATCATTTAGTATGCGTTCAGACATTTCAGTATTTAAAGATAATTGTTTTAAGGGCTCAATCACAGCTTTAGACAACCACTCTATCCTCTGAGCGTCTGTAATCATTTGATTAAGTAAATAGATTGTACTGGCTGCATCCACTTGGTCTGTAATGCTTTGCTTTTCTTCGGCATTAAAGCTTTTTAAATTTGCAATCGGCTTTAACATTGGATCAGCAGGCAATTTATAGATAATAGTGTGAACAGGGGCATCTTGTTCTGTTTTTTCTAAATCTGTTAATAATTGATCTATAACAATCTTAGGATCTTGAAAATCTTGACTTTGTTTTATTTCCGGTGTGTTTTCCCTTTCAACTGTGGATAACTCAGGAGGCATGTGTATGTGAATTGTGTTTTCTGGCTCAACCTGCTTAGTTAAAATATCGGTTATTTGCACTTGTAGCTCATGTATTTCTTTAAGGGTTGTCAGGGACTGATTCTGAAGCTCAGTAGTATTTTCATTTCGGCTTTTAAGTCGCTCAATTTCAACAATTTCTTTTGTATTGGTTCTCTGTAGTTTTGCTAGCTTCTCTAGAGCCAATTTTAACTCATCACTACCACTGCTCATATGAGTACTCCTAAATTGATTCGATTAAAGTCTTATTTTTAAGACAAATTTTAAAGGGCGAAGTTCAAAAAGAAAGCAAAATTAAATGCATATACGCCTTTTAAATTTTCTTTAATTACAATTAGAAGCAATTATATCTATAAAATTTTAAATTGAGACTCCGATAAATAACCTATTTGCTAGTTTTTGTTATTTTTTTCTTTTTAGGTTTAGATTTTTCTCTTGCAAGTGCTTTTTTAGTTTGCCTAACACGTTCTATTCTAGCTTCTTTGGGGGATTTCAGGAGGTCCGTGTATATTTCAATACGATCCCCATTCTTGATAATGGTATCAGGAGAGCTTAATTCAGCAAAAATGCCAACCCTATTTTCCCATTCTGCTATTTCGGGATATATCTCCAATAAACCAGAATGCAAAATAACATCTCTGATAGTTTTAGACTCTTTTGCAGAGTTAAGATGTAGAATCACGTATTTTAGATGCTGTTTGTAAACTACTTCAACGTGAATATTGGACTCAAAATTAGTCATTTAACATTCCCAATTTAATCATTTTTTGTTTCTATTCTAAAACGTAAGAGTTATAATAACTCCCTATGAGTAAAGAATCGAGTACACATGCGAGTGCCTCGGCAATTGTCAAGAATCGTAAGGGCTATCATGAATATAGCATTGAAGCCCATTACGAGGCTGGTATTGTTTTACAGGGCTGGGAAATTAAAAGTATCCGTGCTGGAAAGCTGCAAATAGCAGAAAGCTATGTGCTGCTTAAAAAAAATGAAGCTTGGTTAATTGGCGCGCATATCAACCCACTGCTCTCTGCTTCTACTCATGTACATGCAGTCCCTGACCAAACTCGAAAACTGTTGTTACATCGAAAAGAACTTGACACCCTTATAGGTCTAACCCAAAGAAAAGGGTATACACTTATCCCACTTTCTGCTTATTGGAAGAATAGCCGTGTAAAGCTTGATATTGGACTTGCCAAAGGCAAGAAGATGCACGATAAACGAGATACAGAGAAAGAGCGTGATTGGACACGAGAAAAACAACGGATATCTAAAGTAAAGGATTTAAAATCCTAGGGTTTAGCTAAGGGTATATTACCAGTCTATAGTGAGAAAAATATGACAAATATTAAAAGGCCCCTCTATCAGCGATTGTATTTTCAAGTCTTGCTGGGCATCGCATTTGGTGTCACGCTGGGACACTTTTATCCAGATATTGGGCAGACCATGAAACCTTTAGGAGATGCCTTTATTCGTTTGATTCGAATGATGGTTGCTCCGATTATTTTTTGTACCATTACCGTGGGTATTGCCAAAATGGGTGATATGCGTGAAGTGGGCCGAGTGGGTGCAAAATCGCTTTTATATTTTGAAGTGGTATCAACACTGGCCTTAGTGATAGGCTTAATAACCGTCAATCTTTTAGAACCAGGCACAGGCGTGAATGCTGACCCGAATGCCTTAGATACCAAATCCATATCCAATTATACTACTTTAGCTTCTCACCCCTTGACTACTGTAGAATTTTTAATGAATATAATTCCTGAAACAGTAGTGGATGCATTTACAAGTAAAGGCAGTACTTTACAAGTGCTTTTATTTTCTGTTTTCTTTGGTATTTCTTTATCACAATTTGGAGATAAAGGTCGTGCATTAATTAAATTATTAGACCAAACCTCACATTCACTCTTTGGTGTGATTGGTATTATCATGAAGTTTGCACCCTTTGGTGCCTTCGGTGCAATGAGTTTTAGTATAGGAAAATTTGGATTAAGCTCTTTGCTACCGCTTGGCAAATTAATGATAGGGGTTTATGCAACCTGCATTTTCTTTATTTTATTTGTATTGGGACCTATTTTAAGAACTGCCGGCTTTAGTATTTGGAAGTTTATCAAGTATATTAAGGAAGAAATATTAATTGTTATGGGCACCAATTCATCGGAAGTTGTTTTGCCCAGAATGATTACCAAATTAGAAAACATGGGCTGTGCCAAACCCGTTGTAGGTTTAGTAATACCCACAGGTTATTCATTTAATTTAGATGGTACTTCCATTTACCTCACCATGGCAGCTGTTTTCTTAGCCCAAGCGATGAATATTGAATTATCTATCTATCAACAAATAACGCTTTTAGGCGTGATGATGTTAACCTCTAAAGGGGCTGCTGCTGTACCCGGTGGTGGATTTGTGACCTTAGCCTCTACCTTGGCTGCAACCAAAGATATTCCCATAGAAGGGTTAGCCTTATTACTAGGGGTTGACATTTTTATGTCTGAAATTCGTTCTGTGACCAATTTAATTGGTAACGGTGTTGCCACCATTATGGTCTCTAAATGGGAACATGCGCTGGACTATCAAAAGGCCCATCGTGTATTAGATGGGGAAACAGTCTTGGATGCCGACGATCCAGAAGAAGTCTCTAATGAAGAAATGGAAGATGATGATGCCGATCGCAACAAAGAAATCATAGAAGTGATAGAGAATTAATAATTTTTTCAACAGCAACTAGGATTAACCATTCTTTAAACCGGATGATGGAATAGGCGGCGGTGGCGGTGGTTTTTTCTTTGAACCGGTGGTTTTTTCACTTTGTTCCATTTTAAATGCAGTAAATAGACCTTCAGGTTTTGGTAACTCATCAGGTGTTGGTGGTCTAGAATCATTTGTAGGAGATGTAGGTTCACTATTTAAATGTATGTTTAATGGTGAAGACTCGGAACTAACTTCGGGTGTATCTGTAGTATTTATAGTGATATTTAATGGCTTAGCACTTACAATTTCAGCTTCTGTAACACTCGTCGCTTCAATAACTTCTTTTTCTATGGCTTTATTTTCAGGTTTTATTATTTCTACCCTGTCTAATTTTACATTCATTAAATGTATCTCATTTTTGAAACTATTTCTTATTGTTGTCATTAAAGCAATATTTTGCACACCCAATATATTTTGTGTATAATAAAGCTTTTCATTTTCCTTCAAAAAGAGGAGAAAATCATTTGACTTTGTAAAGTTTCGTTCATAAATGTACTCCCCTTGAACCTCATTGGGATATTTTAGATCAGTAAACATCAGAGATCTATCGCGAAGAAAGCCAGGAAAAAGTTTCTTCAAAGCTTCTAATTCTTTTCGCCTTCCCGCATTCTCCAGAAATGCAATTCTTTCCACTTCAAGCTTAGTTCTTTCTTCATCTGTTCGATTTAATTTAAATGGAGGATATATTTTATTTAACTCTACTACTAGTGGTTCTTTATCGATCCCTTTTAATTTCAAATAGTTTATAAAATCTTGCACATTGGTTTCTGTCAAAACAGAAAGTACATCTGCAAAAATTACTTTATCATCTAATAATCGCTCTTTTAATTTTTCACCTGAGACTTCATCAAGTCCACTGAAAATATTAACATAAGGTTCTCGAAATTTATTTAATTTATCTTGTAATTCTATATTTTTTTGCTCTTTGTTTATTTGTGCTTCAAGTTTTTCTAAAGCCTTAGTCATTGAATCTAATGCTTTTCCTAATGAAGCATATTTTCCACGAATACTCCCCATGTCGTCGATGGATCTTTTAAGTTCATCCAAATCTCTGGCATTTAAATTTTTTAAAGCATTATTAATTGAAATGAGTGTTTTTCTCATTTCAACGATATCATTAAAATATTTTGATTTCTTTTCATCGGCCATCAATACAAATCTTTCTTTTTGGGTATTATCATCCGGCGGGAAATAGATTTCCAAACCCTTTAATTTTTCAGGCAAAGCATTTGATAAAACTTCTATATTAATTTCTTGAAGTTTTTTGTTGATATTTGCAACAGTTTCATTTAAACTATCGACCTTTAAAAGGGCAATTGTATTATTTTTCACATTTTCAGAATTTATTTCAGTATCCATCAGTTCTAAAAATGTGCTTTGAAGTTTAGTACCATTTTCAAGATATTTTATCATTTCATCAAAACCTTTACTGGGTTTAAAGAATGAGATTAACTTTGCCTCTACTCCAACTATTGGAGGTGCCTGGAAAGCCGGATCTTCACTGCATACGCTCTCAAGACGTAACCAATCTAGAAAGCTTAATTGACCAGCAGATGCTTTTTCTAATCTTTTTTGTGCCACTTTAAGGAATGCATCTACCTCAGAAACCCCCGATTTTATATCAGGTATCATTGATGCAATTTTTTTAATATCACTTACACTCACGCGGCTCTTTAAGGCACTCAGTTGCTTGCTCACATTATTTACACTTTCTTTAAAATACTTATCCTTTTTTTGCTCGACAGATACAAAATCATCGATTTTAGACTTCATTTCCCCAACAGTTTTTGAATCTTTTTGAGCTTCTTCAATAATGTTAGAAAATCGAATATACTCTTGATTACTTAGAATATCTCTTTGAGCTTCCAGTGTAACTCTGATAGCAAAGGCATACTGAATAATTGTTATATTTGGAGTAGAAAAAGCCAAATTACTCGTTGCGAGCAAGCTTTCAGCTGCTCTTGCATTTTTGCCAGCTAATAGGGATTCATTGGTTAATTTATTCACTAAGGCTTCTTTTGATACAATGTCGGAAGTGGGTCCAGCAAAAATATCATCCATTTTCAAGCCTATTTCCATCCCTTCCAAAAACACTCTTGTTGCTTCACTCACTAGCAATCCAGTGGGTGCTAGATTTTTAATGTTTTTCAATAGATCAGTAGCCCATTGTGGTGTTAAATTATATTTATCCATCAATTTGCGCAACTCAGGTAATGCAAGATTAAGCCTCTCTTTAAGCTCTACAATTTCTTTTTGATTCTCATCCATAAACTCTTTACGTTCATTAAGCACATGATTTAATTTTGTTTTATAATCTGCCAACATTTCCTCGTTGGAAGGTGCTTGAAGTTGAGACACTTCTGAATCAACATTAGTTTTAATGGTCTCTAAGTATCTTTTTAAATGCTCTAAATTCTGAAAGCTAAGTGATTCTGCCTTTGCACTTAAATTTCTTGTTCCACCCACTCTGGTCATTTGTTTAGGACTACTCGATTTTAGATTTAAATTAATATCCACAGCAAACATGTTCATTAGTTCCTTAATTTTTGTTTCGTTTTCATTTATAAAAGCTTGAAATTCCTTAGGAACATTGGGATTTGCTTTTTTCAAACCAAAAAATTTAGCAAACTCACCTTTTACATCACTGAAAAATTGTTCTGGTAACAATTCCGATTGTTTTTCAGGTTCTAACAATTGAGAAAGTTCATCTATTTTATTTAAAATTTTTGCTTTTCTTTCATTCTTAGTTTCACTTTGTGTATTTTTCTCAACATCAGTTTTTAAAACTTCAAGATAATCTTTTAAATCCGCATGTTCTATAAAATTTGAGCACTTTATTTCATCATCTCTTAAATACTCGCTTTGGTAGCTAAGCAGAAAGGATTTATCTGATTTTAACTCTTGCAAAATCCTATCCACACCCTCTCTTGCCATTTTATATTTTTCATCAGTTTTTATAGCTTTTAAATCCACACCTTGATTTCCCGCATCTAATAGAATATTGATGTAACCTAAGATCTCTTTTCTTTTTTCTAAGCGAACGATCTCTGCTTGTAATTCAGCCACTTCAGAATTTAAAGCAACATTTTTTTGAACAAGAGGTTGCTCATTATAACACTTATCTATAAATTTCTGAGCTTCTTCATTTTTTTGTTTTTCAACTTCTGCTTGCCGTGCTGCGATTGCTTTTTTATTTTGTGCTTCAAATACAGAATTCAAAGCTGTTGTTCTGGTAACATTCTGCAATGCAACCTGTAAGGCACCTGTCGAACCCATAGCTCCAGCTACAATTGCTAATACTACAGGTGCGGCACCAACACCTGTACCTGCTCCTACAATTACCACAGCTGTTCCGATGACCATCAAAGCAGTATTGCTATTTTTCCTTATAAATTCACTAGCTTGCAAGAATTTACTTCGACTGACTAAAGCTGCACTTTTTTCTGCCGCAGTCCGCTTAGCAGAGTTTTCGAAGGCATTTTCCATTTTAATAATTAAAGATCCAACTTCTGATTTTGAAAAATCTGTCTTGCGTTTATTCATGATTCTTAATAGTTTTAGGTATTCATTTTTTTGAGTTTCACTAACTGCAGACAGAGCTACTTTTTCTGCACTTTCTATAGAATCATTTTTGTTTTCTCGTGCTGGGATAGCCATACATCACCTCACAATTTGTAGATAACTGTTTAGTTCATGTATTTAAAGAAAAGTTCAATTTTTTAATGCGTGTATATGCAAGTATGCTAAAATTAATAACAAGGCTATTTATTATCAGTTGTAATCATTTTTTCCCAAGTTATACGGAAAGCGTTATTCCGCTCAATTAAATCAGAAAAGGTACCTTGATCGAGTATATTACCTTTTTCAAAAATGATAATCCAATTAAAAAATTTAAGTAAACTTAGCTTATGAATACAGGCGATAATTGTTTTTTTAGAAAACACATTACAAATATTTTGATAAATAAGTTCCTCATTTCGTTGATCAACAGAACTTGTTGATTCATCCAATAAAATGATATCTTTATTGTCAGCAAATAATAATGCACGTGCCAGTGCTAAGCGTTGTTTTTGACCACCCGATAAATTAACTCCTTTTTCATTAATAACAGAATCTAATCCCTTAGGCAAATGATCAATCACAGTATTAAAAGCTGCTAATGTGGTAGCTTGCATTATTTTTTCCTCAGCATATTCAATGCCAAGCGTTATATTTTCCAGTACAGTAGACGAAAAAATTTCTGGCTCTTGGGGCACTAGCATGGTTTTTAAATCTTGATCCGCAAAAGAGGTTTTTGTACCGGGCGCATCGTCAAAAGAAATGGCTCCATCTGCACTATCGTACATGCCATGCAATACTTTTAGAAGTGTTGTTTTCCCCGATCCTGATTCCCCGATGATTGCGATTCTATCACCACGGGCAATGTTTATAGATACTCCATTCAAATGATAGTTTTTTCCTTCATTATTGTAATTAAACCATAAGTCTATAATCTTAAGTTGCTGCCAATCGTGTTCTCCGGCTCTTAAACGTTCTAAGCTTTTATTATCAGTAAACGCCTGCTCTATAGGTTCAGCATTTAAAACACGATGTTTATATTGTGTTAATTGTTCGTAAAATGAACCAAAACCAAAAAACAAAAAAGCAAGATCAGCCAAATAAAGAAATAAAGTAGATATACTGCCTACGTCCACACTCCCTTGTTTAAATTTATAATAAATATATCCCCCAACAGGTAAGACCGAAATTAATGTAAAACCTAAAGAAACTACAAACCACTTCCATTCATTGAGTTTTACATTTTCCCAATATAAAAAACGTGAAGCTTTAAATCTATCCATCACACCATTTAGTACAGATTGCTCAATATGTAAAATTTTAACAGTGGTAATATTCGATAAGGTATCAAAGACGCTGGCAGAAGCTTTATTGTCAAATTGGTTTAACCCTTTATATTGTGGAATCAAACGTTTATCAAATTGCACTATAACTATAAAAAGCAAAATGGCATAGATAAACACCCCTAAACCAATCCATGAAGAAAACCATATTAAAGCAATAGATGTTCCGCATAAGCGAACTACAATTTGAATAATTTGAAAGATATTTTGAGAAAAATCTAGCAAGCCTTCCCCTGCTTTATTTACCTTGTCTATGGTATCACCTGAATCATGATCATGGTGCCATTTCAAGTTTAAATTGATTATTCCTTTCAGTAGGTTTTCACGGTAATTTAAAACACTTTTAAAAGCTACCATGCGTTCAACTGTCCTAGCAGGACCATGAAATACCCAAAAGAAAAATTCTTTTAAAAAAATTAAGGCCAATAGCAAAAAAATAAACTGCAAGTTCGTAGAATTAACCCCTTTGGTTTCTATTTCACGTATAATTGCACCAAACAGAGGGGGGCCGGCCAGTAATATCGTATTGCCAATCGCAGACAGCATTATAAACAATATAATACACTTACGATTGTTACCAGCAAATCGCCATAGTTTTTTAAAAAGAAATACAGTAGGCTCTTGTTTTAGCATAGTGCTCATTGTACCATAAAAATTTATGTTTAAATGCCTAGTCAAATAACATTCATTGCTTTAAACTGTAAATACCCAGGTACCTAACCAACATGGGGGCTTTACTATTGTTAGGTTTTGTGTGATAAAACGTGGATGCACACTCAATATGAGATCGCTGGAAGGTGACTTAGAACTATTTTTACTATTTAAGTTTAAGCGGAATTTTTATTCTTGGTCGCAACAGGCAAAAAGAAAGAGCAGATAGCATGATGCTTAAGATAAACCAATTAAAAGATCAATTATTATGGCTTGCTATGCCTTATTGCTAAAGCTTTCTTTTTCCTAACCATAAAAATTAAAGCCATCAGCATTAAAATAGGAAGCCATACGTATATAAATTCGCTTTTTAGAACTGTAAAAAGCTTTTGAGGAGCATGAAAAAAATTTATACCTATTTTACATACCTCTATAGGGTGCACTGGGAAAAAATATCTCGTTTCCTGCAAAGGCGCAAAGAAAGCCACACCGTGACCGCCATTAGTGAATGCATCTAAAATACCATGCGATAATGCAGATACTATAAATAATGGTAGCAAGGTAAATATAGTTTTTTTAATGTTTTTGGGATTAAAATTGATTGCAATTAAAAAGGCTAGCAAACCTAAGATCAAGGCAGAAAATAGCGAATGAGTAATACCACGATGACCAAATAAGCTATCATAAGGTATGCCCAATCGAAAACTAATGACATCTAAATCCGGGGCTGCAGATATCAGAGCTGAGATTAAATAATTTTTTGGAGTTCGATATTTTCCATTCAAGAAATAAACAAAACTACCACCTACAAATGCATGTGTAAAAACTGTAGCCATAATCGCATATCCTAAGATCTAGTGGTATAAGGCTTCAACTAACTCAGTAAATTGACTGACAATCACAAGACTAATATTAATTAGATTATACCGAGTTATTTCTCCGTAAACAAGCTCAGTTGTTGCGCCAACTCTGAAAGAAACAAATGCACTGGACCAGCAATTTTATGTATCCACACGCAAAACTTTTAAAGCTAAATGTGCTAAAATTGTATCAGTATCCTAACAAGTGAGCAATTTAAATGTCGATTTCTATCCCAGAACTTACACTGCTAACGCAAAGATCTTTCAGAACTCAAGAATCTGTATCTTACCAAGAAAGACAATTATTGCATCCCCTTATTCGAACACAATCTCCCGATGGCTTTAATACATATGGCAGTGTTCAAGCATCCAGAGATATGGAAGCACTGTCCAATGAATATTTTGCACAAGAAGTATTCGCAGCACTGGGTTTTCCGGTGCCATATTCTATTCTTCTTCGAAAAAATAAAGATTTTTTTATTTGCTCTAGAACAGTCGCAGCAAATGTTTATCGTAATAACAATCTTGACTCGAATTCAATTTTCAACCCGAATTTTAGAATTACAGAACATATTTTAACCCAATTTCTAGCTGAAGCAGTTATACAAGACGGTGATGGAGTCGCTTCTGCTGCGGAAGGTGATAATTGTTTAATCGAACAAGATTTTGAAATTGTTCGTATCACTTATGACAGAGAAAGAGCCAGTCCAAAATTACTTATAGAAGCTAACTTAAAAGATACATTGGATACTTTAAAAAAAGCACATGCAATACCAGGCATTAATTCTTCATTAGAGCAAGAACGAGCGATGATTATGCGTCTAAAAAAGTTACAAGAAGATGGAAGTTTAAGCCAAATATTTAGTAACACTCAAGTACAAGCAACCGAGCCTGGTTTTAAATCACATGCGCAAAAATTGGAAACAGCTTGGAACAACAATATAAATACTCTTTACAAATATTATTTTGATTCTGAAGCTAACACACTAAAAGAATTTGTTGAAAGAGAAATGATACGTAGGCAATTAGCTGATAAAATTATGAAAGGCCTTTCTATACCTACCGATGATTTACATTTCAAAGATACATTAATTGAAAAGCTAAGAAGTCCACTCTATCATCCCGAATTTCAACTATTCTCCGATACCTTAGCAAAGGAACTCTTAGAAAATGCTACGCTGATTAATCAGTTGATAAGTTCAGAACGCAAACAAATAACTAATCTTGAATTGAGTCGAGCATTGGATGCAAAGATTATTCCCCTTTTGACAGATATTGCACCAGAAGAACACTCAAAATATGGACAAGCTTTATACCAAAAAAAACGTGATTTCCTTTTAACCCTTTTTGATTTAGAGAAAAAACAAAAAGAAGAAATGCTTTCTTCTTTCGAACAAACTCTTGATAATTATAAAAACTTCTTAAAAGAAGGCGGAATAGAAGGTTTGGATGCATTTGCAATTAAAATTCGAAAAATACGCTTATTACTCGATGATGTCATTAAAAATCAAATAGAAAGCATTTTAAAGCAAGCTTATGATCCAACTCAAATACACATATCGCAATCGAACATTAAGAGAATGCATGAACATGTTAAATATCAAATGAGTATGATGTTGTGTAACCAATACTTTTCTCATTTAAACCCGAACATTTCAGAAGACCTAGAAAAAATGACAAAAATTTCACAATTTTTCCCCATTGATAGCGTTTTAGATGAAAAAAATAATCTTAAGCCAACGATACAATTTCCTCAAAATGTTATAGATAATGATTTTAATATTCAGGATGCTGCAGCACTTCAAACATCCTTGCAAACTTTTTTTAGCTCACCTACCTATTATGAGCAGTTACAAAAATTATTCTATGATCCTTCCAGGCCACAAGTTATTTATTCTTATTTTGACTCAAAAATACCAGCAGTTGACGAGACAGTGACTCAGAAATTTAATTTTTTAAAAACACAAATACAAGCTTTAATTAAAAACCTAAAAAATGCACTTGAGACTGATCTTGATTCAGTTTTTTCATTAGAGCGTTCTTATGTAGTTTGCCAAAATTTTTTAGAAGATTCTGAAAAACGCTTTGGATTGATGATAAAAACCGTAGGGTTAAGTGATAAGCAATATCAAGATGGACTACATGAAATCTTAAATACTGAATGTGAAGATCTTAGAAAAATTTGGGGAAACAGATTACCCGATATAAAGAAATCACGAATTCAATTATTTGCTAATGATCGTTTTTGGACAGAGCATTTTTTACCTAGACTATTTCCTAAGTCAAGCACTTTAGTCCCGACATATGCTAGTGATTTTTCATATTCAACTCAAACAATTCCTGAAGCAAAATCTTGGCTGGCACAACAAGAACCCTATTTAGAAAAATCTGAACGCATTGATCATCTAAAAAAATATCCGGAAATATTTTTTAGCCGTGCAACAGAAACCTATCTTATTCATGTTTACCCAACTAATCACTTAAATACATTCGATGATACAGTTGCAAAAAAATGTGTTGAATACTATAAAACACTTTTTGAATCCTTCCAAACAATCGGTGAGCCAATGCCAAAAGTGATTTGCGTAGAGCCAAAAGAAGCAGATGCAGATCTAAAACAGAAAATTTTTACTCAAGAGGGCTATGTATTACGCATAGAATTTCTATCAACTCAGCAACGCAAAATACTGATAACAAAATTAGCCGAAGATTGTTATATTCCTTCATTGGATATTGAGATTAAACCAGGCAGCACTGTAGCAAAGCATCAAATGCAGTTTCCTGGAAATGCTAATCCTAAACCTTCTATTGGGTGAGAAGGATATAAAAGCATGCCAACTAGAAACCATTGGAAAAGCTGAAAAACAATGAGCTAATACAGAAGCACTACCTTTCCCATCCCACCATACCATCAGAAAATTAAAATAAAAGGTACTCATGCTTTCCTCGAATAAATTAATAGTAGAAGCTGTCTCAAAAATATAAATTAAGGT
>CAMFJH010000006.1 GCA_945956915.1 uncultured Francisellaceae bacterium | reverse complement strand
TCACTGGCTTACAACCCTGATTATACCTGGGTTAAATCGATGGCGGGAATCCCTGATAAAATACTATTTCGTTCTTTTTGACAATTAAGCAAAAACAGTTTTTTAGGCTGCGATATTTCCAAAGTTCCTAGTAGCTGAATAACTTTTTTATAAAAGATCTCACAAACTTCAGATTTTTCTTTTAATTCGGTATAGGATTTGGGATCTTGAGCAACATGCTTTTCTAAAGCTAATTTTATTTTTTGTGTAGCTGCAGTGATTTCTTTAGGATCAAGGATTTCCTTTTTATCAGCAAGCTTTGATTCTAGATTAAGCACTTTAAAAAATGCCTGCAAAAAACCTTCTATAATAAGAGTAGAAGCGGGTTTTAGAAAATAACCTTGATGTATTAGTCCCGCTATTTCTAAATAACAATCTTTAATATGTTTTTGTGAATGAAAACGTATAATGAAATAGTCTGTTATAAAACTTAATCTGTTTATGATCTCGTGCATGGATCCTGTGTTCATGTTAAAAAATGTGTTCCAGCATTCAATGTTTTTTATGGCGCGTGGGAAAAAATTATGGACTTTAAAGTTTAAGTCTAAAGGTTCAAGCATGTTACACTGAAAATTATTTTCAATAATGTCATTTCCTAATTCTAGGTTAAGCTGTATATTATCACCATTAAAAGAAGCTTGATTGTTTTTTATAAGGAGCGTATGTTTTAATAAGCTAAAAGGATTAGTATTAGCAACATAAACGTCAGAGAAAATAATGGAAAGTTCCATTTCTTTAGATTGAGGATCCCCTGCTAGCGGAGGTTTTGACAAGCTCATAAAACCACCGTTTTTAGTACGTTTTTGAATGTATCTTTCTAAAAATTGGTCAGGGTTTAGTGGGAATTTCAACTTAAAACCTAAAGATAATAAGTATTTTACAAGCGTTGTGTAGTTAGTCAAGCTATTTTCTTTTAATTTTATGCGTATATCAATATCAGAAGGAGATCGGATTTTATCTATAGGAAATCCTAAGCGAAGGCTTGCAATAAAGACGACATAACTTCCAAATAATTCTAGTGTGCTTGCATCTTCTGGGGGCGTACTCATAGATTTTAGGGTTTGTAGATTATCTCTAGATATTTCAAGTGCTGAAAAGTTATCTAAGCTAAAGTCCTTTAAATATTTTAAAAAACTAAAAGGACGATGCTCAATAATCTGTTTTCTCTCTTCTGCTCTCTGATAATGATGCTCTCTTAGAGGCTTAATAACACTGATTTCTAATGCTGCATTATTTTTTTTGATTAAAGCTACTTGTTTTTCTTGGGCTTCTAATGCCAGTTGTGCTAATTCTCTTTCTTTTTCTGCTTGTATCTGTATTTCTTGTAACTGAAGTTGACGAAGAGCTTCTGCCTTGATAGCTTCTTTTTCTGCTTGTTCTTGAGCGATAAGCTTTAATTTTTCAGCCTTTACACGTGCCTCTTCAGCTTGTTTGGCTGCTCTCTTTTCAGCTTGACGCTGAGTGCGCTCTTCTTGCTCTGCTTTTTTCTTTGCAGCTTCCTCGGTTGCTTTTAATTCGAGTTGTTTTCGTGTTTCTTTTCTTATTATCTTTTCTTTCTCTCTTTCAAGTTTTTCGGCTGCTTCTTTGGTCTGAAGTTCTTTCTTGAATGCTTCTTCTTTTAATCTCCTGGCTTCTGCTTTTTTTTGCTTTTCAAGGAAATTTTGTGCTTCTAATGCTTCTGCTTGTTTTTTCTTTTCTTCTTCCTCTTGAAGATTGCTTTGTTGAGGAGCTTCTGTTGGAATTTTTTCAGATTCTGTGTTGGGATTCTTATCCTTGCTTTTTTTGCCTTTTTTAGTTTTTATAGCGACTTCTGATATTGCAGATTCTTGAAGCGTTTTAGAGTCAGATAAGGTTGGAAGCGTGGGAATTAAGGCAACAGCCTGTGCCCACTTCAAAATAGTTTTTGCTTCGTGGATGTATTGTACCTTTGTTTGATTTCGAGATGATAGTTTAGCAATGGAGGCAATATGTTGTAACATTTCGTCTATACTGGTAGTATAGAAATGTAGTTTGGGAATAATGTGGCACCCTATAGCATATACAGTTAAAGCTTCTTCTCTTAATTCTTGAGCCCACTTTGATTTAAACATAATAGGTGCATCGGAACGAATAGCATTTAAAAAATATTGTTGACTCTTACCTGTCATAATGCGCTTATGACTATTGTCTGAAGAAGTGGTAAAGTGGAATAATAAAATATTGCATATCTCGTTCAAGATATCATTTTTATCGTGAGTAGCTGATAATTTTAAAATATTTTTTTCTATTATAGTAGCATAAGAGAAGATGCTTGTTTTGTCTGATTTTGTTACATGTTTGTATATTTTATAATAAAGACCTAATAATATAATGTTTTTTATTGAGTCGGGAAAACTTTTCTCATCTAGATCGGCAACCTCTAACAAAAACTCAAATTCATTGTCTGTTAATGCTTGATAAGGAATAAGTTTATTACCTTTAATTTTTTTTTTGTCTGGTTTGTAAAAGTTTACAACTTGCTTTATAATCATCATGCTGAGTTAAGAGCCTTGTGATAAATACATTTTCAGGATTACCGTCGTTGATATAATTAAAAAGGGGTTCTGTTAATAACATGTTTTCTGCGAGCTTAGATTTTTGTAAAAGTTGGTTGACTCCGTTTATTCTATTTTGTATCTCATCAAAGCCAAATGAAAATGCAGTAATGGGAAATACTGCAGTTTGATCTAACCACAGATAGGTTGAATACAAACTGATGGCGTCAGAAAGTTCCGGATGTTTTTTTGGAGGCAACAGCATGTTTGAATTGCCGATTAAGTAATGGCCTACAAGCGTATTTGCATTCCAGATAAGATCAAGAGTAATTGAATTTTCTGCATAGGATTCCTCTTTGGAATTAAAAAAACAAAATCTTAAGATCTCATTACGAAAAGCGTTTGTCCAATCTGTATGAAAAAAATCCTTTTTTTCTGAATACCATTGTGTGTAGGAGGCTATTGCTTGTTTAAAATACATTTCAGGGTTTTCTATTTGATCAATATCAATAGAAGGATTGCTATAGAATGAATTTTTAAAAGCGCCGCATATTAGCAAGTTGATTACTTCATTATAACGAGGGAATGTATTTTGAAAATCTAATAATGCTTTTAAACAAACAAAATAATCTAATAGGATTTCTTGTGTAGAGAAGCTGGTTTCATTTTCTTCTTTCAAAATACAGTAAACTTCGTAATACGTATTTATTAAAAAAACTAAAGTATCTTCACTCAAAATTTCTTTTCTCTGTATGTTGTCACATAAGATTAGTAGAGATTGAGCCTTTGAAATAGGAACTGTCTGTGTTATGCTAATGTGTTGATATCTTTTTTCAATAGAAGAGAGCGGGGTATGGGGTGCCAAAGGACTATTAATATAGGATAATAAGTAGGCTTTTAAGGGTTCTGAATAAGTAATTAGCCTTATTTTCTCAGATAAAGCACCTAGGACTTCAGCATGGAGAAAACGAAAAGAAATATTGTTTAATGAGTGTAAAACTTTTTTTTGAGCTTGAACATGATGTCTAACCATGCCATCAGAACCTTCTAAGGACAAAGCATAATAATCATTTCTTATTTTTATACGCCTTCTAATCTCTTGGTTATGGGGGCTAAAATAACACTCTCCTTCCGAAATAGGGTGATAGAGTGTGGCGGCATTTTCTGCACTTCGTATACGCCATTGCATATTTTCATTTAACAGCTCAGCACGTATCCACGTTGTGACGGGAGGACTACCTAAGTCAAGTTCTATCATTTTAGCATTCATATTCATATGTTGTGCTAAAAGAATACAGGCATCCATTGGATTTAGGTCATTTCCTGCATCAAGAAAACTCAGTAGAGCTTCAAAAATAACTTTTTTTTCAGAGGATTCGAAAATAATATCTGAATTTTCTTTAGTTTCTTCTAAAGAATGTTGTATGTTTTCAAGAGTTTGCATGGGTATATCGTGCCTTACAAAGTTTTGAGTGTTTTGAGATTTCGTTTTTAGGGTCTTTACATTAGCAGTTTTGATTGTTGGGCTTGCTTTTTGTTGCATCATCATTAAATCTTGTATTTTTTTAGCTAGTAAGTCTTTTGGATTTTCTAAGATAACAGATGGGACATTTAGTTGTACACATTTTGCCCATTGTAAAATTTCCTCTGCTTCTTGAGCGAATTCGGTTTCAATGTTTAAAGATTCAGAGTTTAACATGAATTCTTTAGGAGAAGAGTACAATATTAAGGTTGAGGTTCTTAATGCATGTGTCCATTTTGATTTAAAAAAATTCGCCCTCTCAACATGAAAGTATTCCAAAGCTTTAAAGAAATGTATTTTAGCATCTGTTGTAATTTTATTTTTACTTTCTAACACTTTTAGGTTGAATAATAAGAGATGACAGATTTCATATAAAATTGAAGTTTTGTCCTGAGCTTCTGGAAGCTCAAGTATTTTTTCTTGTATTATGGAGACAATCGTCAATTCTTCAACGCTCAGTTTGTCGGATGCATGAAAAGTATTATATATTTGATAATACAACTCTACAAGGATGATGGTGCGTACTTCTTTTGGATATGTTTTTATACTTTCGTTGCATAGATCTAAGAAAAAATAAACATCATTTTTTTGTAATGAAACGATGTTCTCCGAAACATATTTTTTAACGGAATCCTGGTTGAGTGTTGAAACTTGTTTTTTAAAACTATCTTCTTGTAAAAAAGCTGTTAGTATAGTATTTTCAAGATTGTTGTTTTTGATATATTGCGTGAGGGGTAGGGTTAATAATATATTTTCCTTAAGAATAGATTTTTGTAAATGTTCCGTAAGGATGACATATCTTTGTTCTGCACAAGTTATATGTTTTAAAACCGGCTCTGTAAATAATCCAACATTTTTTAACCATATGACAATATTATAATGCTCTTGAGCAGCATAGACAAGTTTACGCTCAGAAGGTCTTAAAATTTTTTCTGAATTTTTAGTTAACCAATTCTCTGCATTCTTATCTCCTATTGCTATGAGTGCCAATATGATGTCATTTAAAGTAAAAGTCTCATCCATATCAGAAAAAAATATAAATTTCAAGATGGAAAAACGCAAAGTATTAGCCCAGTCATTATGCAGGGTGTTGTTTTTGTAATGCCATGAAACAGCATGCTTAAAATATAATTGAGGATTTTCAGGTAGAAGATTATCGCTAACACTTATCTTAAGTTTAAGTGCACTTTGAAATGCACCACATATTAATAAATAAATAAGCTCATTGTGTTTTGGGTGTAGAGTTTCAACAGTACTTAAGTGTCTTAAGAAAAGAAAATAATTATCTATTATTTCTTGCATTTCTTGCATTTCTTGACACTGAGTTCTATCTTCAATAATGAGCATTTTAAAGATGCAATAAACATCATAATAAATCTGAAGAAGTAGATCTATAGCAGATTCTGTGAAAATATTTTTTTTCTGAATATATGCACAAAGGTTTAATAAAGCCTTTGCTTTAGAAGCTAAATTTGTTTCAGTTAAAATAAGATTATAATTTTTTTCTATAAGTTCAAGAGAATGCTCTTCAGAGAATGTGTGTACACTCTCGCACAGGTCTTTTATTCCAGATAAATTATTTTCTTCATTATATAAATTAGACTGCATAAGTACACCTTTAATAAATAATTATTTGAAAATTTAGTTAGGACTTTAACAGAAGGATGGGAAAATTGCAAGCGAGTTTATGTGCTTGGCTTTTAATAATTATTTAAGTAATTAAAAAATTAAGGTGTTGTTTGTAAAGGGGTTAATAGTTGGATCATCCCCGCATGTTTGCGTGTAGTTGCAATGTGTAAGGGCGTTGCATTATTTCTATCAGGCAGGTTGGGGTTTGCATGATGGCTTAGCAGTAAACGAGCAATAACTTCATTACCATTATGAGCTGCAAAATGCAGTGCACTAAAGCCTTCTTCGTCCGTATGATTTATATTGGCTTTTTTTTCTATTAAAATCTGTAAAATCTGCGATTGTCCAAATTGTGCAGCCAGTAATAAAGGTGTCAATCCAAACTTCATTGCACAATCTTTATCAGCACCTTTATTCAATAATAATTTCAGAATATTTTCTCGGCCATAAACCGCTGCTAAATGTAGGGGGGTGGCACCTGTGGTTTCATCTGTTGCCTGTACTCGTGCACCAGCGCTCAGGAGGAGATTCACAATGGCTTCTTGGTTGTTGATAACCGCTACATGTAAAGGGGTTATGCCTTGCTCAAAAGCTTGATTAATGTCAACACCTTTGTCTATGTATTGACGAATGGTCTCAATTTGTCCACCTCGAATGGCTTGTTCTAATTGATTGGCGGGAGTGATAGCCGTTTGACTTTCGATATTTGCATAGACATGAAGGGGTAAAATAGATACAGCACCGAACAAAATTCTGCATAAGATACCCATTGTTTGTCGCTCCTGTTTAAATTTTAAAAATCCCAAAGATTGCTCGCTGTTAAATGCACCCCACCTGGAAAAAATAAATTGGCTGTAGCACTGAAAAATTCACTGTGATCAGACACATAAAATAATCGCTTGGGATTTCGTTCAGCATTTAACAATTCAAGTTCATCAAGTTTCTGTTTTAAAAGAGCTGCAGTTAAAGCTGCCGTGTCTATTATTTCTACAGGTCGGTGCTTGGCATAAAAGGCTTGAATATGATGCTTAATAATGGGATAGTGTGTACATCCTAGAATAATTGCTTGAATGTCTACTAGATTGGGGTGAGAAAGGTATTCATCAATGACCATTTCTGCAATGGCTTTGTGGGCAAATCCTTCTTCAATTAAAGGAACCAATAGAGGAGTGGCCAAAGATTGAAGGCTTATGTTTTTATCTAAACAGGCCAAACGGTTTTGATAGGTATTAGAGCGCACGGTTTGTTTGGTTCCGATTAATCCTATTTTTGTATTTAAATGATGATCAGTAATATGATTAATAACAGGGTCAATAACATTTAAGACTTGAGCTCTATTGTTAATGTGCGTTTTGATAGCCTCTAAGGCTGCAGCAGAAGCCGTATGGCACGCGATGACAATATACTTACATTGGTGCTCCAGTAAAAAATCACAAATGCGAAGGGCATAGGCTTGAATCGTGGCCGGTGATTTATCACCCCAGGGCATATGGGCCGTATCGCCAAAATAGATGATGTTTTCATTGGGTAAAACTTCAGTGATGGTTTTAGTGACCGTTAGGCCTCCCATGCCACTGTCAAAAATGCCTATCGGCGCGCTTTTATTGGATTGCATATCCAAAAGTGTAACATACCTAAAAGCTTAGGCCCTAATAAAGATTTAAGCGCTAGTTGACACACTTATTGCAATTGAACTGAAACTTGGTTAAGATCCAGGTCTTAAGCGTTTTAACTATTTATCGATTAAGCGAGGCTATATTAGTATGAAAGCTGGCATTCACCCGGATTACCAAGAAATCAACGTAACCTGCAGTTGCGGTGCTTCCTTTAAAACAGGTTCTGCATTGTGTGAGGATTTACACGTTAACGTATGTAACAATTGTCATCCCTTCTATACAGGTAAACAAAAAATTGTAGATACCGCAGGGCGTGTGGATAAATTTGCTAAGAAATTTGCTGGGTTCTCGTTGACTTCATCTTCAGCAGAATCTGATACTTCAGAAAAGTCTAAGTAAAGCGAATCTTAGTAATGATACTTGTTTTTGAAGAGCGGCTTCTAGGTCCGCTCTTTCCGTGCATCTTGAGTAAAGGACACTCCATTACACCAAAGAGAATATTCAATGATTAAGCATAATATCTTCGACAGATCCTCAGTGGTCGATTTAAAAGCCGCAGCCTTAGAATACCATGCGCATCCAGCCCCGGGTAAGATAGCAATTCAAATTACAAAACCAACCAGTACCCAAGCAGATCTTGCTTTAGCTTACACACCTTGGGTTTCCGAACCGGTTCTTAAAATTGCAGAAAATCCTGAAGCGGCTTACCAATATACCTCAAAAGGCAATTTGGTCGCTGTGATTACCGATGGCACTGCCATTTTAGGCTTAGGTGATTTAGGCCCCCTGGCTTCTAAACCGGTGATGGAAGGAAAAGCTGTTTTATTTAAGCAGTTTGCCAATGTTGATGTGTTTGATATTGAAGTACAGGCTAAAAGCCCAGAGGCTTTTATAGAAACAGTGGCCAGTATTGCGCCCACCTTTGGCGGTATCAATTTAGAAGATATTAAAGGTCCTGAATGCTTTGCTATTGAAGAAGCCTTAATTGAACGTTTAGATATTCCCATTTTTCATGATGATCAACATGGTACGGCCGTTATTATCGCTGCTGCATTACTGAATGCCTTAGAATTACAAGAAAAATCATTGGCAGATGTGAAAATTGTATGTTTAGGCGCGGGTGCTGCGGGAATTGCCACCATGAATTTATTATTGGCAATGGGCGCTACTCACCAAAACTTAATTTTAGTAGATAGACAAGGTGTTATTCATCAAGATCGTAAAGATGTAGATGAAAATATTTATAAAAAAGCGTTTGCGATTAAAACTGCAAAAAGAACCTTGGCGGATGCAATGGTGGATGCTGATGTATTTATTGGCGTCTCAGGTCCTGATTTATTAGCACCGGAATTGTTAGCAAGTATGGCGCCTAAACCGATTGTATTTGCTTTATCAAATCCCCACCCAGAAATTACACCTGAACTGGCTCATAGCGTTAGGCAAGATTTAATCATGGCTACAGGCAGAAGTGATTATCCAAATCAGGTCAATAATGTTTTATGTTTCCCTTACCTGTTTAGAGGCGCTTTGGATGTGCGAGCTAAACGTATCAATCAAGAAATGTTGATTGCAGCCGTAGAAGCCATACGGGCTTTAGCACATGAGCCCATTCCAGAATCCGTCATAAAAGCGTATCCCGGTACGGGGATTGAGCATTTAAGTTTCGGGCCTGATTATATTTTACCCACCCCATTGGATCCTCGTCTTTTAGAGCGCGTTCCGCCGATGGTAGCCAAAGCAGCCATTGCAACAGGGGTTGCATTAGGTCGATATCCAGACCATTATTTAAGATAGGGATATCATGTAGATTTTAGGATCAATCAAGGAGAGCTAAGGTATGGCACGAAAAAAAATTGCATTGTTAGGGGCAGGGAATATTGGTGGTACCTTAGCGTATTTGCTTGCCTTAAAAGGCTTAGCGGATGTTGTTTTATTTGATATTTCTGAAGACATGCCTCAAGGTAAAGCCCTCGATATTTCCCATTGCACACCCATTCTGGGTATAGACGTGAATGTACAGGGCACCAATCGCTATCAAGATATCGAAAATGCAGACGTGGTGATAGTGACAGCGGGTATAGCCCGTAAGCCTGGTATGAGCCGGGATGATTTGTTGACGACTAATGCCAAAGTCATGAAATCTATAGGGGAGGGCATTAAACAATACTGCCCCAATGCTTTTGTGATTTGTGTTACCAATCCTTTAGATGTGATGGTCAAAGTACTGCAAGATTATTCAGGCATTCCTGACAATCGTATCGTAGGGATGGCCGGTGTTTTGGACTCTGCTCGTTTTACAAGCTTTTTGGCTTTAGAACTGGGTGTTTCTGTTCAACAAATTCAAGCCTACGTTGTGGGTGGTCACGGAGACAGCATGGTCCCACTAACGGGTATGAGCAACGTTGCGGGCGTCAGTCTAGATCAATTGGTATCGCAGGGTGTATTGTCCAAAGAAAGATTGGATGCCATTGTTGATCGCACTCGCAAAGGGGGTGGGGAAATTGTGGCTTTATTAAAAACGGGCTCTGCCTTTTATGCCCCAGCGACTTCGGCGATAGCGATGGCAGAAGCCTATTTATTGGATAAGAAAAATATATTTCCTTGTGCGACAAAATTAAAATCGGGTCAATATGGGGTTAAAGAACCCTTATTTATTGGGGTTCCAGTGAAAATCGGTGCTGCTGGTGTAGAACAAATCATAGAACTTAAGTTAACGGAAGCAGAAAAAAAGAATTTAGCGGTTTCTATAGAAACGGTAATTGAATTAAATCAGGCGGTTTTAAAGCTGGAGTTATGAATAGTTTTCAGCAAGTCTATCGATTAGCGCATATTAGCTATGTACTTTTAAAGCATGGCCTAGATGAAATAGTCTTAGAGATGCATTTGTTTAGGCCTTTAAAGTTTTTAGTTTTTTTTTCGCCTGCCCGCTGGAATGGAAAACTTAAAAAACCCAGAGCGCAGCGGATCCGAGAAGCTTTAGAAGAATTAGGTCCTATTTTTGTTAAATTTGGACAAGTGCTTTCTACCCGAGTCGATATTTTACCCGCAGATATCGTACAAGAACTGGTAAAACTACAAGATAATGTTCCTCCTTTTCCAGGCTATCAAGCTCAAGAAATTATCGAAGAGGCTTTGGGCAAATCGATTAACGAAGCGTTTGCGAGCTTTGAAATAAACCCACTGGCTTCTGCTTCTATCGCTCAGGTGCATGCTGCGACTTTGTTGGATGGCCAAGAAGTGGTGGTCAAAATTTTACGTCCTAATATTCAAAAAGTCATCAAACGAGATGTGGCTTTAATGTTGAATGTTGCGAATTTAGCCGATCGATATTGGAAAGCGATTAAAAGTTTTAAGCCTAAAGACATTGTACAAGAGTTTAAACGCAGCATTATTGAAGAATTAGATTTGATGCGTGAAGCCGCTAATGCTTCACAATTAAAAAGAAATTTTCAAAATTCTGATATGTTATACATTCCAACTATTCATTGGCCTTTAACAAGGGTCAATATCTTAGTGATGGAACGTATTTACGGTATCCCGATTTCTAATTTGCAAGAATTAAGGCAGAAAAATACAGATTTCAAAGAATTGGCTTCCAGAGTGGTAAAAATATTTTTTACCCAAGTCTTTAGAGATTGTTTTTTTCATGCCGATATGCATCCGGGTAATATTTTAGTGTGTGTAGAAAATCCAAAATTACCCCGCTGCATTGCCGTAGATTTTGGAATTATAGGTACTTTGGGGCCAGAAGATCAACGTTACTTGGCTGAAAATTTTTTAGCATTCTTTAAAAGAGATTATAGACGAGTTGCTGAATTGCATATTGAATCGGGTTGGGTTTCTGCTAGTACGCGAGTCAATGATTTTGAGGGTGCGATCCGAACTGTTTGCGAGCCTATTTTTGAAAGGCCTTTAAAAGATATTTCATTTGGACAGACACTATTACAATTATTTCAAACAGCACATCGATTTAAAATGAATATTCAGCCGCAATTTATGTTATTACAAAAAACTTTATTAAGTGTAGAAGGCTTAGGGCGGCAATTGTATCCAGAACTTGATTTATGGCACACTGCAAAACCGGTTTTAGAATCTTGGATGCGTAACCAAATTGGGACCAAATCTTTTGTGCGAAAAATGAAAGAAAACAGCCCCTATTGGCTTGAAAAATTGCCTTTAATGCCAGAATTGATTTATAAGGCTTTAAGTCAAATTGCCAAAGATGAGCGATTTGTGCCTTCAAACATTCCAACACACAAGCCACATACTACGCAAAATGCATTTTGTATCGGTATACTATTAGGTATCATGCTGTTATTTTGTTTTATGATGTCCAAAAATTATCTGTAAAAAAAAGGAGGTGTCCTATGGGATTTGGTGGCATAAGTATGGGTTCTTTGATCTTAATTTTTTTTATTATATTATTATTATTTGGTACAAAAAAATTAAGAAATATGGGTGAAGATTTAGGGCACGCGCTTAAGAGTTTTAGAAAAGGCTTGCAAGAATCGGATACTCAAAAGCCTAATGATATAGATAAAACGAAGCTATTATGATTTGGGAATTATTATTAATTTTGCTAATAGCATTGGTGGTGATTAACCCCAAACGCTTACCTGAAATTTTATATACACTTGGGCTTTGCATAGGTCGATTGCAAAGTTTTAAGCAGCGTATGGTCGCGAGGTATCATGAGTTCTTCTGAATCTATATATACACAATGGAATACCAGTATTTGTCATTGGATAGAATTTAGAAAAAGAATTTTATATTCCGCAAGTATTTTGTTTTTTGTTTTTCTAACTTTATTTTGCATAGACGATAAATTATATATATGGATTGCTAAACCATTATTAACGCAATTACCTGCGGGAAGCCAAATCATTGCAACAGAAGTTACTTCTACTTTTATGGTGCCTATGAAGTTGGCTTGGGTGAGTGCTTTAATAATCGTGATGCCCTATCTTTTACATCAGCTATGGGCTTTTGTAGTGCCTGGTTTATACAAACAAGAAAAAAAAGCGATTTTACCTCTATTGTTCTTAAGTATTGTATTATTTTATTTGGGATTATTATTTTCTTACTATACGATTTGTCCCTTAGCTTTGGGATTTTTTGCAAAAAGTGCTCCTGTTGGAGTATCTGTAATGACAGATATTCGTGCTTATTTAGATTTTGTTTTAAGTATTGTATTATCAGCTGGTTTTGCTTTTCAAGTACCAGTTATTCTTTTAGGCTTATTACAAGCAGGTATTGTAACCGTTAAACAACTGGCCTATCTTAGACCTTACGTAATTGTAGGTGCTTTTATAGTGGGCATGTTGCTAACCCCACCGGATGTAATATCGCAAATATTACTTGCCTTACCGATGTGGGTTTTGTTTGAATTGGTTTTATTATGGGCAGGCTTAAAAAAGTGAAAGTGTATTTGGGTCCCTCCCCCCCAAAAAAAATAATAAAAATCCCCGATGTGGAGATTTATTTAGCTATTTAATCATATGATTTAGTAAACGACTTCATATTCTTGGTTTAAATTTTTGTGTTCAAGTTGATTTAAAAATAATGAATAACACATAAAAGAGCTTAAGGCAGCTAAATTTTTAAATTGTGGAGGAAGATATTTTGGAGGGATAACAATGCCTTCTTCAACCAAATCATGCAACATAGGCAAATCTCCTAAAGTAGTTTTGCCAAGAAACAATAAAGGAATATGGGCTAGTAGACCTTTTTGAATAGCAACTCGAATATGATTATAAATTTGAACAAAGCCTTTGTTGTAGGCTAAATCTTTAGTAAAGGGTGCACCTTCCACTGTGCTTCCTCTAAACACACGCACAGCACGTTTATAGCTTTCTGTATCAGAGTGGCCTTGTTTTTGAAAAAAATTAAAAACATCTAAAAAGTTTCCACCATTTTCTGCCATATTAATAGCAAGAACACGATCACTTAAACTTTTTATACGTGCAGGATGAGAAGAAAAAGAAAAAATTTCCATAAAAACAGCCAATCCTTCTTGAGTTAAAGGTGAAGAAGGGGATTCTTTACTCAAAAAGGTGCAAATGGGTTGTCTTCGAGCATTTAATGTTGTGCCTAAATGAACCCAACCTTCATGTACTTCTAAGAAATTCAAATCGCACTCACTAAACATTGCATCTTTTCTAAGTTTTATACCTTTTGAATCCGTGGCAGCATCTGCACTCAGATTATCACTTAAGCTAACAAATGTTTTTTCTTGTTCATCTTTAAAATAGGTGGCTAAGCGGTCATCTAACATTTTAGAGGCTTGTTCGCTGGTGTAATTTTTCGTATTAGATTCGAGGTCATTTTGTTTTTGTATAAAAGGTACAGTATTTGAAATTAATACCGCCATATCATTTAAGGTTGGTGAGCCTGCATAACAACTGTCTTGAGTACTTCCGTATATCTGTTTTGCGTAATGACCGAAATGAGGGGTACCCCGTGCCTTTAGCATTTCTACTGCAATACAGGATTCTCTGCAGATACGCTGCATAATAGTACCCACACTAGTCGATTGACCAACGTTCAAATGAATGTCTTTTTCAATTTGCTTAAGTTCAGCGATTTTGTTATCAGGATCAAACCCGAGAGGATTTTGAGCATAGAATTCTGGGCCTTGTACATTGGGTAGCTCTTTACACTTGCTTTTAAAAAAAGCTTCCTCGATCGAATTATCCCATTTTAGAGCATCTAAAATCTTAAGAGGTGATATTGCCGCGACAATTTTTTCTGATAAATCATGGATCACTTGATGGTGTTTAATATCAGTCATAAAATTTCCTTATCATTCATCTTTTAAGCAGCCTAGCTTAGATTGCTACAGAAAATGGGTTCTTATTGCCTTTTGTAATTTGAAAGCCAAAAAGAGTGGGGAACTTAAAAAGCAGATCTAAAGATAATATATTAATCGATACCAATAAAATCATGTGGGCTAGCAGGGCGAAAAAGGATTCATTTTCTATGCTCAGATTTAATTTAAAAGCAATAAAATAAGATAAAATAGGTACACCTATTGCATATATTGCAAAAAAACGCCTAAAGGCTTTATTAAAAATGCTAAACCGTTCATGCACTACAATTTGAAAATCCTTATAAGGTATGGTTAAGGCTTTTTTGAGAGACCAGAAAAGTGGTAGGCAATACCAAAGTCCTAGTAAAAATAAACAGAGCGCATAAAACAGAGTACGGGTTGTAGAGAGGGGCATGGATTCTAAGGATTCAAAGATAGGATCTCCCAAAGATGCAGGCACTAAATAAAGACAAGCTTTCATAAGATTACCTGAAACTAAGACGATGAGAAAAGTGTATAAAAATTGTCTCCAGGCATTGGCCCAAAAAATAGAAGTGATTGCTTTTAACTGCATAACAATACCCCTTACCTTAACTGGGCACTAAACGTGCGATCCGATTGGTTGTAGAAATTAAAGCATTGATAATGCCTAATTCGGTAGCCGAATGCCCTGCATCCCTGATGATTTGTAATTCAGAATCTGGCCACAATTTGTGTAATGACAGTGCATTGTCTAAGGGGCAGACCACATCGTATCGACCGTGGATAATGGTACCTGGAATGCCGGATAATAAATGGGCATTTTCTAAAATTTGATTAGGCTCCAAAAAAGTGTTGTTAATAAAAAAATGTGCTTCTATACGAGCAATACTCAAAGCCACTGATGAAAAGTGATTTACAACCTGTGGATTTGGATCCAGAGTAGAACAATTGCCCTCCCATATAGACCATGCTTTGGCTGCCGTCATGCGCGCAATTTCATCATTTCCTGTCAAACGTTTATAATAAGAGGGAACAGTATCTTCTCTTTCTTCTGCACTGAGCGGTTCCAAAAAAGCTTCGAAATAATCAGGAAATATACGGCTAGCGCCTTCTTGATAAAACCAATAAATATCTTCGTATCTACATAAAAATATCCCTCGTAGTACCATGTTCAGTACTCTGCTAGGATGTGTTTGGGCATAAACCAATGCTAATGTAGACCCCCAAGAGCCTCCAAATAGAACCCATTTTTCTATACCTAAATAAGTTCTAATTGCTTCCATGTCTTCTACTAAAGCTTGAGTGTTATTATTTTCTAATGATGCGTGGGGCGTAGAAAGACCTGCACCGCGTTGATCAAAAAGAATAATTCTATAGGCTTCAGGATCAAAAAAGCGTCTATTATCGGCACAACACCCAGCACCTGGGCCTCCGTGTAAATAAAGAACGGGTAAGCCCTTAGGGTTACCCGATTCTTCAATATGCAGTATGTGAGGTTCTTCTACTGCGAGTTGGTGCACAGCATAAGGCTGTATGGGGGGGTAGAGTGTCAGCATATATTCTCCCTATAATCTGAAATTAAGCACGCGATTGCTTTTTACGCTCATTCTCCGTTAATGCACGTTTACGAAGTCTAATGCTTTTAGGGGTTATCTCCGCAACTTCATCTTCTTCTATAAATCCTATCGCATATTCAAGGGTTAAGGGAATAGGGGGCACTAAAATAATTTTTTCGTCACTGCCTGAAGCACGCATATTCGTAAGCGCTTTACCTTTAATCACATTGACGATTAAATCGTTATCCCGACTGTGAATACCCACAATCATGCCTTCGTAGACTTCAGTTTGAGGGCCTATGAACAAACGGCCTCGTGCTTGAATATTAAATAAAGAGAAAGCGGTTGCTTTACCTGCGGCATTTGAAATTAATACACCTGCAGCACGTTTTGCCACTGCACCTTTTTGTATAGGTCCATAATGATCAAATACATGAGACATAATGCCGGTGCCTGAGGTAATGGTTAAAAATTCACCTTGGAAACCGATTAGACCTCGGGAAGAAATAATGTATTCCAATCTCACACGTCCTTTACCATCGGATACCATATCGGTTAATTTCCCGCGTCTATCCCCTAATTGTTGCATGATAGGACCTTGATGTTGATCTTCTACATCCAATACCAATTGTTCAAAAGGTTCTTGCTCTTCCCCATCTATAACGCGGATAATCACCTCGGGTCTGGAAACAGCCAACTCGAATCCTTCACGTCTCATGGTTTCAATTAAAATACCTAAATGTAATTCACCACGACCGGAGACTTTAAATTTATCCGCATCTTCCATTTCTTCTACGCGCAGCGCAATATTGTGAATCAGTTCTCGCATTAAACGATCACGTAATTGTCTACTGGTAACAAATTTACCTTCTTTACCGACAAAAGGAGAATCATTGATCTGGAAAGTCATGCTGATGGTGGGTTCATCCACACTTAAAGGTTTTAGCATTTCAGGACTGTCTTTAGCGCAGACGGTATCGGAAATGGTTAAATCCTCAATACCTGAAATCGCGATAATATCGCCAGCGCACGCTTCTGGGATTTCTTTACGTTCCAATCCCATATAGCCAAACACCAATAAAACACGGCCCATACGCACTTTGCCATCTCTACTGACAATAGAAACTTGAGTGTTAGGCGTAATTTTGCCCCGTGTAATACGACCGATACCAATAACGCCTAGATAATTAGAATAATCCAAAGAACTGATTTGCATTTGGAAAGTGCCTTCTAGGGTTGCGGGTGGAGGTGGTACATGCTTAACAATGGTTTCAAATAAAGGATCAAGGGTAGTGCTCTCGTTATTCAGATCTAGGGTTGCATATCCTAAAAGAGCAGAAGCATATACGATGGGAAAATCCAATTGCGCATCGGTGGCGCCCAATTTATCGAATAAATCAAACACTTGATCAACCACCCAACCTGGCCTTGCACCCGGTCTATCAACTTTGTTAATGACAACAATGGGGTGTAAACCCTGCTCAAAAGCTTTTTGGGTCACAAATCGGGTTTGGGGCATTGGGCCATCTACGGCATCTACTAATAAAAGAACAGAATCTACCATAGATAAAATACGTTCTACTTCTCCACCAAAGTCCGCGTGCCCTGGAGTATCTACAACATTAATGCGATACTCATTCTTCCATTTAATGGCTGTGTTTTTAGACAGGATAGTGATTCCACGTTCTTTTTCTAAATCATTAGAATCCATGACGCGTTCATCATTATTATCACGGGGGCCTAAGGTGCCGGTTTGTCTTAATAATTTATCAACCAGGGTAGTTTTTCCGTGATCAACGTGTGCAATAATCGCAATATTTCGTAATTTTTCAGTCATTTCTCTGCTCTTTATGGTTAACTTCAGCCTTAAGGATGGAAGTTAATATACTAAAATAATGGGGGTCAAAATGCAAGCAGAATTGTACACACAAACAAAGGTGCGCAAATGAGTGATTACAATTTTTATGTTAGCTTTAAAACTAATTTTGATGTCCTCAAGCAGTGCTTACTTTTGGCTTTTTATCGTCTAAGGCTTTTTCCATTGTAGAAGGTGTTGTTGGCACTTCTAATGCAGGCATTGTAGCAAGAGCAAAAGTTGAAGAAACGCAATTCAGTTTTGTAAATCTCATAGAGTTTGCTGCACTTGTAGAAAGTTCACCCAAGGTTGTGTTGGCTGCAAGATCATTATTAAGTGCTTCGATTTTTCTTTTTAATAAACCCAACGAATTACTTTGTATTGCTGGCTCTTGGATTGAATATTGAACAGAGGATTTCAGGGCTTCAGAGTTTAAATTCAATATTTTTTGCGTTTCTTTGTCTAAATGAACACCGAGAAGGCTGTTTAAGGTTTTATTTCTACCAGAGAGCAATACTCTGGAAAATGCTTTTGCACCTATAGCACCAACAGAATTTTCGCGAATATCTATTGCTTGTAAAGTAGTGATTTGTGCTAAAGCTTTTGCACCCGCATCACTAATATGGTTTTCCATGAGTTCGAGCAAGTATATATTTGGGTTAGCCTTTAAAAAAGGAATAAGGTATTCCTTCAAATCATGATCGGTTATTTGCATCTCACTGAGATCTAATTCATGTGTTAAATAACTACTTTTACATGCTTTTCTGAAACGTTCAGGCATCGAAAGCAGCAAAGTATCTTGTGTAATCTTTTCTTCCAGATCTGTCGTTGTGGTACTCATCGTTTGGCCCCTTAGTTGTTAATATGCAATTAGCTTAAGCACAATGCTCGAAGCATTCTATTGCACAACTTGACGAGGTGTCAAAACATAATTGATAATGGTAAAACACATCAAGTAAATTGGGTTTTGTTGAACAACTTAGGTTCAGCTTGATGTTTTTGGTTTGTATACTTTGTATAGAGTTTTGAAAGCATTTACTAATAAAATTGAGGGTGCAATGTTTAAATCTCAATGGGAAAAAACAAGTGTTATCCATGCATTGCCTGAGGGGTTGATCTTAAGCATGGTTCAACTTGCTTATCCAAATACAACACTTATCTTTCATGAATTGATTCCGGGTGGTTGCGCTAATCTTAATATTAAAATTCAATTAGAAAGTATTCCAAATGTATTGATTTTGCGTATTTATTTACGTGATAAAACAGCTGCTTTACGCGAACAAAAACTCGGTGAAATGTTAAAAGGAATTGTACCCATCCCTTCAATTTATTACGTCGGTCAAATTGAGAATTATCATTTTGCTATTGCAGAATTTATGCCAGGAATAACTTTGCGATCGCTTTTACTTGGAAAACTGCCCTATGATATTAATACCATCATGCACGAAGCTGGAAGTTTGTTGTCAAAAATTAACTCGCACACATTTACTACAGCAGGCTTTCTGGATGAACATCTCAATATTGTTCCTTTTAATGCAGAGGGAGAAGAGTTAATCTTTGCTAAAAACTGTTTGAAAAATGAAAATGTGACCACTATTATTTCACCCGATAAAATTGTAGCCATTCACGATTGTTTAAATAAATTTGGATATTTGTTGCCTGATACCCGTGAAAGTCATCTTGTTCATGGGGATTTTGATCCGGCAAATATACTGGTTAATCAAATAAATGGTTTGTGGAGCATCACGGGCATTTTAGATTGGGAATTTGCTTTCTCAGGATCACTGTTATGGGATTTGGCTAATATGTTACGGTATGCTCATAAGATGCCACTTGAATTCCAAAAAGCATTTATCAAAGGTTTAATTAGCACGGGTATGAAGTTGCCTAAAGATTGGCATTTGACAATAAAACTATTGAATGTTTTGTCGTTGTTAGATTGTTTAAAAAGATCCGACCCTAATAAATCTCCTAATCAATGCTTTGATATTAGTGAGTTGATAGATTATATGATATTGGAATTAAATGCCAAAGAAGCATCGTGATAAATATTTAAACTATAGAATTTTAGTCGAACAAAATGTATGTTGAAATTGGGTCAATTAGAAATCGCTTTAATTTTGGTTGCATATTTCTTTTTCAAAGCAATCTCATCTGTAACACTTTGATATAAAATAAAAAATAAACATTTCGTGCAAAACAGAAGTACAACTTCTGTTTTGCACGTTTTAAGGATATTGCAAGTCTATTTCATTTTCAAGTTATTCTAAGAACAGCTAATGTGCCTGGAAAAATAAATTATATACGTGAAAGAGACAAAGTATATACACCTTAAAAAATTTTAATATAAAATAGGAGTGCACTATACTGCCAGTATGGATAGGTTAATTTTGCATGCTAGCTCAACGGCTCAATGGCAAGCATTAGTAAAAGATGCCCAGCTTGCTTGTGCAATCCCTTTAAAAGAAAATTTAGAAAGTTATTTGGTTTTTTTATTGATGCGCTTTATGGGCAATCCTGAAATTGGCCAAACTGTCATAGCCAATGAAATGTTGAATGCGCTGGGACAATTGGGCTCAGAGCGGTTACAGACTTTAAGGGATGTTGGTGATAAATGTTTATTATTTTCAGGCTTATTTTCAGGAAGCGCTCGCAGACGTCGTGTACGTATCAGTTATTTCGTAAAAATGGGACAAAATGCCTATTCAAATCTTTCCGCACAAAAACATAATGAAACCGCGCTTTTATACGAAGCTTTAAGTAAAGAGTTCGTAACCTTAATGGATGTTTTACAAACTATGCGAGAAATAGACGAGGTAGGGCGTAGTTTAGATCTATTGCAAGCTGAAGAATTATGGGCTGATACACGCAGCTTGCATGCACTCAAAACCTTACGCCGGATTACTCAAAGTCAATTTTCATATACAACTTCATTTTCATCCAAACGTCCACATTAAAAAATGTTATTAAGAAGCTTTCATGCCTTTTATAAGCTAATTTTTAACCTTACCAAAGTTATGCAAGCATGTTGATGAGATTAAGAATTATGGTATGACTTTTTAGCATAGAATATTAGACAAATTGGGAGAGATTTAAATTATCCGAAACTTAAGTCGTTTGTCTTTTAATACTAATTACTCATTTTTCAAGGTAAAAATTTTAAATTAAAATCAATTAGTTAAATTAAGGTATTTAACTAATTGGCATCTGCTATGATCTGCATATATTTCGAATATTTTAAATATTTTGAATATTGCAAAAAAATCAGTTATACTAGACTTAGATGATTTATAAAAGAGGTAAAGCATTATGAGTAAGATGACGCTTAAGAAAGAAACATCTAATCCTATTATTCCAACTGAAAAAGAAATACAGCTTTCAACCGAATCCAGTCGCATTTTAGCTGGAATGGCAATGTCGAAAGAACACACTTTTGAGATAAAAGTGGATGGTAAAAAAACTATTCACATCCCTTCATCAGTGTTTAAAATGTTATTAAATATTTTAACACAAATGTCAGCTGGGAATGCTGTTACTGTTATTCCTATACATATGGAAATTACAACACAAGAAGCTGCCAATTTATTAAATGTGTCTCGACCATATTTAATTGATTTACTTGAAGCAAAGAAAATACCCTACAGAAAAGTTGGAACGCGACGTAAAATTTTGTTTCAAGATGTTATGAATTATAAAAAGAAAGATGATGAAGAAAGATTAAAAGTGCTTGAAGCATTGACAAAAGAAGCTCAGGATCTTGATATGGGATATTAATAGTATGGATAATTGTAATCTGTTTGTAAATAGTAAATAAATATGATACGATGGCCAGCTAAAAACCTAAATTTGTATATTGCTTGAAAAAGGAATGTAATCACATGACTAAACAACGAAAAGCAGTCGCCCTTATTTCAGGAGGTCTTGATTCTATGTTGGCTGCAAAAGCCATTATTGATCAAGGAATACAGGTAGAAGGCCTTAATTTTTTTACAGGATTTTGTATAGAAGGACATACACAGGCTATTCGCAAGACCTCTGGAAATAAAGTCAAACGCAATAATGCACTCTGGGTGGCTGAGCAACTGGGGATTAAATTACATATTATTGATATTGTCGAAGAGTATAAAGACATTGTTATTAATCCTAAATACGGGTATGGAAGTCATTTAAACCCTTGTTTAGATTGTAAGATTTTTATGATTGGCAAAGCAAAAACCTGGATGCTGGAAAATGATTTTGATTTTATTATCACCGGTGAAGTGGTAGGACAAAGACCAAAATCTCAACGTAAAAGTGTGATGCCTATTGTTGAAAAAGAATCAGGAATTGATGATCGTTTGCTACGTCCTTTGTGTGCACAACAATTAGCACCTACTTTACCCGAGCGTGAAGGCTGGGTAGATAGGGAGCGGTTATATAATTTTCACGGTCGCAATCGTAAGCCGCAAATACAATTGGCAGATGATTTTGGATTTAAAGAATTTGCACAACCAGCAGGCGGATGTTGTTTTTTAACTAATGAACATTACTCAAAAAAATTACAAGATCTGTGGACCACTCGAGGGACTCGAGAATATGAATTAGACGACATAATCCTCTTAAAAGTGGGTAGACATATTCGCCCAAAACCCAACTTTAAAATTATTATCGGTCGTGAAGAAAGCGAAAACCATTATTTAGAAGGTTATGGGAATCAATATATACATCTTAAACCGCTCAGTCATAAAGGGCCATTTGCACTATTAGATGGAGAGTTAGAAGCGGAAGATATTTATTTAGCTGCGAGTATCGCCGCTCGTTATTGTAGTGCTTTAAATGATGAAAAAGTAGATATCCAAGTCAAAAGATCAGCAGAAGAGCCTCGAACGATTCAGGTTAAGCCTTTAACTGCTGATGAGGTTTTAGAGGAATGGTACGTCTAAAGAATGAGTAATTTAATTTTAGATGTGCGAAGGGTATTGTGTCCTTTACCGGTTATACGCTTACAAACAAAAATGCAATCTTTAGAATCAGGTACTACTTTAACCGTGATTGCTACAGATCCTGGTGTAGTGGTAGATATCCCCGTGTGGTGTCGCATAAATGGTCATACAGTAAAGAAAATAGAACATAAAGAATTTGAGGTTTGGATTGATGTTGTGAAAGGATAATGATCAATTGAGAAATCCCCCGCGGCTTCGCCGCGGGGGGATTTTATCCATGTTGTGTGGTATCGCTTAAATGGTCATATAATAAAGAATATAGAGCGTAAAGAGCGTGAAGTATCGTTTGCAGTGAGCAAGGTGTAATATTTTCAAATACAGGAGCCTGGCATGTCATCGACAAAAAAAGTATCGGAGCTTATTAAAGAACATCATGTAAAATTTATTGATTTACGGTTTACGGATACGCGTGGCAAAGAACAACATATGTCTGTACCTGCTTCTATGCTCAATAAAGAATTTTTTAGCCATGGCAAAATGTTTGATGGTTCTTCGATTGCAGGATGGAAAGAAGTCTATGATTCGGACATGGTGTTAATGCCGGATCCTGAAACTGCCATCATTGATCCTTTTTTTGAAGAAAAAACACTGAATTTGCGTTGTGATGTTTTAGAATCAACGACGATGCATCCTTATGTGCGCGATCCGCGTTCCTTGGCTAAACGTGCAGAGGCTTATTTAATGAATTCGGGTATAGCAGAGTTTGCATATTTTGGACCTGAACCCGAATTTTTTATTTTCGATGATGTTCGATGGCGTATTGATATGCAAGAAGTGCATTATTGCGTAGATTCCAAGGAAGCTGCTTGGAATACTGGTGCAACGATTGCAGGCGGTAATCATGGGCATAGGCCGGGTATAAAAGGAGGTTATTTTCCAGTACCGCCTGTAGACTCCTCTCAAGATTTACGTTCTGCTATCTGTTTGATTTTAGAAAAAATGGGGCTTACCATAGAAGCCCATCATCATGAAGTGGCGACTGGGAATCAAAATGAAATTTGCACCCGCTTTAATAGTCTTTTAAGAAAAGCCGATGAAATTCAAATTTTAAAATATGTGGTGCAGAATGTTGCGCATGCTTATGGAAAATCGGCAACCTTTATGGCAAAACCGATCGTAGGTGATAATGGCAGTGGCATGCATTGTCATTTTTCTCTAGCTAAAGAGGGTGTTAATTTATTTTCTGGTAATCATTATTCAGGATTATCGGAGTTAGCGATTTATTTTATAGGCGGTGTGATGCATCATGCCCGGGCTTTGAATGCTTTTACCAACAGCACAACCAACAGTTATAAACGTTTGGTCCCCGGTTTTGAAGCACCGACGATGTTGGCATATTCTGCACGGAATCGATCAGCAGGTATTCGAGTGCCATTTGTCCCTAATCCCCAAGATGCACGTATTGAGATACGCTTTCCGGATGCGTCTAGCAATCCTTACTTGGCATTTTCTGCAATCTTAATGGCGGGCTTAGATGGTATTGAAAAACGCTTACATCCGGGAAGTCCTTTGGACCAGGACTTATTTGAAATGCCCAAACACGAGGCAGAGGCCATTCCTAGAATTTGCAGTTCTCTAGAGCAAGCCATGGAATGTTTGGATGCAGATAGAGATTTTTTGACCAAGGGTGAAGTATTTAGCAATGATTTGATTGATAGTTATATTAAATTAAAGCAAATTGATATTACGCGCCTAAGGGCTACCACACATCCTGTTGAATTAGAATTGTATTACAGCTTGTAATGAAAAAAATAAAAGTAACCAGTTTAGCGCATTCGGAAGCCTTATCTGGGGTTTTATTGATTATTAGCTTTGTGTTAGCTGTTGGGGCTTCTAATATAGCATTTTTTGAAAATTTATATAAAAAATTTGTGTTTTTGCCTGTTTCATTTGGTTTAGGTTCTTATGTTTATACCAGTCCATTGATCAGTTTAGTCAATGATGGATTAATGACATTGTTTTTTTTATTAATAGGCTTAGAATTAAAATATCATTTGGTATTGGGTGAGTTCAAAGACAGAACAAAATTAATATTGCCTAGCATTGCGGCAGTCGGTGGAATCATTGTACCTGTTTTGATTTATGTGTATTTTAATTATCATTCAGCTGAAACTCAAAAAGGATGGGCTATTCCGATTGCAACCGATACTGCTTTTATGTTGGGTATTTTATCATTTTTTAAAAGCAAAATATCGAGTCAATTAAGAGCATTTATAATAGGCTTTTCTTTGATTGATGATGCGATAGCTTTAATTATTTTGGCTGTGTTTTATTCCAAAACACCCAGCATGATAGCAGTGGGTGCCTCGGTCGTATTAACAGGTGTTTTGATAGGTTTGAACCGTTTAAAAGTAACCAGCGGCTTTATGTATTTAATATTTGGTGTTTTGTTATGGGTTGCGATGGTTGAAGCGGGTGTTCATGGTACTCTGTGTGGTGTTATTTTAGCATTGACCATTCCGGTCCGAGTGAATGATAAAGTCAATCCATTTTTTAACAAATTGGAAAATGTCATTAGACCCATTGTTTTTGTTTTTATTTTGCCCTTGTTTGCTTTTATTAATTCAGGCATTAGTTTTGATGATTTTTCTAAAGAAAGCATTTTTGATCCCATTACCTTGGGAATTTTTTTAGGGTTGTTTTTAGGTAAACAATTGGGCATATTTTCATTTTCCTATATTGCAATTAAAAAAAATATTTGTGCATTGCCTCTGAATGTGGATTGGGGACGGTTTTATGCGATTGCCGTATTGGGGGGTATTGGTTTTACCTTGAGTTTATTTATTGGTGATTTGACCTTTCAGATGGTTGCACCTAATGGTGCTATGCGTTTGGGTGTTGTACTTGGCTCGATATTCTCAGCTGTCTTAGGTGTTTTATTTTTGATTTTATCTAAATCTTCTGGTAAAAAAGCTTGAGCGCTTTCTTTTTTATGTATGCCATGTAGTAGTACAGGGTTTTTAAATGTTTCTGCAGGCGGTACTGAAGGCTCGGGGAAATAAGGCATTTGTAAAGGTACAGGTGCTAAGATTTCTTGTGTTTGGGTTGTGTCATCAACAACTTTAGGTGCAGGTGGATTTTTTAGTTTTCTTTTGCACAAACAAGTTGTAAGCGCAGGTAATATTTTTGCTAAGCAAAAATAAGGTAATCGATAAGGTTGTGTCGTTTGGCTATTGAAAATCGTACTTTGGGTAGAAAGACTTACAAATAGCGGTAATACGATTGCAAAAGTATGAGTAGCATAAAGTGTTGGAATAAGTTGCATAATAGCCGTGAAGGGTAACCCAAATCCTAAAAAATAGGTCCAATGCTTTTCAAAGAAAATGATTTGTTGCTCAAGTGTAAGACCTGATTTATTCCAATCATATTCAAAAGCATAGAAGGCGTTCATGAGGCTATCGGATATAATTTGTGAAGAATATCGCAACCAAGGCCAAGGAATGATGCTTAAAAGATAGCCTTGTGCCAAAAGCCCAGGTAATAATAAAATTCTAAAAAATGCATTATTGATCAAAATGCTTGGGGCATATAATGTGCTTTTTATAACACCATGAAAACTATTATCGGAATCGTTGGGCTGGGCTACAGCCAGCTTTAATCCCCCAGGCAATTCTTGCGATATTTTTTGCCAATAGATCACATTTAAAGCCCCGCAAATAATATAATAAAAGGGAAGCGTCCAAGTTGCATAATGTAAATTAACAAAAAAACGATAAGCCACGGTTTCTTCACCTTCTACTAATATTTTTAATGCTGGAAAAACGCCAAATTCATAGGCTGTAATGGCCGTACAGGCGATGCTATTAATAACGAATATATCTTTTACAGTGCTTTGCACAGCAGGAGTTTTAAAATAGGAAAAAGTTTTTAAAGACGGAATGGTATCACAGACACCTGTCCATAGAACAGTGAACTGATTTTTAAATTTAAGTTTCCACATAAATTAAGGTACGCTCATTTTTGTAGAGTACCACTGGCAATCTGAAAAATCCAATGTTTAATAATTTAAAGTTATTCGATTTAATGAATAAAAGGAACAAGGTTGAATAACTTACACAAAGAATGCTATGGATAGTGCTTTGGTAAATATTGTTTTTAATAAACAGGGGAGGATTTTTATGGCTTTCATTCAAAATGGAAAGAGAAGAAAAATGAGATTGATGTTGGTAGGTCTTGTTGCCTGTTTATTAACATCAGGTGCTTATGCCGATACTACAGACAAAATCGAATTGATGCTAAACGATGCCAAAGCAAAAGTGGCACAAGGTGATCATAAAGGGGCTGCGACTCTATATAGTCAAATATTAGAACTTGATCCCAATCATCGGGAAGCTCGTGTGCAATTATCAACAACGTTGATTGAAGCACAAATGGCCGCACCCCATTCAGACGAAAGTGATGCCCTAAAAGCAGTCTTAGAGCCTAAAGATGCCAAACCCCTTGTAGAATAAACCCATTAGCTATTAAAATGAAACCCAGTTTTTTGTTTAAGAAGCAGGGAGATAAAGGATAAAGATGCATATTGGCGTTCCAAAAGAAATCAAAAATCACGAATATAGAGTGGGGATGACGCCTGCCAGTGTCCGAGAATTGGTCAGTAGAGGCCATAAAGTTACTGTACAGGATAATGCAGGTGCGGGCATCGGACTTTCAAATGAAGATTATCGGACTGTTGGGGCCTATATTGCCGCTTCTGCTGAAGAAGTCTATAAAACGACGGATATGATTGTAAAGGTAAAAGAACCCCAACCTGAAGAATATGCTTATTTAAGAGAAGGCCAAATTTTATTTGCCTATTTACATTTAGCTCCTGATCCTAAGCAAGCAGAAGGTTTATTGGCTGCTGGATGCACTGCGATTGCTTATGAGACGGTTACCGATGTTCAGGGCGGTTTGCCTTTGTTGGCGCCCATGAGTGAGGTCGCAGGTCGTTTATCTGTACAAGCCGGAGCACATTGTTTAGAGAAGGCACAAGGGGGACGAGGTATCTTATTAGGTGGGGTACCGGGCGTACAACCTGCTAAAGTCGTGGTCTTGGGTGGAGGGGTTGTGGGCACACATGCTTTGCAGATTGCCTTAGGCATGGGCGCAGATGTGTTCGTGTTTGATAAATCGCTTAAACGCTTGCGAGAGTTAGATGCACAATTTGGAAATGTATTGTCCACCTGTTATGCAACAGTGGATGCTATTGAAGAACATCTCATCAATGCGGATTTAGTCATTGGAGCAGTATTGGTCCCCGGGGGAGCTGCACCTAAATTGGTCAGTAGAGCGCTGTTGCGTAAAATGCGACCCGCTTCTGTATTGGTGGATGTGGCTATCGATCAAGGCGGATGCTTTGAAACCAGTCATCCAACTTCTTATTCTCAGCCTACTTATGTTGAAGAAGGGATTGTGCACTATTGCGTACCGAATATGCCTGCTGGTGTCCCTTACACTTCTACATTTGCACTTAATAATGCAACCTTGCCTTTTATTGTAAGTTTGGCAGATTTAGGGTATAAAGAAGCCTGTAGGCAAAATCCCTATTTATTGAATGGCTTAAACATATATGCGGGTCATATAACGCACAGGGCCGTGGCCTCTGCCTTAAATAAACCTTATGTCGCAGCCAATAAAGCTTTAGAAGCGGTACATTAATTTAGTCGAGATTCTTTGAATACTGTTCGAAAAAGCAGTAGTTAAAGTTTTATCTTCGTGATATTAAGGAAGATATATTTCATACTATAACTGAAGTTAGGAGAATACATGACCTTGTTTAGGGCCCTGCGGACTTTATTAAAGCCGGCCCCTCATCTCGCGGAGATAACTAATCCAGCTGAAATTAAGGCAAAATATCAGTATTGGCGGATCCGCACGTTTTATTCCATGTACATTGGCTATATTTTTTATTACTTTACAAGACTAAGTGTAACTTTTATCACGCCGTTTTTATGTACAGATTTAGGGTTCGATAAAACAGATGTGGGTATTTTAGCGACCATTTTTGCTATTGCTTATGGAATAAGTAAATTTACTAATGGTGTTTTTTGTGACCGTTCTAATCCACGCTATTTTATGGCTTTTGGTTTAATTTTAACAGGGGTTTCAAACCTTCTGTTTGGACTTGCTTCTTCTTTGTTTATATTTGGATTGTTATGGGCTATGAATGGGTGGTTTCAAGGATGGGGATGGCCTCCTTGTGCGAAATTATTGACGTATTGGTTCGGTAAAGAAGAACGCGGCACGTGGTGGAGCGCTTGTACCACCTCCCATAATATAGGTGCAGTCGCTATTGCTTTGCTTGCCCCGGCCTGTGGACAATATTTTGGTTGGCGAGTAGCCATGTTTGTGCCCGGTATTCTTTGTATCGGGGTAGGTTTTTTTCTATTAAATCGTTTGAGAGATGTACCCGCATCCCTAGGCTTACCTTGTATAGAAAAATTTAAGGGAGAGTCTGCAGAACAATCCGTAGAAGACAAGGATAACAGCGCAGAACCTTTATCGGTAAAACGTATTTTATTTGATCAAATTCTAAAAAATAAATATGTATGGATTTTATCGATTTCATATTTTTTTGTATACCTTATTCGTACAGCTATACATACCTGTGGCAATTTATATTTGGTCGAAACCAAGGGATATACGCCTTTTTTAGCAGGAAGTTGTGTGGCCGTTTTTGAAGTGGGTGGGTTTTTTGGTATGTTGTTTGCAGGCTGGGGATCGGATCGTTGGTTTCATGGCAGACGTGTTCCCTTTACCATTATTTCTTCAATAGGCGTTATTTTTTCTTTAATAGCGTTTTGGTACTTGGCGCCAGACTTTGCACTCGAGTCCTGTATGATGGGCTTAATTGGATTTTTTATTTTTGGACCACAAATGTTGGTAGGTTTAGCAGCTGCTGAATTTGTAAATAAAAAAGCGGCAAGTACGGCCAATGGATTTGCAGGTTTTTGGGCAAACTTAGGGGCTGCGGTTGCAGGTTACCCTTTAATGAAACTAACGGCTTTGTTAGGATGGGAAGCTTTTATTTTTGTTTTAATTTGCAGTGGTTTAATCATTATTCTGACGCTATTGCCGATGTGGTCTGTTAAAATTCCCGCCAAGGTGGTAGAAGTGACTCCACCACCGGAACGTTTGAAACCCACAACACCTATTTTACAAGCACAAGAAGGTTAACGATCTTCTAAAGGTACAAAGGGGCGTTCTGGAAGCCCTGTGTATAATTGACGAGGTCGGCTGATTTTTTGATCGGCCGAACTCATCATTTCATTCCAATGAGATATCCATCCCACCGTTCTAGCCAGTGCAAAAATAACCGTAAACATATTGGTGGGAATACCAATGGCTTTTAAAATAATCCCTGAATAAAAATCGACATTAGGATACAATTTTCTTTCTATAAAATATGGATCTTCAAGTGCAATTTTTTCCAGTTCTAAAGCTATTTTTAATAAAGGATCATCGTGAATCTGAAGCGCTTCTAACACATCATGACAGGCTTGTCGCATGACTTTTGCTCGAGGATCGAAATTTTTATAAACGCGATGCCCAAAACCCATTAACCTAAATGGATCATTTTTATCTTTGGCTTTTGCAATAAATTTAGGAATTTCTGAAACATCGCCAATCGCCGTTAGCATATTTAAAACGGCTTCATTCGCACCCCCGTGTGCCGGCCCCCACAAGGCGGCGATCCCTGCTGCGATACAGGCAAAAGGATTGGCACCTGAAGATCCCGCAACTCGAACAGTGGAAGTAGAGGCGTTTTGTTCGTGATCGGCATGTAACGTAAATATTTTATCAATGGCCGCTACCAAAATAGGATTGGGTACCATTGGCTCTGCAGGAATGGAAAACATCATATGCAGAAAATTTTCAGCATAGCTTAAACTGTTTTTGGGATAAACAAAAGGCTGGCCAATAGAGTACTTGTAGGCCATGGCAGCAATGGTAGGCATTTTTGCAATTAAGCGTAAAGCCGCTAATTCCCGGTGTTTTACATTATGAATTTCTAAAGAATCATGATAAAAAGCAGACAATGCACCTACCACACCACACATAATAGCCATAGGGTGTGCATCTCTGGGAAATCCATTTAAAAAATGTGTTAATTGTTCATGGACCATCGTATGGTGTTTAATTTGAAATTCAAATTCCATTTTTTGTTTTTGATTGGGCAATTCGCCTAAGAGCAATAAATAACACACTTCTAGATAATCCGCGTGTGCTGCAAGATCCGTAATAGAATATCCTCTGTGTAATAAGATACCCTTATCGCCATCTATAAAAGTAATTTGAGAAGCACAGGCGGCGGTAGACATAAAGCCAGGATCAAAAGTAAACCAATCTGCTTTGTTCAGTTGAGACACATCAACCACTCGGGGACCCAATGTACCCGAACGTACAGGTAAAAGAATAGGCGAAAGCCCTGGGAGGCGTAATTCGGCTGTGGGATCACTCATAATAAACTCCTATTGTGTTGGTTATATTATAGGGTATCTAAGAAGTTTTGGGGGTATTAAGAGTGTCACAAGTGGCATTAATGAGACTCCCATGCTAAATTTAGATCTTGATAAGCCAATTTTTTAAACGTAAAAGGTGAAAGGATGTTAGATCAAAGGCCTGTTAATTTAAACTTTTTCACTATTCACTTTCCGATTGCTGCGATTGTTTCTATTTTACATCGATTATCCGGTATTTTTATTGCTTTAGGTATTCCTGCATTATTAATGTTGTTGAAGACATCGTTGGAGTCTAAGCAACAATGGGATTCGTTGGGTGTCTTTTTTAAAAATCCTTGGGCTATAGGTGTTCTGAGTATTTTTTTATTTGCATTGATTTATCATTCTATTGCAGGCATTCGACATTTATTCATGGATATCGGTATAGGCGATAGTAAAAAAGGTGGACGTAGGGGTGCACTTTTGGTTTTATTTCTAAGTTTTGTATTATGTTTGTTGTGGGTAATTGGCTTAATTGTATAAATCGTAAAGCAAAAAAAAGGATATTCTAAATGATAAGCACAGCAACCAGTTTGGGGAGGTCAGGTCTTCAAGATTGGCTTATTCAGCGCATCAGTGCCATGGTAATTGTCAGTTATATTTTGTTTGTATCAATGTATTTATTATTAGGCAAATATACAAACGGACTCCATTATGAATCTTGGCGTATGCTTTTTTCATATCCCGCTATGCGAATGGCCAGTGCGATTAGCTTGTTGTCCTTGGTTGCTCATGCTTGGATAGGCTTGTGGGTTGTGAGTACCGATTATATAAAATCTATTATTTTACGCTTAGCGATTCAAATTGTTGTGGCTATTTATTTATTTAGTAATTTAATATGGGGTATCACGATTTTGTGGAGTGTATAAATGACGATACCAAGCCAATCTTTTGATGTAGTCGTCGTAGGCGCTGGGGGCGCTGGGATGCGTGCTGCTTTACAGCTATCAAAAGCGGGCAAAAAAGTGGCAGTTGTTTCTAAGGTTTTCCCTACGCGATCGCACACGGTATCAGCTCAAGGGGGAATTACAGCAGCGCTTGGGAATGTAGACGAAGACGATTGGCGTTGGCATATGTTCGATACAGTTAAGGGTTCAGATTATCTAGGGGATCAAGATTGTATTGAATACATGTGTAGAATGGGGCCTGAAGTTGTTTATGAATTAGAGCACATGGGATTGCCTTTCTCTAGATTAGAAAATGGAAAAATTTATCAAAGGCCTTTTGGTGGCCAATCTAAAGAGTTTGGAGAAGGGGGACAAGCCACACGTACTTCTGCTGCAGCCGATAGAACAGGACATGCTTTACTGCACACTTTATATCAAAAAAATTTAGAAGCTAACACCGTTTTTTTTAATGAATGGTATGCCATTGATTTAGTAAAAAACAGCGAAGGACAAATTGCAGGCCTGATTGCACTCTCAATTGAAACAGGAAAAACTGCTGTATTAAGAGGCAGATCAGTGATTTTAGCCACAGGGGGGGCGGGTAGAATTTATCATACCACTTCTAATGCGCTTATTAATACTGGCGATGGTTTGGGTATGGCATTGCGAGCGGGATTACCCTTGCAAGATATGGAAATGTGGCAATTTCATCCTACCGGTGTTGCTGGGGCAGGCATGTTAATTTCTGAAGGTACACGAGGCGAAGGGGGATATTTGATCAATGGGGAAGGGGAGCGTTTTATGGAACGTTATGCGCCCCATGCCAAAGATTTGGCCTCAAGAGATGTGGTTGCTCGTTCTATTTTATTAGAGATTCGTGCAGGCCGGGGCTGTGGTCCTAATAAAGATTATGTGTTATTAAAATTGGATCATCTAGATCCGGAAATCATTAAAAAGCGTTTGCCAGGGATACGTGAATTGTCCATGACATTTGCGCATGTGGATCCTGTCAAAGCCCCAATTCCTGTGGTGCCTACCTGTCATTATATGATGGGGGGTATTCCTACCAATCAATGGGGGCAAGTATTAAGCGTTGATAAACAAGGGGAATCAACACCGGTACAAGGCTTATATGCGGTGGGAGAATGTGCTTGCGTTTCCGTGCATGGGGCCAATCGTTTAGGTGGCAATTCTTTATTAGATTTGGTCGTTTTTGGCCGAGCGGCAGGTTTGCATATCATAGAAGCCACTGAACTAGAATCTAAGGCATTGATTTCGGATGCCAGTATTGCACAGGCTTCCAAACGTTTAACCCGATGGAATACACATAAAGGGGGTGAAAGTGTATCGGATTTACGTTTAGAACTTCAAACCATTATGCAGCTAGACTTTGGCGTATTCAGAACGGGTTCTGTTATGAAACAAGGCATTGAAAAATTAAAAACCCTACGGGAACGATTAAAAAAAGCCTCAATCAGTGATCACAGTGCTGTTTTTAATACAGCCCGTATAGAAGCATTAGAGTTTGATAATCTAATGGAAGTAGCACTGGCCACAGCTTTTTGCTGTGAAAATCGTTTAGAAAGTCGTGGTGCGCACAGCCGGGAAGATTATCCTAAAAGAGATGATAAACATTGGTTAAAACACACAGTGTTTTTCCCATCTATGGAAGATCAAGAAAGTATTGGGTATAGAGCGGTTAATCAGAAGCCTTTGATCATGGACCCTATGGTTCCAAAAGAGAGGACATATTAATGAAATTTTCTATTTATCGTTTTAATCCAGAAGTTGATCTAAAACCCTATATGAAAACTTATGAACTGGATTTAGATAAAACGCCTGCCATTATGGTATTAGATGCTTTAAAATTATTAAAAGCCCAAGACGAAACCTTGTCTTTTAGACGTTCTTGTAGCGAGGGGGTGTGTGGTTCTGATGGTATGAATATCAATGGTCGTAACCAGTTAGCCTGTATTACGCCTTTGAGTTCATTAAAAGAGCCCATTATTATTAGGCCTTTTCCAGGTATGCCCGTTATTCGAGATTTAATTGTAGATTTAACGAATTTTAATGATCAATATAAAAAAACAAAACCCTATTTACAAAATGATAACCCACCTCCCACGGGCGAACGTCTGCAATCTCCGGCTGAGCGTGCTAAATTGGATGGCTTATATGAATGTATTTTGTGTGGCTGTTGTTCCAGTGCTTGCCCTTCCTATTGGTGGAATCCTGAGAAATTCTTAGGCCCTGCAGCGCTCTTACAAGCTGCACGTTTTATAGAAGACAGTCGAGATACAGCAACAGAAGAACGTTTGTCCCAACTAGAAGATGCTTACAGTGTATTTCGATGTCGTTCTATTATGAATTGTGTTGATGTATGTCCTAAAGGGTTAAATCCCACACAAGCGATTGAGACAATACGTAATAAGCTCATCGAAGGTGGAGTATAAATGGATATTAATACAAGCAGTGCAGAGTATTTAGAAAAAATATATTATGAATACTTACAAAACCCAGATTCGGTTAGTGTGGAATGGCGAAATTATTTTTCAAATTTGAACGAAAAAGCCCAAGTTCATGTGGAAAAACATCTTGCTCAAAGTGAAGAAGGTAAGCAAACTAAAATTAATAAAATGATCAATGCTTACAGAATGTTTGGTCATTTACATGCAGACATTGATCCTTTAAAAATGAGAGAAGAATTACTGGTTCCTGAATTAATGTTAAGCTATTATCATTTAACACAAAACGATTTAAATACGGTATTTGAGGTGAGTTCTTTGCCTGGTGAAAGAAAACGGCCTTTAAAAGAAATTCTTGAAGATTTAAAGAAAATTTATTGTGGTACTATTGCTTCAGAATTTATGCATATTCCCGATTCTGCAGAACGGATTTGGGTACAAGAACATGTTGAAGAAATGTGTACAGCCAAAGCGTTATCTCCTGAGATTCAACATCATATTTTGGGTATTTTAAGTGCTGCAGAGGGCTTAGAAAAATATTTAGGGGCTAAATACCCAGGAGCTAAAAGATTTTCATTAGAAGGCACCGATAGTTTATTAGTAGGTTTGGATCAAATTGTACAAAGAGCCAGTGAAAAAGGGTATAAAGAAATTGTTATCGGTATGGCACATCGAGGGCGTTTGAATGTATTGATTAATTTATTAGGTAAAACCCCCAGTTTATTGTTTGATGAATTTGAAAACAAACATGATATTCATTTAGAATCCGGTGATGTTAAATATCATCAAGGCTTTTCTTCTGATATAGAATCCACAGGTGGACTGATACATTTAAGTTTAGCCTTTAATCCTTCACATTTAGAAATTGTTACCCCTGTTATCAGCGGTTCTGTATGTGCAAGACAAAAGCGCTTGCATGATAAAGCAGCCTCAAAGGTATTATGTGTTGCATTGCATGGAGATGCTGCTTTTGCAGGACAAGGGGTTGTGATGGAAATTTTAAACATGTCTAAAACCAGAGGTTATGCGGTAGGGGGTACGATTCATATTTTGGTGAACAATCAAATTGGATTCACCACTTCTAACCCGCACGATGCGCGTTCGACTTTATATTGTTCAGACATTGGAAAAATGATTCAAATTCCAATTTTTCATGTAAATGCCAATGATCCGGAAGCAGTCTACAGAGTTGTAAATTTAAGCTTAGAATATCGAGATACTTTTAAAAAAGATGTTATTATTGATTTGGTAGGGTACAGACGTCATGGGCATAATGAAGCCGATGAGCCAGCAGTGACTCAGCCAGGGATGTATCAAATCATTCGAAAAATGCCGACTTGTTTTGAGATGTATACTCAAAAACTCATTTCAGACGATATCATTTCTCAAGAAAGTGCTGATCAATTATTAAAAGACTATCAAGCTTCTTTAGATGCTAGGGAAAAGCCTCTAGTTCGCAATTTAGTGAAAAATGATGCACGTTGTCAAAATAATGGATGGGGAGCGTATTATCATCCTGAGGCAAAAGATAAAGAAGACTGGCGTATGTGGGTCAAGACTGCAGTCCCTATAGAGATTATCAAAGCTTTAGCGCAAAAACTGGAAAGTTTACCAGAAGATTTGGTTTTACATCCACGTGTAAAGCGCATTATAGAAGATCGTCAAAAAATGAGCCAAGGCGAGATATCTCTTGATTGGGGATATGCAGAAATTATGGCTTATGCCACGCTTATCAATGAAGGTACGCTGGTTAGAATGTCTGGGCAAGATTCAGGAAGAGGTACATTTTTTCATAGACATGCTGTATTACACAATCAAGATGTGAGTAAAAAGGATTTCATTCCCTTAGATGCTATTTCTAATTCAGAAGAAGGATCTGGATCATTTACAATTATTGATTCTTTATTATCAGAGTCTGCCGTATTAGGGTTTGAATATGGGTTTTCTTGTACAATTCCTGGTTCACTGGTTATTTGGGAAGCGCAGTTTGGAGATTTTGTAAACAATGCTCAAGTGGTTATCGATCAGTTTATCAGCTCGGGCGAACAAAAATGGGGCCGTTTATCAGGTTTAACGCTATTTTTGCCGCATGGTTACGAGGGTATGGGTGCCGAGCATTCTTCTGCACGTTTAGAACGTTTTTTACAATTGTGTGCTGAAAATAATATTCAAGTGTGCATTCCCAGCACCCCGGCTCAAATGTTTCATTTATTAAGAAGACAGGTTGTGCGTAAAATCCGAAAGCCTTTGATTGTTTTAACCCCTAAAAGTCTTTTAAGACATAAATTGGCCGTATCCAGTTTAGAAGAGTTAAGCACCGGTTCTTTCAAGCCCATTTTAGCTGAAATAGATGAATTTGAGATTAAAAAAATAAAGCGAGTTGTTTTTTGCAGTGGAAAAATATATTATGAGTTATTAGAAAAAAGACGTTTAGACAAAAGAACAGATGTTGTGATTATTCGAATAGAACAACTATATCCATTTCCCGATCAAGAATCCAAGAAAATATTACAAGAATACAAAACTATAAAAAAAATTATTTGGTGCCAAGAAGAACCTGAAAACCAGGGTGCTTGGTACTATATAAAGCATCAGTTGCATGCTTGTCTAGAAAAAGGTCAAATATTGCAATATGCAGGTCGACCACCGGCGGCGGCACCTGCTGTGGGTTATCATCATTTACATGAGCTACAGCAAGCAGCCGTAGTGACAGAGGCTTTAGGTTAATAAGGTAGGTAATTTTATGGCAACAAACACTCCAAAAACTCAGGAAATAAAAGTACCGGTATTACCAGAATCGGTTCAAGATGCAACCATTGCTACCTGGTATAAAAAAGCAAGCGAGCAGGTAAAGCGAGATGATAAAATAGTAGATATAGAAACCGATAAAGTAGTCTTAGAAGTGGTTGCACCTTTTGATGGTAACTTAGAAACCATTTTAAAACCTGAAGGATCGGTTGTAAAAGCACAAGAAGTGATTGCAATCTTTAAAGCAAGTGATCTCAGTAATGCTATACAAGCACCAAAACAAGAAAATCAGCAGAAACAAGAACAACCTCTTACACAAAGCAATGCCAATTCACCCTCTGCTAGACGTAAAATGGCAGAAGGTGCGCCAATCGCCCAAGTCTCTAATTTTAGTCCGCCACCTGTTCCAACACAAGCGCCTCCTATTCACACGACTAAAGAAATACCGCTGACCCCAGTAGTGTCTAGTGGTTCACTTCGTATGGAAAGACGGGTACCCATGAGTCGATTAAGAGCGCGTGTTGCCGAAAGATTGGTTCAAGCGCAACAAACGGCTGCTATTTTAACAACTTTTAATGAAATTAATATGCATGCGGTGATAGAGTTAAGACAAAAATACAAAGAATTGTTTGAAAAAAAACAGGGCACACGCTTAGGATTTATGTCATTTTTTGTAAAGGCCACCGTAGAAGCTTTAAAACGCTATCCAATGGTCAATGCTTCGATAGAGAGTACAGATATCGTATACCATGATTTTTATGATATTGGCATTGCCGTTTCTTCGCCTCGAGGTTTGGTGGTACCCATTATTCGTAATGCAGAAAATTTAACGATGGCTGATATCGAAAAACAAATCAGTGGTTTTGGTAAAAAAGCCAAAGAAGGACATTTATCTTTAGAAGAATTAACAGGGGGTACCTTTACCATTTCCAATGGGGGTGTATTTGGTTCTTTAATGGCAACACCTATTTTAAATCCACCACAATCGGGTATTTTAGGTATGCATAAAATTGAACAAAGACCCATTGTAGAAAATGGTGTTGTTGTGATTAGGCCTATGATGTATGTTGCATTATCTTATGACCATCGTTTAATTGATGGCTCTGAATCCGTAGGATTTTTATTAACGATCAAGGAAATCTTAGAAGATCCTGCACGTTTAGTATTGGGAATTTAAACATGAATATTCATGAATATCAGGCGAAATCATTATTTGCAGAACACAACTTACCTGTTCCTAGGGGGGTTAGCGCTTTTTCAGTAGACGAAGCTTTGGTGGCTCCTGATGTCTTAAATGGAAAAAGTTGGGTAGTCAAAGCGCAAGTTCATGCAGGAGGTCGTGGTAAAGGCGGTGGTGTGCGAGTGGTTAATTCAAAAGAAGCTTTGTTAGACGCAGCACGTGCATTATTACATTCGCATTTAGTGACGCCTCAAACCGATAGCAAAGGACAGCCTGTCAATGCCTTATTGATAGAAGAAACCTGTGAAATCGATAGAGAACTGTATTTGGGTGCGGTCATTGATCGTTCTACACAATCTTTAGTTTTTATGGCTTCTACTGAAGGGGGGGTAGATATCGAGCAAGTGGCTCATGATAAGCCTGAAAAAATATTAAAAATTCAAGTGGACCCCTTATTAGGCGTTATGGCTTATCAATGTCGGGATTTGGCGGTTCAATTAGGATTAAACAATCAACAGACCAAGCAATTAACGAGTATTATGATCGCATTAGAAAAATTATTTATCCATTATGATTTAAGTTTATTAGAAATCAACCCTTTGGTATTAACCAAGGCGGGTAATTTAATTTGCCTGGATGGCAAAATCAACATTGATGATAATGCTTTATACCGACAGCCTAAGTTGCGAAACATGCGTGATATTTCGCAAGAAGATAAAAGAGAAATCATCGCACGCGAATGGGAATTGAATTATATTGCATTGGATGGTGAAATAGGTTGCATGGTCAATGGTGCAGGCTTGGCAATGGCGACTATGGATTTAATAAAATTACATGGAGGCATGCCAGCTAATTTTTTAGATGTAGGGGGTGGTGCGACAGCTGAGCGTGTGAGAGAAGCCTTTAAAATTATTTTATCGGATTCCCATGTTAAAAGCGTATTAGTGAATATTTTTGGGGGTATTGTGCGTTGTGATTTAATCGCGGAAGGGATTATCAGTGCCGTTGCAGAAGTCGGTATCCAAGTACCTGTGGTGGTGAGGTTAGAAGGTAATAATGCAGAGCTTGCTGGTAAAATCCTGCGTGAAAGTGGATTAAATATCATTGCAGCCTCTTCCTTAACCGATGCTGCAGAACAAGTGGTGAAAGCATCCAGGGGTACAAGATGAGTATTCTAGTTGATAAAAATACCAAAGTGATTTGCCAAGGCTTTACGGGTCAACAGGGAACCCTCCATTCAGAGCAAGCCATTGCCTATGGCACGAAAATGGTAGGGGGTGTAACACCTGGTAAGGGAGGACAAAAGCACTTAGGCTTACCCGTATTCGACACAGTTTCTGAAGCAGTCAAAGCCACAGGCGCTGATGCTACCGTTATTTATGTGCCAGCACCTTTTTGTAAAGATTCAATCGTAGAAGCCGTGGATGCTGGTATAGGGCTTATTGTGTGTATTACTGAAGGCATGCCTACCTTGGATATGCTGCAAGTGAAGCATTATTTAAAAGGCAAAAAAGCCCGGTTAATTGGTCCGAATTGTCCAGGTATTATTACCCCGGGTCAATGTAAAATTGGGATCATGCCAGGCTCAATTCATTTGCCAGGTCGTATTGGTATTGTTTCACGTTCAGGCACGCTTACCTATGAAGCTGTGAAACAAACAACTGACTTAGGCTTGGGGCAAAGTACTTGCATTGGGATTGGGGGTGATCCTATTCCGGGTATGACTTTTATTGATGCGCTGACTTTATTCCAAAAAGATCCCGATACAGCAGCCATCATTATGGTGGGTGAAATTGGGGGCAGTGCTGAAGAAGAAGCAGCTGCGTTTATTAAAGCGCATGTTACTAAACCGGTTGTCTCTTATATTGCGGGTGTGACAGCCCCTCCTGGAAAGCGTATGGGGCATGCAGGGGCTATTATTGCAGGCGGAAAGGGAACTGCCGCTGAGAAGTTTAAAGCCTTAGAAGAAGCAGGTGTATATACAGTTCGCTCTCCAGCTAATATAGGTAAAAAAGTGAAAGAAGTATTGGATAATCTAAATTAAATACACGTATTTAGCCTTAATTAATAAAAAAATGCCTTTTGGTGCAAGATAATAATCGAGTATTATTTTGCGCTGTAATGAGAAAATGCATTATAGTGCAAGATAATATTTTGATTTATTTTGCACTATATTGATATAATGCATTACAGTGCAAGATAGAGTAATGGAGCCCTTATGCAAACCATCATTGATGCCCCTTTTGTTGGCCGAGCAACTGAGTTAAAATCTCTAAAAAATTTATTGGATAAAAAAACTGCAAGCCTAGTTGTAATACGTGGCCGTAGACGTATTGGAAAAAGTCGACTCATTACAGAATTTGCAAAAGGGATGAAATTTTTTTCTTTTGCTGGGCTCCCTCCTAAAAAAAATACCACAGCTCAAATGCAGAGAGATGAATTTTCAAAGCAATTATCATTACAAAGTGAATTGCCTAACATAAAGGCTATGGATTGGACAGATCTATTTTTTTTATTATCAAAAGAATGCACATCAGGTCGAGTCATTATTTTATTAGATGAGATTTCTTGGATGGGATCAAAAGATGAAAATTTTTTAGGTAAACTAAAAAATGCTTGGGAGCTATATTTTAAAAAAAATTCCCAACTTATTTTGATATTATGTGGTTCTGTCTCTTCGTGGATAGAAAAAAATATTTTAAGCAGCACAGGATTTTTTGGAAGAATTGCTTTCAAAATTACCTTAACTGAGTTACCTTTAAAAGATTGTAATCAATTGTTAGAATCGGTAGGCTTTAAAAAATCAGCTTTTGAAAAATTGATGTTTTTAGCTTTATCAGGAGGTATTCCTTGGTATATTGAATTAATAAATCCGAAATCATCCTCCGCAGAAAATATTAAGCAATTATGTTTTGTTCCAGATGGTGTTTTAGTTAATGAATTTCAATATATTTTTAATGATCTTTTTGGAAGAAGAAAGACTATTTGTGGGAAAATTATTGAAAGTTTAGCACAAGGGCCAAAAAGCAGTACAGAAATCATGAAGGAAATTCGTTATAATAAAAGTGGTTCACTCCATGAATATTTAGAGGATTTGACTTTGGCAGGGTTTGTTAGTAGAGATTATACTTGGTCTATCAAATCAGGTGAAGATCTTGCTCTAAGTAAATTTCGGCTGAAAGATAATTATCTACGCTTCTATTTTAAATATATTGCTCCAAAGTTCACTAAAATACAGAGTAATCAATTTCAAGCAAAAACACTCTCAAATCTTCCTAACTGGGAATCGATGATGGGCTTGCAATTTGAGAATGTGATTCTAAACAACCGTGCTGAGATATGGACCCAATTGAACTTAAGAGCCGATGAAATTCTTTCAAATAATCCATTTTTTCAAAATAAAACTTCTCGACAGGCGGGATGTCAAGTTGATTATTTGATTCAAACGAAATATCAGACATTATTTGCATGTGAGATCAAATTCTCCACTCATAAAATTGGCTTAGGAATTGTGGAAGAAATGCGGACTAAACTTTCAAGTTTGCAGTTGCCGAAAGGTTTTGTTTGCTTGCCAGTGCTAATACATGTGAATGGTGTGACTAATGAAGTAGAAGAAACTGACTATTTCTATAAAATAATCAATTTCTCCGATTTACTATTATGATTTTCTATGATATGCAAGCTTTTGCAGTGTATAAAGGTATTCTAGAAGAAACGGGCGTATACACGGTTCGAGGAAGTGCTAAAAAGCATTCGGCAAAAATGTGAAGAGCCTCGGTGGCTAAGTGCATGGGAAGCAAAGAAAAAAGAAAGAGCTGGACAACTCAACAATATAAATCCTGCTCATTCTTCTTATAGAAGCTACCCAGGTTATCGCTAAAAAGGCGATATCTTTGCTTTTTAGGCCCCTAGGGGGGGCGTTCAAAAGCATTAGAGGAATTATAATCTCTTGATGTTTTTAAGTATATGAGTTATTAGTCTCTTCTGCTTAATTTGTCTCTTAATTTTAAGTTATTTTTTAGGATTTGGTTTTTTAGCGTTCATCTTAAGATTTAGTTTTTTTTCTTCAGGATCCAGAACAGATGATAAAATAACAGTAGTCGTGCTTTGAGGATAAGCCTGATTTCTTAAATCTAGTAAAAAAGGTTTATGAGTAGGAATATTATGTTTCTGATAGAGAAGAGTGCAAGTAGACACTAAATGTGGTCCCAGTGTAGGGATATAGTCTTTCATAAAGCTTATTTTCTCTTTAAGAGTAGGTAATAAGGAAGCTTTCAAGGTGATTAGAAAATCACAACTTTGAAAAAAACGATGTGATTTCTCATTATTTTTATCATATTGATACGAACGACCTTTGTCAAATAATTCATTATATGCTTGATCAAATTCAGTTTTAGTGAGTTTAGGGTTACTTAGCTTTTCCATCAGACATTGGTGCAAAGATTTAAAATACTCAGTGTAGGCTTCTTGTATTTCTTTTTTTTCTGAGTTAAGAGAGAGTGCAGGGTAAAATAAGTATCCGATAAAAGGCTGAGCACTTAAAGTGCTTTGAGGTGGACAAATTTGATTGGCCATCTCAAGATTGTTTGCATATTCAACGAAAGGTTTGTTAGATGGCAAGAGCCGATTGTTAAATAAATTTGAATTGAAAACTTCAGCGAGTGCAATCGTTAAAATTTGAATGTTGGTAGGTGGAAGCAAGCAGCTAACAACCGGTGTACGACAGGACTGAATTACTAAAACCAGCAATTCCGATAACTCGTCTGTGTCGTCTGATTTTACCCTCATCTTTCCATTCGTGAGTTGTTTTATTTTTTTGTCTGTAAGGGATATCTGTAATTTTTTTGAACAATTGTGAATAAGGGTGGACTGATGGTTTCTAAGATTGGGATTTGCCCCACATGCTATAAGGGCTTCAATGTAGCAGCCATAATTCTTAGATGTATAGGATCCTATCGCATATATTAAAGTAAATCTCACTTTTAAATGGCTTTCTTTGTTTTTTAGTCCCCAAGTATTTGAATTTGCTCCCTGCTTTAACAACATATTAAAGGTGTCAAAATCGTCTTTAAGGTAAATTTTAAATAATAGAGAAATAAAAATACAATCAAAAAATGATTTTTCCTGTGTTTTGTAAAGAGAGGTGCCTTCGAATTCATCTTCAGACGTTTCATAAATGGATTCGTTGCACATGTTTAAAAGTACTTGCTTGTAATGAAGAGAGTAAGTGTTTAAGAATTCACAAACAGTCATGATGTTATTTTTTTTCATCCCCGGAGCACAGTTAATAAGCGCTTCAAGCAGTTTTGTATAAAAGGATTCTGGAAGACGATTTTCAAATAAAGTAAATAAGCTTTCAAAAACAAGTGGATTGCCACCTCGTGCGGACATTGCCAGACAATTTAAAATATAGGTGTCAAATATTTTTATTTCAGTTTCAATTTTTTTAGATAATGTGGTAATGTTGCTTACATCTTCATTTTTGATGCCTTTGGGTAGAGAAAGTAGTAATTCATAATATCTAATAGTTTCTATTGATGAATAATCGGTTATAATATCTTCAATATTAGGGTCTCGCAGACACATTTTTTTATATTTTTCAACTAATGCTGGAATCACCTCAAGATTGTTTGTAAGTGTTTTTACAGTTTCTCGAATGAAATCCTTTATTGGATCTTCTAGTTTATATCTAGGGGATGTTTCACATGTTTCTTTTTTATCTTCTTCAAAATTACATTCTACTGTTTCCGATTTGTTTGCAATAGCTTCATAATGAAGGATTCTTTTTTCTAATGCATCTACAGTATTTTGAGTAACAAATTCTCGGGGATCGTCTGATTCGGTATATTGGTTTAAAATGCGAATTTCTTGTATAAATATATTGGCTTTCTTAATATAAGCTTTAAGTTGCTCTACGGTATTTAAAGAATGACTTAAAGCACTTAATTCTTCTTCAATTTTTTTGACAATGGCTTTTTGTTTTAAATAACTTTTATCATTTTTTTCAATTAAATCAATAATGATTTTTTTAAAGCGCTCAACATTCGCTTTAAGACAATCAATTTGTGTTTTATTTAAAGAAATAGGACAATCAATATAAAAGAATAATCCGGTTTTGGTGAGATAAACATGTATTACAATATCTTGAGTGTCATCTTCCAAGGCAGATAATAAACGATAGGTTTCAGTATAATGAATAGGCGTTAAACCATGATGTGTGCTTGTGTTAGTTTTAAATACTTGATCGATTCTAAAATGGCGTTCTTTTAATACATATAAATCTGTATCCAAGATTGGAGTGTGGTCTACAGTATCGGGAACATACAATAAATAAGCAGAGTTTCCAGCGATGAGCACAGGGTTGGTAAGCTGAAGATCTGCAAACAGTAGATCTGTAGGGTTAGCCATAATATCTCTAATGAGACTAAAAACAGGAGATCGTGCTATTCGAGTTACACGACTTGCAATTAATAGATCTAGTGATGTTTTGGTTTCTTCATAAGTAGAACTCATATATTTTCTCCTAGTTTTATATAAAGAATTATTGAACAATAGGATACAAGTATTTTTGCTAAATGTAAAGTTAATTTGCTTGCTTGAATTAAGGGGAACTAGTATGCAATATCAAAAACTTGGTATCTGGGCTTAAGTAATTAAAGTGTGGCTCCCCGGAACGGACTCGAACCGCTGACCCAGTGATTAACAGTCACTTGCTCTACCGACTGAGCTACCGGGGAAAGATATATTGCATCTTAAACAATATAATAGCCTTGGTCAAATTTTTTTATAACAAAACCCATTGATAAGTTAGCTAATTCCCCCAATACAGATTTCAAGTCTTTTCATAGCTTCTTTCAAAGTGTTCAAATCCGTGGCAAATGAAAGCCGGATATACCCTGAAGCACCGAAAGCTGAGCCAGGTACTACAGCCACTTGTGCTTTTTGCAATAAGAATTCAGAAAAATCAGCATCATCTTTAATCTCACTAAATCCCAGTGCTTGTAGTTTATCAATAATTGCTTGTACTTTAGCAAAGGCATAGAAGGTACCATCGCCCTGCATACACTGTATTCCAGGTATTGCATTTAAGGCTGTTACTACAAAATCATGACGCTCTTTAAAAGCTTTTAGCATAGTCTGTATACAAGATTGATCACCACTTAAGGCAGCCAAAGCCGCCATTTGAGAAATAGAGCAGGGATTCGAGGTGCTTTGCCCCTGAATATTGCTCATAGCAGTTATTAATTCTTTGGGTCCTGCGGCATATCCAATACGCCATCCGGTCATGGCATAGGTTTTAGAAACGCCATGTAATACAATGGTGCGTTCATACAAGGCAGGACAAACCATGAGGATATTGCAGAAGGGTTCTTTGCTCCACAGGATGTGTTCATACATATCGTCAGTAGCAATAAAAATACTTGGGTGTTTGATTAAAACATCCGCGAGTGCTTTGAGTTCTGCTCGTGTATAGGCAATGCCAGTCGGATTAGAAGGACTGTTGATCACAAATAATTTAGTTTTAGGCGTGATGGCTTTTTCCAGTTGCTCCGGCGTAATTTTAAAATCTTGTTCTATACCGGCCTGAATAATTACAGGCTTAGCATCGGCTAATAGTACAATGTCCGGATAAGAAACCCAATAAGGTGCAGGGATAATCACTTCATCCCCAGGGCCCAATAATGCTTGACATAAATTGAAAAAGCTTTGCTTGCCCCCGCAAGAAACCAAAATTTGATCAGGATTAAATTGAAGTTGGTTATCATGAGAAAATTTTTGCACAATCGCTTTGCGCAAACTTAAGATACCCTCTACGGCCGTATATTTGGTAAAGCCTTGTTCTATGGCTTTTATCGCTGCGGCTTTGATGTGTGAAGGTGTATCAAAATCCGGTTCTCCAGCGCCCAAGCCAATAATGTTTAAGCCCGAGGCTTTTAAAGCGGCAGCACGCGCAGTTACCGCCAGTGTGGGGGATGGTTTAATGCGTTTTACACGTTCAGGTAATGGAATGTACATGTTCTAGGTTCCTTTATAGAGTTTCTTGAATTTAGAATAGCATAAAGATCGATAGCTCAATAGTGATAACGGCACTGCGCTATAAAGTTAGGAGTATAAGCTCCTAACTTCTGGCGCTATCCTAATTTATAGATTAAAACTAGCTTGATAAGAAGGCGGTGGGCAGCTACTTTATTATTATTCGCATAAAATGTGCCGTGTCACCGTTTATGCCTTTTTTTCTTCATAACATCGTGCTGAAGTATAGGTCCCTCTAGCTGTCTTTTTATAGATCTAGCATCACAAGTGATAGGCTTAGATGGAAGTTCCGCATATTTAGCTATTATTGGAGAGAGATCTGGAGGTAATAATTCTTGCAATTTATTTTGCACTTCACCTAACTGCTGTTCATATTTTGCTATAAAATCACCTAAAGAAGATGCACCTAAAAAAGAAGACTTACTTAAAAGTTTTAGAGACTTTAATCTGCTCTTTTCTAAGTTATTTGCTGTGTTATATAAAGTAAAAACGACAGCAGAATGGCGACCTCTTACTGCCTCTCGTAAGGCCTGATTGTCTTTAGCATGTGCATTTTTATGTACCTCGGGGATTTCTAATAATCTTTCTACTATGGTTAAGAGGTTGTATTTTGCTGCCTCCCTTAAGGCCTGATTGTCTTTAGCATGTGCATTTTTGTGTACCTCGGGGATCTCTAATAATCTTTCAACCATTTCAAGGTATTCTTGTCGTATCGCCCACTTTAAGAGGGCATTGTCTTTAGCATGTGCATTTTTGTGTACCTCGGGGATTTCTAATAATCTTTCTACTACGTCTAAGTTGTTGTATTCTGCTGCCTCTACTATGGCCTGATTGTCTTCAGCATGTGCATTTTCACGCACCTCGGGGATTTCTAATAATCTTTCTACTACGGCTAAGTTGTTGCATTGTGCTGCCTCTACTATGACCCGATTGCCTTTAGCACGTGCATTTTTGTGTACCTCGGGGATTTCTAATAATCTTTCTACTATGGCTAAGTTGCCACTTTCTACTGCCCCTCGTAAGGCCTGATTGTCTTTAGCATGTGCATTTTTGTGTACCTCGGGGATTTCTAATAATCTTTCTACTATGGCTAATCTGCCACATCTTGCTGCCCCTCTTAAGGCCTGATTGTTTTTAGTATGTGCATTGTTGCATACCTCGGGGATCTCTAATAATCTTTCTACCATTGTAAGGTAGCCTTTTTGTGCCGCCCAATTTAAGACCGCATTGTCTTTAGCATGTGCATTTTCACGCACCGCGGGGATGTCTAATAATCTTTGTACTATGGCTAATCTTTTTACTTCGGAAAACGAGTCCCATTTTACTGCCTCTACTAAGGCCTCATTGTCTGCAGTATGTGCATTTTCACACACCGCTTTGATCTCTAATAATTTTTCTACTGCTGCTAAGTCGCCAAAGCCTACTACCGATTTTAAGACCACATTGTCTTTAGTATGTGCATTTTCACGCACCTCTTTGATCTCTAATAATTTTTCTACTATTGCTGAGTATTCACGTGATGAGTATAATTCGGAGATTGGTCGCTTATGTTCCCAGAAGTAACCAGTTTTTGCTGTCTCTCGTAAGGCCTCATTGTCTTTAGTATGTGCATTTTCACGCACCTTTTTGATCTTTAATAATTTTTCTACTATAGCTAAGTGACCCGCTTTTACTGCCTCTAGTAAGATTGTATGGGATTTAGTCAGTATATTTTCGCGCACTTCTCTGATCTCTAATAATTTTTCTAGTATAGCTAAGTGACCCTCTCTTAATGCTTCCCTTAAGACTGCATCGCTTGCAGTCTGTATATTTTTGAGCACCTGGGGGATCGCTAATAATCTTTCTACCATTGAAAGGTAGCCTTTTCGTGTCGCCCACCTTAAGACCAAATTCCTTTCAGTATGTGCATTTTCGTGTACCTTGGGGATTGCTAATAATCTTTCTACTATGTCTAAGTGGTCCGCTTTTGCTGCCTCTAGTAAGGCCTTATTGTCTGCAGTATGTGCATTTTCGCATACCTTTCGACTCTGCAACAATCTTTCTACTATGGCTAAGAGGCCCGCTTTTATTGCCTTTAGTAAGATCTTATCGTCTCTGGTATGTGTATTTCCAAGTACTGCTGGATTCTGCAAGAAGTTTAATTGGCCCCCGCGCCATCCTGCTACCTTTTGTAAGACCAAATTGTCTTCAGTATGTGCATTTTCGTGTACCTTGGGGATCGCTAATAATCTTTGTACTACTGCTAAGTGGTTAAAACCTATTGCTAATCGCAAAGCACGATTGTTATCGGCGTTTGCTTGTTCGAGTACCTGGGGCCGCTCGAGTAACCTTTCTACTTCTCTTAAATTACCAAAACCTGCTTGTAATTGAAAGAAAAGATGCGGATTTTGCATTAGTTGTTGGATCTGCTGATGTGTGGTTTCTGCTTCTTCTTTTTTTAAGTGAGGATCTGTTGCTTGAAGGGCTTGAAAGTTAAGCGTGCGGCGATAATATGCCCTTGGAATTTGCTTCACCTTTTTTTTTAGCGCTAACCAAAGATTACGTGCTTCTCTATACCCAACCTGATTTTTGTTAATACATGCTGTTTCGAGTATGGTGGGGAGTTCCAGTAATCTTGTTGCTATGTCTGAGTAGTGTTTATATTCTATCATTTGTAAAACCTCATTGCTGTAAATATATGGTAAATTCTGTTTTCAAGCGCGAATCGCAAAATTGAGACCAGTTTACGATAAAGCAGGTTTTATTTCAATGGATTTTGATGGGGAAAATGGCAATGTATATACCCGTTGCACTTCAAGATGCGAGCAGCAAGCTAAGCGGATCTCGGCCTAACATTCATGATAAACTACTTCAAAGAACGATTTTTGCGATAGTTATTGAACTTAATGCTGATAGGTACTGGCTATGAAAAACACATTTAAACTTCATTCCGCTTTTAAGCCCACAGGTGATCAGCCTCAGGCCATAGCCTCTTTGGTTGAGGGTGTAGGGGATGGGCTGGTGCATCAAACAGTGCTAGGCGTCACGGGCTCAGGTAAGACTTTTACAATTGCCAATACCATAGCCCAAACCAATCGTACGACTTTGGTGATAGCACCAAATAAAACGCTGGCTGCACAATTGTATAGTGAAATGAAAGCTTTTTTTCCTGAAAATTCAGTGCAATATTTTGTTTCGTATTATGATTATTATCAGCCAGAAGCCTATGTTCCTGCATCGGATACCTATATTGAAAAAGATTCCTCGGTGAACGAACAAATCGAACAAATGCGCTTATCAGCGACTAAAGCGATTTTAGAACGTCCGGATACAATTGTTGTCGCTACAGTTTCTGCGATTTATGGTTTAGGTGATCCTAAAGCCTATTTATCTATGGTTTTGCATGTGGATAAGGGCGATAAGGTTGATCAACGTGCGATTTTGCGTCGATTGGCAGAGCTACAGTATACCCGTAATGATATCGATTTTAGTCGCGGCACATACAGGGTACGAGGCGATGTGATTGATGTGTTCCCCGCAGAGTCTGAAAAAGATGCTGTGCGTATAGAGTTGTTTGGAGATTTGATAGATAATATCAGCTTGTTTGATCCGTTAACGGGACAAATGTTGTATAAAGATATTCCTAGAATAACGATTTATCCCAAAACTCATTATGTGACGCCTAGACAAACCTTATTAGAGGCTGTGGAAAAAATAAAAAAAGAGTTAACCCTTACTTTACACAAATTAGAAAAAGAGAATAAACTCGTAGAAGCTCAACGCTTAGAACAGCGTACCCGTTTTGATTTAGAAATGATTTTAGAATTGGGTTTTTGTTCAGGTATCGAAAATTATTCACGTTATCTATCAGGTCGAGAAGAAGGGGAAGCACCGCCAACCTTATTTGATTATTTACCGCCGAATGCTTTACTGGTGGTAGATGAATCCCATGTGACAATTCCGCAGTTGGGTGGGATGTATAAGGGCGATCGAGCGCGAAAAGAAAATCTGGTCAATTATGGCTTTAGATTGCCTTCAGCTTTAGACAATAGGCCTATGCGTTTTGATGAGTTTGAAAAAAGACAACCGCAAACAATTTATATTTCAGCGACCCCTGGTAATTATGAATTAGAACATGCTGATAATTTGGTTGAATTGGTGGTGCGACCCACAGGGTTGGTGGATCCTTTAGTTGAAATACGCTCGGCACTTACACAAGTGGATGATGTGCTTTCAGAGATCTGGAAACGCGTAAAATTGAATGAGCGCGTTTTAATTACCACACTCACCAAAAGAATGGCAGAGGATTTAACACACTATTTAGAAGAACAAGGTGTGAAAGTTCGTTATTTACATTCGGATGTTGAAACGGTTGAAAGAGTAGAAATTATTCGAGATCTGCGCTTAGGCGTATTTGATGTATTGGTGGGCATTAATTTGTTAAGAGAAGGTTTAGATTTGCCCGAAGTTTCTTTAGTGGCCATTTTTGATGCCGATAAAGAAGGCTTTTTACGATCTGTGCGATCCTTGATACAAACCATCGGAAGAGCGGCAAGGCATATACACGGGAAAGCTATTTTATATGCGGATAAAATGACAAATTCTATGGAACGTGCCATTGAAGAAACCAATCGTAGACGTGTTAAACAGGAGGATTATAATCAAAAAATGGGCATTAGCCCCCAGGGGATTGTAAAAGCCATTTCAGAAATTTTAGATGGCCCTTATGGAAGCCATACACAGCAAAATACCAAAAAATCTAAGAAATCTAAGCAAAGCCAGCAAAAAAATAAAGCTAAAACCAGTGCAAATAATTTAGATACTGAGATAAATAAGCTTATTGTAGATCCAAAACAGCTTGCGGAAAAAATTAAAATGTTAGAGAATGAGATGCTGTTACGTGCTAAACAGTTGGAATTTGAGGAAGCAGCACGAATTAGAGATGAAATTCAACAACTTAAAGAAATGTTTTAATAGAATAGCAAGTGGGAGTCCTTTATGTTTAGTAAAAAAACTGTGTCTTTTATTTCAATGGCTTTGGTTTTTTCTTTGTTGGTAGGCTGTATGGGTACCGGTCCCAAAGAAACAGGTGGCAGTTTGATAGGGGCTGGCGCGGGCGCACTGATAGGATCTCAGTTTGGTAAGGGCGACGGACGTTTAGTGGGTGTGGCTTTAGGCACCTTGATTGGAGCAGGCTTAGGCTCTCATATTGGTAGAGAAATGGATGCCAGAGATCGTCAATTGGCTGCAGCTGCTGCACGGGATGTCTTAGAGCATCAACCTGATCATAGAATCAGTACTTGGCGTAATCCCAATAATAATCATAAAGGTCAATTTGTAGTGACTCGTACCCAAGAACAACCCGGTAGTACTTTAGTATGTAGAGACTATGTGCATACGGTTATCATTGATGGACGTCAAGAAAAAGTGCACGGTCGGGCCTGTAGGGATATGCGAGATACAAGAGCACACTGGACAGTTCAACAGTAGAAAATAAATAAGTTAATTTACTTGCAAATTTCTGATAAGAGTGTCTACACTTTGTAGTACGGAGGTACACACTTATGAGTACAGATGCAATGTCTTATCAGGCCATTAACGATCAATGCTGTTGTTTTAACCTAAGAAAAATATCTCGTGCGGTTACACAATTTTTTGATCGTTACTTAGAACAAGCGGGTATTCGAGCAACACAATTCACCTTGTTGTTATCTTTATCCGCTATCAGTGGTAAAACCCTAACCGAGATGGCAGAGGGTTTAGTGATGGATAGAACCACTTTAACTCGTAATCTAAAACCTTTAGAAAGAATGGGATTGATTACGGGGGTGAAGTTAACAGATCGTCGTTCCAAAGCTTATGCTTTGACTGAAAAGGGAAAAGAAGTCATTCAACAAGGGGTTCCCTTATGGCGTAAGGCACAAGATCGTATTGTTGAGCGTTTGGGACACGAGCGTTATGCACGCTTCTTAGAGGAATTAACTTTTGTGCGTAAATTAACGGCTACTTCCTCGAGTGAGAAGTAGGGCCTGGCGATAGGTCGTTTTTAAGGGTTTTAACTTTTAAGGCGACCTATCACGTTAATGCCTATCGATAGAAGGCTTTTCTATGCGATAATCACCGAATTATTTTGGTTATAGGTGTTAACGAGAGGAGATTGAATCAATGTCGATGGATGAACAAAAGACAAAAGCGCTGAATGCAGCAATATCTCAAATGGAAAAACAATTTGGCAAAGGCGCTATCATGCGTTTGGGCTCAGGATCCGTTCTGGCTATAGAGGCGATTTCCACAGGTTCTTTAGGCTTAGATATCGCTTTGGGTATTGGTGGTTTACCGAAGGGGCGTGTGGTTGAAATTTTTGGCCCAGAATCTTCGGGTAAAACGACTCAAACCTTACATGTGGTAGCCGAATGTCAAAAAGCAGGCGGTACTGCAGCCTTTGTAGATGCCGAACATGCGCTAGATCCTGCTTATGCAGAAAAATTGGGTGTGAATGTTTCGGAATTATTAGTGGCACAGCCGGATACTGGCGAACAAGCTTTAGAAATAGTCGATAGTCTGGTGAGATCAGGTGCTGTCGATGTGGTGATTGTCGATTCCGTAGCGGCTTTAACGCCCAAAGCGGAAATAGAAGGCGAAATGGGCGATCAGCATATGGGTCTACAGGCACGTTTGATGTCTCAGGCTTTGCGTAAATTAACAGGGAATATTAAACGCTCTAACACCTTGGTTATTTTCATTAATCAAATTCGAATGAAAATAGGGGTGATGTTTGGGAGTCCTGAAACAACCACAGGGGGTAATGCCTTAAAGTTTTATGCTTCAGTGCGTTTAGATATTCGTCGTACAGGGGCGATTAAAAAAGGCGAAGAAGTGATAGGCAATGAAACCCGTGTAAAAGTGGTAAAAAATAAAGTGGCACCTCCTTTTAAACAAGCCGAGTATGAAATTTATTATGGTGAAGGCATTTCTCGTTTAGGAGAAGTCATCGAATTCGGTGTAAAATTAGGCTGCATTGATAAATCAGGTACTTGGTATAGCTATAAAGGCACTCGTATTGGTCAAGGTAAAGAGAATGTACGACAGTATTTTGTTGAGCACCCAGAAATGGCCCAAGAGATTGAAACGGTTATTCGCGAGAAATTATTAACTACAGGACCTATTCTGCCCGGTGCTTTGCCAGCGGAAGAAACTGAATCACAATTTGAAGAACTGGAGATTTAAGGATTGCTATGAATACAGGGCAGTTAAGACAAACATTTTTAGAGTATTTTCAACATAAAGAACATACCTGGGTATCCAGCAGCTCGCTGGTACCCCAAAATGATCCTACGTTGTTATTTACCAATGCAGGCATGGTCCAGTTTAAAGACACTTTTTTGGGGCAAGAAAAACGGCCTTATAAAAAAGCGGTTAGCTGTCAGGCCTGTTTGCGTGCGGGTGGAAAGCATAATGATCTGGAAAATGTAGGCTATACTGCTCGGCATCATACTTTTTTTGAAATGCTGGGTAATTTTAGTTTTGGTGATTATTTTAAAAAAGAAGCCATCCAATTTGCGTGGGAATTTTTAACAGAAGTATTAAAACTTCCCGCGCACAAGTTATGGGTGACCGTTTATGAAGAAGATCAAGAAGCCGAAGCGATTTGGTTGAACGATTTAAAAATTGATCCCACACGATTTTCTCGCTGTGGCGCCAAAGATAATTTTTGGTCTATGGGAGATACCGGTCCTTGTGGTCCTTGCACCGAAATTTTTTACGATCATGGCGCAGAGATTCCAGGAGGACCTCCCGGTTCTGCAGAATCCGATGGGGATCGTTATGTAGAAATTTGGAATTTGGTCTTTATGCAGTTTAATAGAGATGCCAGTGGCGAATTGTTTCCTTTGCCCAAACCTTCCGTGGATACTGGGATGGGCTTAGAACGCATTGCCGCTGTGATGCAAGGGGTGCACAGCAATTATGATATTGATATTTTAAAACACCTGATACAAGCTACAGCGCAGATATTAAATACTCAAGATTTACACAGTAAGTCTTTACGTGTGATAGCTGATCATATTCGTGCTTGTGCTTTTTTAATTATGGATGGGGTCTTGCCCTCTAATGAAGGTCGAGGCTATGTATTAAGACGTATTTGTAGACGTGCGATTCGACATGGCCAATTGTTAGGCGCCCTGGATAAACCTTTTTTTTATCGTTTGGTTAAACCTTTAGCTGCAGAAATGGGTGAAGCATATCCTGCATTAGTAGGCGCAGTAGAACAGATAGAAAAAGTGATAGAACAAGAAGAAATACAATTTGCTAAAACGCTAACCTATGGTTTAAAAATATTAGAGCAAGATTTAGCCAATATCTCAGGAAAAATTATTCCAGGTGACACGGTATTTAAACTCTATGATACCTATGGCTTTCCGGTTGATTTAACTGCAGATATTGCCAGAGAACGCGATTTAACCTTAGATATGGAAGGCTTTAATGAGGCCATGCAGGCTCAACGTACGCGTGCTCGAACTGCCAGTCAATTTTCTGCACATCCTACAGAGCAATTGGCTGTTCATTTAGAGGCTTTAACACCCACTGTTTTCTTAGGTTATGAAACTTTAAAACAAGAAGCGGTGGTCAAAGGTTTATATCATGAAGGCCAACCCATTGATGAATGTGAGCCCGGTGTATTATGCACAGTGGCTCTAGATCAAACGCCTTTTTATGCAGAAGCGGGTGGACAAGTGGGTGATCAGGGCGTCATGCATTTAACCGATGGTATTTTAGAAGTATTGGATACCAAGCGTGTGGGATCAACGTATATTCATCAGGGCGTTTTGCAATCTGGATTATTAAAAGTCGGTGATGTGGTTTTGGCTGAAGTGGATGCACAAAAAAGAAGTTCGACTGCGCGCAATCATTCGGCCACGCATTTATTACATGCTGCATTGCGTCAAGTGGTGGGTGAACATGTGCAACAAAAAGGTTCTTTGGTAGAGCCTTCGCGTTTACGTTTTGACTTTACCCATACAGAAGCATTAAGTGTTGCACAGTTACGTGCCATAGAAAGAATTGTGAATGAACAAATTCTTTTAAATTCAGAAGTAAAAACAGAACTCATGCTTGCTGATGAAGCGATTGCCCACGGTGCGATGGCTTTATTCGGAGAAAAGTACGATAAAACCAAGCCTTTGCGTGTGCTTAGTATGGGCAATAAATTTTCCATAGAGTTGTGTGGGGGTACGCATGTTAAACGCACAGGGGATATTGGTTTTTTAAAAATTTTATCAGAAACGGGTATCAGCGCTGGAGTGCGTCGAATAGAAGCCTTAACTGGCGTGGGTGCGATGACCTGGGTAGAAACGCTTGAAAATACTTTATTAGAGGTGGCGAATGCATTAAAAACCTCTAAAGAATTGGTTTTAGATCAGGTTGAGAAAAATTTACACAGAACCCGAAAATTAGAAAAAGACTTGCAACAACTGAAAGCGACTGTAGCTTGCGGAACGGGTGGTTTAGATTTAACGCAACAGGTAAAAGAAATTAAAGGCGTCAAAGTATTGGCGATATCTTTACCCATTGCCGATGCTAAAACTTTAAAAATAACGATGGACAATTTAAAGACTAAACTAAAAACAGCGGTGTTGGTTTTAGCAGGTGTTGATCAACAAAAAGTGAGTTTGGTAGCAGGTGTAACAGAGGATTGTGTCGATAGAATAAGAGCCAATGATCTCATTCATGCCATAGCTACCGAGGTCGGTGGTCGAGGGGGTGGTCGTGCTGAGTTGGCACAAGCGGGGGGAGATAATCCCGAGGGGTTGGAGCGAGCGTTAGCCTTGGCTTATCAATGGGTTGAGGAGCGCTTATAGTATGTATGCAATAACGAGGGCCTTTTTGGCTTAAAAGACTATGGCCTTAATTGTACAAAAATATGGTGGAACATCTGTGGGCAACCTGGATTGTATTCGTCATGTGAGCAAAAAAATATTAAAAGCGAAAGCGGAAGGGCATCAATTGGTGGTCGTGGTTTCAGCCATGAGTGGTGAAACCGATAGATTGGTGGCTTTAGCACAAGCCTTAAGCGAGGCTCCGAATCCAAGAGAGCTAGATGTATTGCTTGCCACAGGCGAGCAAACCACCATTGCTTTATTGAGTATGGCGCTTATTCAGGAAGGCTGTCCTGCACGTTCTTACACGGGTGGGCAAGTGTATATCCGAACAGACAGCGCCCATACCAAGGCACGGATTTTGGGGATAGACAGCGCTCAAATTCGGGCTGATCTGGAGTTGGGTATTGTGGTGGTCGTAGCCGGTTTTCAGGGCATAGACGCGCATGGAAATATCACTACCCTAGGTAGAGGTGGCTCAGATACCACGGCAGTTGCTTTAGCAGCCTCTTTACAAGCGGATGAATGTCAAATTTATACCGATGTGGATGGGGTATATACGGCGGATCCTAAAATGGTGCCTTTTGCGCAGCGGATGTCCGAGCTTACTTTTACAGAAATGAGTGAATTATCCTCTCAAGGTGCAAAAGTCATGCAAATCAGGGCGGTAGAGTTTGCTGGACAATATCGGGTGCCTGTGCGTATATTATCGACTTTTGTAGAAGGTCCAGGGACTTTTATTGCCCAAGAATACAGTTTAGAACGCACCGAGCATGCCATGGTTTCAGGACTTGCTTATACCAAAGATGAAGTGCAGTTTTCGCTAAGAAGATTACCCGATCAGCCGGGCATTGCAGCAAAGATCCTAGGGCCTCTTAGCCATGTGCACATAGAGGTGGATATGATTATTCAAACGCCCAGTGTAGAAGGGTATACGGATTTAAGTTTCCTAGTCCATAAACGTGATTTGTATCAAGCCAAGCAATTGGTGATGGAGGCTGTGGGGGATTTAACGCCCAATGCATTGGAAGTGGTTGAATGTATTGCTAAAATTTCTTTGGTCGGCATTGGCTTGCGGTCTCATCCGCGCGTTGCCAGTACTTTATTTCAAATATTGGGTGATAACGGTATTAATATTCAATTGATCGCTACTTCAGAGGTAAAAGTATCTGTAGTGATTGAAGAAAAGCATTTGTCGCAAGGTTTAAATATGTTGCACAAGGCATTTGACTTAGGGAAAGAACTAAAACGAGTAGGGATCCATTCTTAAGATATTAAAAAAAGGAGATAATTAAATGTTAATTTTAACAAGACGTGTAGGTGAAACGTTAATGGTAGGCGATGAGGTCAGTGTGACTGTATTAGGTGTTAAGGGTAATCAGGTTCGCATTGGTGTAAATGCTCCCAAAGAAGTGTCGGTGCACAGAGAGGAAATTTACCAACGTATTCAACGAGAAAAATTAGATAAATTGGCTCATTTAGAGGCAGCTATCCAATCAGGTCAGTTACCACCCTATGGTACTGGAGCCAGTGGAACGATTCCGTATCATGAAGAAAATCAAGAAGATGGTGATGAAGGCGCTAAGGATGAAAATAGATAAGCCAAGCTCTTTACATTTTTGTTCGATTTAAGTTACACTGACGGGTCTTTAAGACATTGTATTTAAGCTAAGGAGCTAATAAATAATGGTTGTAATTCGACTTGCGCGGGGCGGAGCTAAGAAACGTCCATTTTATCATATTGTAGTTACAGATAGCCGTACGCCACGAGACGGTCGTTATATTGAACGATTGGGCTATTTTAATCCTATTGCATCTGGCAAAGAGATTGGCTTGCACATGAGTCGTGAACGTGTGACGCATTGGATGGCTCGGGGTGCACAACCTTCTCAACGTGTGGCCGTGCTGTTGCAGCAATGGGATAAACAAGGTCAAACGGCAGCTTAATTGTTGGAACCCGTTATTGTAGGTCGTATTGGGGCACCCTTTGGGGTAAAAGGACAAGTGCATGTGCATTCTTTTACTGAACCCCAAGAAAATTTATTGAAATTCTCGGAATGGTATTTAAACCTAAACGGAGAATGGCATAAAAGGGGTCTAAAATCTGCCCGCGTTCATGGGAAAAATTTTGTGGCCACCTTAGAAGGGTGTGAGAATAGGGATGCTGCAGCGCTCTTAACCCATGCCGATATTGGGGTTGCCCGAGAAGCTTTGCCCGACTTAGGACCAGATGAATACTACTGGGCAGAGTTAGAAGGCTTAGAAGTTTATACAGACACAGGGCTTTGTTTGGGTCTGATAGAAAGTTTATTTGAAACAGGTTCTAATGATGTGATTGTGGTACACAATTCACAAAATGAAGAATATTTGATCCCCTACATAGACGAGGTTGTATTAAGCGTTGATTTAGCGCAAAAGAAAATGATTGTGCATTGGGAACCGGAGTTTTGAAGTGTGGTGTGGAATTGTTAGCTTATTCCCAGAAATGTTTAAAGCTATCACGGAATTTGGTATTACGAGTCGTGCAATAGAGCGCGAATTACTAAGCTTAAGTTATTGGAATCCAAGGGATTATACCGAGGATAAGCATAAAAGAGTGGATGATAGGCCTTATGGGGGCGGTCCTGGCATGGTGATGCAGGCCAAGCCCTTAAGGGATGCGATACGGGCCGCGCGTATAGGGCGGCCCAATGCCAAGGTTATCTACGTATCCCCTCAGGGGCGAAAATTGGATCAGCGTAGTATTTGCGATTTGGCCAAAGAGCAGAATCTTATTTTTTTGGCGGGTCGTTATGAAGGGGTTGATGAACGTTTATTGACCTTGCTGGTTGACGAAGAGTGGTCAGTAGGGGATTATGTCCTAAGCGGTGGTGAACTGGCTGTTATGATCATGATAGATGCTATGGCACGTTGGCTTCCGGGTGTTCTTGGGAATGAAAATTCTGTTGAGCAGGATTCTTTTGTGAGTGGGTTGTTGGATTGTCCTCATTTTACTCGACCCGAGGTATTTGAGGGGATGCAAGTTCCAGACGTTCTATTAGGGGGCGATCACAAGCAAATTGCGCGTTGGCGCTTGAAGCAGCAATTGGGGCGCACATGGGAAAGGCGCAAAGATTTATTAGCCGGGGTAGAATTAGAACCTTCTAGTCAGGCACTGTTAGAAGAATTTATAGAAGCGTATACAAAGGGGAAAGCATCATGAGTCTAAATATGAACAATATCATTCGTGATATTGAACAAGCACAATTAAAAACCATACCGGAATTTAATCCAGGCGATACCATTATCGTAGATGTGGAAGTGACTGAGGGCGTACGTACTCGAACACAGGCTTTTGAAGGCGTTGTGATTGCAAAGCGCAAAAGAGGACTCCACTCTTCTTTTACCGTTCGTAAGATGTCTCATGGTGAGGGTGTTGAACGCGTATTCCAAGCACACAGTCCTGCTATTAAGGGCATTACCGTAAAACGTAAAGGTCATGTACGCAAAGCTAAATTGTATTATTTACGTGGTTTAACCGGTAAAGCGGCTCGAATTAGAGAAAAGCTTGACCTAAGGTCAAAAACAACTGAAGAATAAAAAAGAAAAAACAACTCCATTTATTTAAGTCATTATTCAGATTCTTGAGTTATACTCTTTAGAGTAATGGCTAAATAATGGAGTTGATATGATTAAGAAAAGCGTTAAGTACACCCTCATTGCTGCTTTATTGTTTGGCTTTGGTCAAGCAATGGCTGAATCCCCCGCCTCAGGTTCTGAAGATCCAAAAGCGGCTGCTCGTGTAAAAGCATTGTCTAAGGTTGATGCTAAAGAGAGGATTGTTTATCCAGCGAGCAACGGTCAACCTAAAGCTTCGGTCACCGTCTTCACAGATATGGATTGTTCCTATTGTCGCAAACAACATCAAGAAATCGCTAAAGCCAATGATTTAGGCATAGAAGTTCGCATTCTTTCTTATCCAAGACGTGGAGAAGGCTCGGACAGTTATAACAAAATGGTAACGGTATGGTGTGCAAAAACCACTGAAGAGCGAAAAAAATTAATGGAAGCTGCGATGGACGGCAATGAAATAGAACTCAAGACTTGTGATCACCGTATTAATGATCATCGCACTTTGGGTCGACAGCTGGGGATCTCGGGCACACCCACTTTGGTTTTTGAAGACGGGGTTGTTTGGGGTGGATATTTACCCGCAGAAAAATTGGCCCGCGAAGCCATCAAGCATAAATCTAAAAGCTTAGGGGATTCAAAACATGCGCGTGCTAGTCGCTGATGGGGATGCAACCCATCGGTCTCTTTTAGTCGCAAACTTACAACCCTTTGGGCATACTTTACAAGAAGCCAGTTCTTCTAAAGAATTCTTAGAAATTTGTAAGTCAAAATGTCCTGATTTAATTTTAGTGGATTGGCTTTTTGAAGGCCAATCCTGTTTGAGCTTGATTAATCAATTAAGGCAATTAGGGGGTTCTGCGGTATGGGTGCCTGTTGTCCTGATGAAATCAGCATTTACGGATGCGGAAATTGAACAAAGTTTAGAAGCCAATGTAGATGATTTTTTATTAAAACCCGTAGAAGCGATCCGTTTAAAAATAAAAGTACGTTCTGCTGAGCGTTTAAAAAACCTAAAAGACGAAGTATTTTCGGTAGCGCATGATTTGGTTTTGGCCAATAGGGCTTTAGAAACCATGGTTACTCAAGATGTATTAACAGGTATTGGTACGGCAAATTCCTTTGAAGATGCTTTAGAAAAAGAATGGTTTAAAGCCAAGCGTACCAGCACACCGTTGGCTTTAATTATGACGGATATTGATTATTTTGTGAGTTTTAATAAAGTTTATGGTGCAGAAGAGGGTGATAAATGTATTAAGCAGATTTCAGATGCATTAAGAACTGCCATTCCTGCAACAGAAGGTACTTCATTATCACGTATCAGTGGTGCGACTTTTGCCTACATTATTCCCAATACGGATAGAAACGCAGCTTTGCAATGGGCAGAAAAATTAAGACTGGTTGTTGATAATCTCAAAATTCCACACACTGGCTCAGGGTGCAGTGATCATGTGACGGTAAGCTCAGGTATTGCAATGGCCGAACCGGGACATTACACTTCGCCGTGGGATTTAAAAGAAGGTGCTGATTTTGCTTTATACCAAGCCAAGCATTATGGTCGTAACAGAAGTTACGCAGAGCCTGCCAATTCAACCCCTGCTAAAACATAGTATTCTAGAACGGAAATATTCGATATTAGAATAAGCCTGTAAAAAATAATGGTGTTTTTTATTTTAAATATCATTGGGTTATAAAAAATCAAAAGATTGTTCTCTCTGAAGAAATGTTAGATGGTCTAATAATCCTAGATGATTTATTTAAGCCAGAGGATTAATAAGTAATCCTGAGTATAACAAAATTCCCACTAGACCCATCGGCTAAATTACAACTTCAAAAATCAAAGCCTTAAACTTTTAATTAATCCAAACTAAAGTGCCTTCTGGGATTTCATTATAAAGCTTAATCACATCATCAGCACTCATATGTACGCATCCTTTAGTGCTGGGTGTGCCCAATTTCCATTCCATGGTCGTGCCATGAATATAGACGGCTCTTGTTTCGCTATCAATGATTCTACCGCATCTATCTCGACCTTTATTTAATCCAGGTTGTAATCCTTCCAATCTTAAGATGCGGGTAGAGATATAATCCTTTTTATGCGCACAGCGTTTTTGAGGTTTCCAAGCAGAGCCAGTATAATTCCTGCGATGAAAAATGCCATAACGCGGCACGCCATGGCCTATTTTTTCATTAATACGGTGCAGGCCTTGAGGCGTTTGAAAAGTATTAATGCGCTGCCCAACACCCCGTTTGCCCGTTGAAATAGTATAAGATTTTTTAATTTTGTTTTGTTCTAATAAAGCAAGAGTCTGTTTTTGAGTATCGACTACTAAAATGTTTTTGGTGGGACATACACCCAATTTTGAAATGTGTGCGGGAATTTGTTCTGGAGGTACATACATCCGTTCATATGCACTTGTGCAGCCGGTACAAAACACAGTTGAGGGTATTAGCATGGCGCAGCCGATTTGAAAAAAAGTTTTTAGTCTTATCATTGAATCTCCAAATTTTTAAATTTATTTATAATCAGGGTAATCAATATGGATGATGACAGTCAACTTACTTTTTTCTGGGGTGTCATTCTCATTTTTATTTAAATAAATCACCCAAAGATACAGTTTTATCCACAATTTCTTCAGAATACACATTTGCTTTAATACCCGCTGCCGATACAAAAGCCATAAAAATTTGTTTTGTAGTTTTGGTTTCAGCTCTATAAACATTGATTTTATTTAACAAATTATGATAATAGGATTTATCAATACTAAAAGGTTTGTCAGTACATTTAATTTCACATAAGATTATGATATTGTCTTTCCCTTCAAATAATAAATCAATTTGTACCCCTGTTTTTTTAGGGTCGTTTTTAGATATATAACGCCAAGTCCCAGCTCTTGCACCTGCGCTTATTTCTAAAGCCGAGCGAATTTGGGCAATATGTTTATAACAGACCGATTCAAAAGCATATCCCATCCAGCTATAGTATTCTGGAGTTCCCATTTTTTCTGTAAAATATTCATTATTGCTATCAAATCCTAAAGCATGCTTTTTAAAAGGCTCAATCCATTGAAGATAAAAATAAACGTATTCATCGATGATTTTATAATAAACACCTTGAGCTTTAGTTTTGAAAGGTATAAAAGATTTTATAAAGCCTGCTAGTTCCAGATCATCAAGTCGTTCTGTTAATGTACCTCCTTTACTAGACAATTTACTCAGTTTTTCAATATCAACTCTTGAGATGCCCAGATGTTTTTTAGAAATTATTCTTATAAGCTCTATATATAAATTGGCTTTTTTAAATAAGGATTGAAATAATTTAGTAAATTCAGAAAATAAGGGTCCAGATTCTTTAAAACACAAGTTATTGATATTTTGAGCTGCCGATTGCCCGCGTTCTATATGCTTTAAATAATGAGGTATGCCGCCTATTACAGTATAAAGCTGTAAAATTTGATTATCATTTAATTTGATGTTTCGACTTTTTAAGAAATCTTTAGATTCTAAAAGTGAAAATGCATTTAACTGAATTTCCTTTGTTGCGCGATTATGAAGTCCGCCTTTATTGTAAATAATATTTTTAATAATCCAAGATGCACTTGATCCGCATACAATGAGTTTTAGATGCTCAATCTTTGACCAGTAATGATTCCAATAATACCCTAAGGCTTCTAAGATCCCTGAACGACGTGTAGCCATCCACGGCAATTCATCTAAAAATAATATAATTTTCTTATTATTGTCGCTGTTTTGAATAGCTTTTGTCAATTCCTCAAAAGCTTGCATCCAAGAACTAGGTGGGCTAATCGATGCACCTTTATAAAAACAGTCACCAATACCTTTGGCAAATTCGCCTAATTGGTCTTTGAGTTTTCCATTTTGTATGCCTGTTGCACGGAAGAACATGCAGGTTTGATTAAAAAAAAATTGCTCTATTAAATAGGTTTTTCCAATACGTCTTCGTCCGTAAATTACAAGAAATTCAGCAGAATTAGAATTCATAATATTTAATAATATTTTTTGTTCGGCTTGCCTGCCTATAATAATACTCACATACTTCTCCCGGATTAAAAGCCAATTTGGTGGGCTGCTTATAAGTATACTATAACCAGCCCACCAAAGCAATAGGCGGGCTGGTTATAGAGAGGCTATAACCAGCCCGCCAAAAGGTATTTCATTTGCTGTTTTAAATGGAGAAAAAAATTAAATCTAAAAAATGAGCATATACACTCATTGAGTGCTTGAAATCTTTAAGTATTTAAATAAATATAATATTTATTCAGCACTTGAATTTTTAATAAAAGCTTCAATTACTTTAGGTAATTTATCTAATATCATTTGGATATGTTTTTCTTCAATAATGAGAGGAGGGAGTAAGCGTATTACATTTTCTTTTGTATTGTTGAACAATAGACCCTCTTTGGCAGCCAAGCTAAGCAATTCTCTACAGGGTCTATCTAATTCTATGCCAATCATTAAGCCTTTGCCTCGTACCTCAATGACATGAGGATTATTTTTCAATTGAGATTTTAAACCATTCAGTAAAAGCGTGCCTTGTTTTTTGGCATTATCCCATAATTTATCTTTTTCTATAGCACTGACTGTTGCAAGACCTGCAGCACAGGCTAGTGGATTGCCTCCAAAAGTAGAACCGTGATTACCGGGATGAAATAATTGTGCAACAGCAGCTGTGGCCAAACAAGCCCCAATAGGAATGCCGTTGGCTAATCCTTTGGCCATGGTCACTATGTCGGGTAAAATACCTGCACTTTGGTAGGCATAAAAAGTACCTGTACGGCCCATCCCAGATTGAACTTCATCTGCAATCAATAACCAACCTTGTTCATCACACAATGCACGAAGTTGCTGAAGATACTGATCATCTGGTACTATGATGCCCCCTTCACCTTGTATCGGTTCAACAATCACTGCAGCAATGGCTGGATTTTCGCTTTGAGATTTAATGGCTTCTATATTATTAAAAGGCACATGAATAAAACCCGGCACAAGGGGTTCAAAACCTGCTTGTACTTTGGTATTGCCACCTGCAGAAATAGTCGCAAAAGTGCGGCCATGAAAAGCATTGTGCATGCTGATGACTTGTGGAAATCCTATTCCTTTTTGATGACCGTATAGACGGGTTAATTTTAAAGCGGCTTCTACAGCTTCTGCGCCTGAGTTGCAAAAAAAGACTTCATCCAATCCGCTGATCGCACATAATTTATCCGCCAAAGCACTTTGGGGTGCAATTTGGTATAAATTCGAAGTGTGCAATAATTTAGCCGCTTGTTCTTGAATGGTTTTAGTAACCGCTGGATGTGCGTGGCCTAAGCCGGTTACAGCAATACCACTTAACACATCCAAGTATTTATTGCCATCGGTATCCCATAACCAGACCCCTTCACCCTGTTCTAAAGTGATAGGTAAGCGTCTATACGTATTCATTAAATGGTCCATGTTTTTCACTCGTCTATCGGTAAGATTCGGCAACAAAATCCCAGTTGACTAATTTCCAAAATGCTTCAAGATATTTGGGTCTTTGATTACGGTAATCAATATAATACGCATGTTCCCATACATCACAGGTTAATAAAGCTTTTTTGTGTTCAGTCATCGGTGTACCTGCATTGGAGGTGCTGATAATCTCGAGTTTGTTATTTTCATTTTTAACAAGCCATGCCCACCCTGATCCAAAAGTGTCAATAGCAGTTTTGGTAAATTGCTCTTCAAAGGCGCTAAAAGAACCAAAAGTGCTGATAATGGCTTTGGCCAGATCGCCCGTGGGCTCACCGCCTCCTTGTGGAGAAAGGCAATGCCAATAAAAAGTATGATTCCATACTTGAGCCGCATTATTAAAAATCGGTCCGGTGGCTTTTTGAATGATTTCTTCCAAGGATGCATGTTCAAATCCCGTACCTGGAATTAAGGTGTTTAGCTTGGTAACATAAGCTTGATGGTGCTTACCATAGTGATATTCAAGCGTTTCTTTAGAGATATAAGGCTCAAGGGCGTTTAGTTCATAGGGTAAAGGGGGTAAATGTATAGGGGTATGGGATTTAGTGGTACTCATGTTTCGACTCCTTTTTTAGAAGGTAATGAACTGTAATAGATAGAATAATCATGAATTAAAATGCCTGCGATTGCAAATTAAAGATATTAGCATTACACTGTCTCATTAAATAAAGCAGAAATTACTGGGTGCAAGTACAGTTATATATGGAGCAATCATGCAACTTAATACTGCCTCCCTAGAAAAAGCCATTAAGCGTTTAAAAGAAGCTTTAGCTTACTGCGCTTCTCCTTTGGCTCAAGATGAGCAATTAGCTTTGCATCTTAGAGCAGCAGCGATACAAGCTTTTGAATTTACTTATGAGCTATCTTTAAAAATGCTCAAACGTTATCTAAGCCTTACAGAACCGAATCCTAATATTATTGATGAGTTTAGTTTTAATGAATTTATTCGTAAAGGGTATGAAAAAGGTTTAATTCTTTCTGAATTGGAAGTATGGAAAGAATATCGAAAAAATCGTGGAACCACAAGTCATACCTATGATGAAGATAAGGCTTTAGAGGTTTTTGAACAGATACCCCTCTTTTTACAAGAAGCAGAATATCTTTTAAGCGAACTCAAGAAAAGGAAGGGATTAAATACTTGACTATGGCATTGGATATTCGTCCTAAAGATTTGCAAATTGTACAAAAGATCTTAGGGGCTACCCTCCCTAAAGAAGCTGCAGTATGGGTTTTTGGTTCGCGCGCTAAAGGCAAAGCAAGGCGTGCTTCAGATTTGGATCTTGCTATTAATTTAGGGCGACCTTTAACTCAACATGAAAGTAGTCAATTATTTCATGCTTTTGAAGAGTCAGATTTGCCTTACAAAGTCGATGTTGTTGATCTGTGTATAGTCAATGAATCTTTGAAAAATATCATTTACCAAGACAAGGTTGTGTTTCCATTAGAATAGAAAGTTAGAATGTTTGCTAATTTTTAGGGTGGGTGAGCTTTTTGACTTTTAGAGCATTTTTTGAGTAAAATAGGATTTTCTTGCTGTTATTTAGTTCTATCAAAGAGGTTTTATCAATGGATGTCACAACAGATACAATCAGTGCTATTAAATCCCAAATTGAGAACCATGCTGTACTATTGTATATGAAAGGCTCTCCTCAGTTTCCGCAATGTGGGTTCTCAGCCAGAGTCGCACATATTTTGGGTGGCCTAAATACACAGTATGCATATGTCAATATTTTAGAGCATCCGGATATTCGGGCTACATTGCCAAGTTATGCTAATTGGCCAACTTTCCCACAGCTGTATATTCAGGGAGAATTAGTGGGTGGATGTGATATCGTTTCTGACTTACATGAAAAGGGAGAGTTGAAACCTTTATTAGCTGCAGCAGATGCACTTAGCGAAGCACAGCCTAATATTGTTTCTGCGACTTAAAAGTAATAGCTTTCGATTTTTGAATTTCACAAGAACGCGATGGATTCAATACAACTGATATGCATTTGGGCACTGCCCGTGCTCTTTGCCGTAACCTTACACGAAGCCGCTCATGGATGGGTTGCCGATCGTTTAGGAGATCCCACCGCCAGAATCTTAGGGAGATTGACCTTAAATCCTATCAAGCATATTGATTGGATAGGTACCGTATTAGTGCCGATGATACTTGCATTAACCACAGGATTTATATTTGGCTGGGCAAAGCCTGTACCCGTCAATAAGTACAACCTTAAGCATCCACGCAGAGATTGGGCCTTAGTGTCGCTTGCAGGACCCGTGTCTAATTTTTTGATGGCTTTTTTGTGGGGCTGCATTGCTAAAATAGGCATGCTCTTTTTGGGAACAGGATCTCCAGGGTTATTTATGGTGTATGTAGGAAAAGCTGGGATTGCAATCAATTTGATGTTAGGAATTTTGAATTTAATTCCTATTCCACCTTTAGATGGTGGACATGTGGTTTCTAGCTTGTTATCCCCACCCTTTGCAAGACAATATGATAAATTAGAACCTTATGGATTTTTTATTATTTTATTTTTATTGTTTACTGGAATTTTAAACGGGATCATCTTTCATCCCTACAGTTTTTTATCGAAATGGGTGTATTCAATTTTTGGCTTAGGACTCTAAGAGAGTTCTTCTGGTACGAAATAATTATCGTAATTCTCAAATTAGCATTAACTCAAAACATTTTGAGTTAAACTGCTTTGAGTTAACAATTCATAAATCAAGTAATTTCATATTTTTGTAATAATTTTCTAAGGGTTCCACGGTTAAGGCCAAGCCATTCTGCGGCACGAGATTGGTTGCCTGCGTAGTGCATAACGACTTCTAATAAAGGCGCTTCGATTTCGCTCAGTACTAAATCATAAATGCCGCTTACACCCTCACCTTCAAGATTAGCGAAATAACGGTGCAATTCATCGCGTATCAACTCACGCAAAGAAGGTTTCGATGGCATCGCATTGTTCCTTAGCAGTTTCCAAACGATTAAAATGATCCCTAAAACGCGCGCCATGAATTTGGCCTTTGCTGTACCAAGATACATGTTTGCGTGCGATCATAGCCCCCATGTGGTTGCCATAAAAAGAATATAAGTTTTCTAAATGTCCCAATAAAATGCTTTTAATTTCTAAAGTGTTGGGCTCTGGAAGGTGTTCACCGGTTTTAAGATAATGATCAATTTCTCTGAAAATCCAAGGCTTACCTTGGGCACCTCTGCCGATCATCACACCATCTGCCCCCGTTTGTTCTAAGACCCATTTGGCTTTTTCAGGTGTTTGAATATCACCATTGGCAATGACAGGAATCGAAATGGAAGCTTTAATCTTGGCAATGGTTTGGTATTCAGCTTCCCCTCTAAAGTAACAAGAGCGAGTGCGACCGTGCACAGATAAGGCTTGTATTCCTAAGCTTTCCGCCAGTTTAGCAATCACAACGCCGTTTCTATTTTCGGTATCCCATCCTGTGCGAATTTTTAAAGTGACGGGAATAGAAACAGCATTGACCACAGATTCTAGAATTCTAGCGACTAAAGATTCATCCTTTAATAAAGCAGAACCAGCTTGGACATTACAGACTTTTTTGGCAGGACATCCCATATTGATATCAATCAGCTCAGCACCTTCAGCTTCATTAAAACGTGCGGCTTCTCCCATTTGTACAGGATCAGCTCCTGCGATTTGAATTGAAATAGGTAGGGTTTCTCCTTCATGGTTAGCCCGCCTTAAGGTTTTTGCGCTGCCTCTTAGTAGGGAGTTACACGAGACCATTTCTGAAACGGCCATTCCCGCTCCCAGGGACTTGCACAGCTGCCTAAAAGGTCTATCGGTAACACCCGCCATAGGGGCAAGTATAAGATTGTTTTCTAACTTGTATTTTCCGATTTGCATGGGCACATTATACGATCATTTTAGGCTTTAAGGGAGGGGTTCAACATGAATAATAACGGAAGCATTGTTTAATTGATTGTCTATAGCCAGTTCAATTTGATCGCACAAATCATGTGATGCGCTAACTGAAAGCGCACCCGAAACCAAGATTTTGAATTGTACAAATCGTTTAGCACCCGATTTTCGGGTGCGTAGTGCCTTAAAGCGAGCATCAGGGGGGAGATATTTTTGAATAGTGGAAGTAATGATATCGATTTCTTGTTGAGAGAGTGCGGAATCCATCAGGCCATCAAAAGCACGTTTAACAAAATGGACACCCGTGTTAATAATATTCAGAGCGACAATGATTGCCATAATGGGATCTAAAATTTGCCAAGCAGGGGGCGCAAAAAATACAATGCCTAAACCAACAATAATACCCACAGTAGTCCACACATCGGTCATCAAATGTTGGGCATGCGCTTCAAGGGTGATACTGTCATATTTACGCGATACTCTGACTAACATTAAAGAAGTGAAAAAATTAACACAGGCTGCAAAAATAGAAAGCACTAAGCCCATGCCCAGCTGAGTTAAAGGGCTGGGATGTAGAAAGCGGTCTATAGAAGCTGCGATAATAGAGATTGCAGCCACAAGAATCAGTGTGCCTTCAACACCACTGGAAAAATATTCTGCTTTGTCATGCCCATACTGATGTTTTGCATCAGCAGGTTTTGAAATGATAGTCATCACAGCCAATGCCATAAACGCTGCAGCAATATTCACAAAAGCTTCTATGGCATCTGAAAATAAGCTGATTGAGTCCGTTAAAAAATAGGTAAAAAACTTTAAGCACAATGTAAAAGTCGCAACAATAACGGATAATACGGTAACGCGTTGAGCTTCTGTCATAATTAAAACGTTCTCAAGATAGAGGTGCATAGGCTTTTTTCAGCTTATTCTTCAATAAGCCTTTTGTCAAAAAAATGATATTGTTATCTAACTTTCTTTTTAAGCTTTTTCTTAGAGAGGCTTTAAATTTGAGTATAAAATTTGAGGCGGGTATACTGGTCAAACATATGATTGCCCAATTAGCTTTAAATATACAATTAAGGGATGACTCGGTCTTAGAGAGCTATTATCCTGGGGAAAATGCCCAAGCTTTGCAGGCTATTATGGCACTCTCTAGTGGGATTGGCGAGGCTTTTGTGTACTGCTGGGGGCCAACCGGAGTTGGAAGAACCCATTTGCTACAAGCTGCCTGCCACGAAGCTGTTGAAGCAGGCATAGCTGCTGCTTATGTTCCATTATGTGAATTTAATAACTTAGATCCCCGGATCTTGCAAGGACTAGATAAACTTGCTTTGGTTTGTATCGATGATATTCATCAAATAGCCGGCAAACCAGAATGGGAAGAAGGTCTATTTCATTTGTTTAATCGTATCCGAGCTGTCAATGGTAAATTACTGATTTCTGCTGATGTTTCCCCCTTGCATATACCCATTGCTCTGGCCGATCTAAAATCCAGATTGGCATGGGGGGTCGTCTATCAATTGCATGAATTAAGCGATGAAGATAAGTGGCATGCTTTAGCCCTAAGAGCCGATTGTCGCGGATTGCGTTTAAATAAAGCTGTGAGTCAGTTTTTATTAAGCCGATGCTCCAGAAATATGGCAGAATTGTTCCACTCCCTAGAGATTTTAGATAAAGCATCGTTGGCTGAACAACGACGTTTAACCATTCCTTTTGTTAAACAAGTTTTGAATATTTAGTTAGAAAAAACGAAGGGTTCATGCTAGAATGGACCTGTCTATTCTTTATCATTCACCAGGATTCTATCATGAATATTAACCCTCTAAAGAATTTAAAACGTGTAAAAGCTAAAGCTATTCAACATAAGCCAGGTCTTATCATAGCCGTTTTGATTATCCTAATCATCACAGCATTTTTAGCACATTTTTGGTATAAAAGTTTAAACAATTCAACCTCAGATAAAATGGCGCCCATTGTCGTACAAACGACACAAGCAAAAGAAGCGAACATGCCTGAAGTGATAGATACCATAGGATTATTGTCAGCAGAACAAGAAATCACGCTGAAAGCACCTGTGCCAGGAAAAATTAATATTATTACGCCCTCAGGCACTTGGGTGAAGGCGGGTACTTTGTTGGCTACTGCTATTGGGGGCGCTGAAGTGCGAGCGCCTTTTGATGGCTATTTAAGCGATTGGATAGTGAAATCAGGTGAACTGGTAGCAGCTAATACGATACTAGTGGATATTGTGAATACCGATCGTTTATCTCTGGCTTATAAAGTACCAGAACAGTATGCACAAAAATTGGCTGAGGGACAAACGGTGGAAATAACTGTACGTCCTTTCCCTGATAAAATATTTAAAGGTAATGTTCAATTTATAGCCCCCATTGTTGATAAAAAAACATTAACCATTTTGGTAAAGGCAGATGTGGAGAATAGCGATCATACTTTATGGCCGGGCATGTCAACTCACGTGATGCATTTATTTAAAGCCAATCCCGCTGCGGTTGTTGTCCCAGAAGCTGCACTGAATTTAACTTTGGAAGGTTATGAAGTGTGGGTGGTAAAAGATGGAAAAATTGTGCGTCAACCGGTCGAAGTGGGTACCCGTCGTGGGGGGCGTGTTCAAATTATTAAAGGCATTGAAGCAAATGATACGGTAATTGTAACACGGACGGATCTACTAAAAGAAGGCCTTAACGCAACGCCCGAAGCATGGACAGGAGCCTGGTAATGGCAAATTTTATTCAAGCCTTTGTCAATCGGCCGATTATGGCCATCGCTGTTAATGTTGTGCTCTTGGTTGTAGGATTGGTAGCCTTTAATAAATTAGAATTACGCCACCAACCCAACGTAGAGGTAAACGAAGTTCGTATTAATACCAAGTATACAGGGGGTAGCAGCAGTGTTGTAGAACAACGTATCACAAAACCGCTAGAGGATGCATTATCGGGTTTAGATGGCATTAAAAGCATGACTTCTGTGAGTGAAGACGGCAAGAGTGAAATTCACGTCAAATTTAGATCGGGGGTTGATACGCATAAAGCCCTGAGTCAAGTACGTGATCGGGTATTTTCGAGCGTACACTTATTACCGAATTCAGCAGACAGGCCCATTGTTGATGAAGGCTATGAAAACGCTAGAACACTTTTGTATGTTTCTTTCAAAGACGATTCACGTAGTATGGCATCGTTGACGGATTATGTGCGTCGTAATGTAGAAGAAAGATTACGTTTGTTAGAAGGGGTTGCGGGTTTTTTTAGATTTGGAGATAAAATATACACCGTTTCTGTACAATTGGATCCTGCACAATTGGCTGAGCAGCAAGTGACAGTGACCGATGTGATGAATGCTTTAAAGCAAGAAAAAGCATTCGCTTCAGGCGGAGAAATAGAAACCGCTACGGGTAAGCGAACGGTGGTTGTGAGCTCTTTATTAAATTCGCCTACTGATTTTGAAAATATTACCGTGGCTGTAAAATTGGATAAAGCAGGTAAACTGGATAAACGCATTTCTTTAGGGGAAGTGGCTACTGTTCGGATTATAGAAAAGCCTACCGATTATAAAGTGCGTTTGGATGGTCAAGAAGTGGTGGTCATCGGCATTAATGCCAAACCACAAGCCAACCCTTTAGAGGTAGCAGAACGCGTACGTAGTTTTTTAAATGATTTAAAAAAGAGTATGCCAGATTCCATTAAAGCCTCAGTTATTTATGATGTGACTGAACCTTTCGAACGTTCGGTGACAGAAATTCAATACACGATTTGGGAAGCTATCGCTTTAGTTGGTCTGATTGTAACGATATCTTTGATATCCATCAGGGCCGCAGTATTACCGATTATTACGATTCCTTTATGTTTAATTGGTTCTTTTGCATTAATGTGGTTATTTGGTTTCAGTATTAATCCCATTACTTTGTTAGCTTTGGTCTTGGCCGTGGGTCTTGTGGTAGATGATGCGATTGTGGTTGTAGAAAATATTCATCAACATATGGAATCGGGTTTATCGGCTTTGCAAGCGGCTAGAAAAGGCATGAAAGAAATCAGCTTTGCCATTATCGTGATGACGATTACTTTGGCCGCTGTTTATTTACCGGTTGCTTTTCAAGCAGATGAATCGGCTGTGATGTTTAAAGAATTTGCATGGACTTTGGCAGGTACAGTGATTATTTCTGGGTTTGTAGCCTTAACCTTAACACCCGCTTTGAGTGGAAAATTTTTAAAACCGGACCATGCCAGTTTATATTGGCAGCCGGTTAATCGGTATTATTATAAATTTTTGAATCTAGCTTTAGAAAACCCTTGGAAAATTGTGGGCCTTGGGTTAGTAGTAGGGGCCTTAGGCGTTTGGGGGTTTTTAAGCTTGCCTCAGGATTTAAAACCAACCGAAGATGAAGGCTACCTCAATGGCTTTATTTTGGCTACCAATGAAGTGCCTAATAATTTAAAAGAAGATTGGTTTAAAAAAACAGAAAATGTTATAGCACAACAGGTTCCAGAGCGAGATCATTTTTTTACTTTTCAGGTGCAAGATAATTTATGGTTTTTAATCACTTTAAAATCCATTGATGAACGCAAAGCCAGTGCAGAAACGATAGCTAAGCGTTTAAAAGAGCCTTTAGGTAAAATTGCAGGTCCTATGGTCGGTGTTAATTTTGGTAACAGTGGAGGGCTGGGTGATGAGCCTTTAAAACTGATTATACAATATTCAGGCGAGACCCAAGGTCTTTTAAAAACTGTAAAACATATGATGGATGAAATACGGGCCGCGGGTTTTGAGCAAGTAGAAAGCGAACAAGGCACTGAAAAAACACGCTTACACGTCTTTATTGATAGAAGCTTAGCAAATGAATTGGGTGTGCGTTTAGAAGATATTGAAACAACGCTTTATACTTTTTTATCAGGTGTTAAAGCGACCGATTTTACTTTTAAAGGCTTTGATTATGATGTTCTAGTCCGTGCAGATGAACAATCTAGAACTGAATTGGATCATTTAAATCGTTATTTTGTGGTGGGTGGAGAAAAACAATGGATTCCCTTGGGGAGTTTAGTGTCTTTAAAAGAAATAAAAGAGCCCAATCAAATTAAACATTTTGATCGTACTCGTGGGGCTGCGATTAAAGTAGGTATTAAACCCGGTGTTTCTCTGGGTGAAACGATGGAGCGTTTAGAGCCTATTATCAAAAAGAACATACCTCAAGATGCACGGTATCGTTTTGGTGGAAAAGCTGAAAAATACAAAGAAGCTCAGCAGGCTATGTGGTTAACCTATGGTTTGTCATTAATTTTTATTTATTTGGTATTAGCCGCGTTATTTGAAAGTTTTGTGCATCCCTTAATTGTATTATTAACCGTGCCCTTATCCGTAACGGGTGCAGTATGGGCGATACATGCAATTGGAGGCACTAACAATATTTATACAGCGATTGGCTTGGTAACCTTGATAGGTTTAATTACTAAACATGGTATTTTGATTGTGGATTTCTCTAATCGCTTAAGAGAAGCGGGTAAACCCATGAAAGAAGCTGTACTTCAAGCAGCTTCTTCTAGATTGCGCCCTGTATTAATGACGACTTTTGCGATGGTTTTTGGTGCGGTCCCTCTGGTATTTAGTACGGGTGCAGGAGCGATTGCCAGAGAACACATTGGCTGGGTTATTATAGGCGGCATGTTGACAGGGACAGTATTATCACTGTTTGTAATACCTGTTGTGTATAGCTTTTTGGCTAAACGCTAAACGTATTAATTTGCAAAAAAAGATATAGAATAACGAGTTATGATGATGCTCAAGAAAAAGAATCTCATACTAGGAAAGCTGAAGCTCAGGATGTAGCAGATGCAGATCCAATACCTGAGAAACACCAAAAGTTAAGATAAATTAGGGAAGACCTAATAAAAAATTTTCTAGGGTAATGCCAATTATTCTTTGGCTTTCGAATGTGTTTTGATTAATAACAGTTAATTGTTGTTTGTTAAAACTTTTCAAAAACCACAAAAAGTTATTTGGCATACAATTCCCAGATTTTACTTCTATATAGATAGATTGTTCGGGAAGTACAAAATCAATTTCATGATCCGAGCTTTGCCAAAAATTTAAATTTTCAGGCAAGACTTCTGATCCCTCTATACATATTTTTCTCCATATTTCTTGAGCAACTGTCCACTCGTAAATGGGCCCTAAGTCAGACCCTAGTTGTTTGAGCTCATCTATAGTTCTAGGCTTTTTAGGGTGCCAACAAATCGCCATTAATAGATTTATAAAATGATATTTGCATGGTTTTCTAAAAATAGATATTTTTTTATCGGAATCATAAGGAAAGGCTGGCATAATAGTCATAAGGTCTGCAAATAATTCCATATATCCTTGAGCAACTGAATTATTAGATAATCCACTTTCTCGCGCTAATTTGGCTTGGCCTATAGGTGTACAAGCCATCCGGTATAAACTTTGTATAATAGCCATTAGATGAGAACGTGAGCGATGATGTGCTGCGAATTCCCCAAATATCCAATCACTGATTATTGAGGTAATGTATTCAGGTAAACGTCCTTCAGTGGCAAGTGCATTTGCACCTATAGGTGAACCACCGCACAATATGTAAGCAAAAAGTGTATCATTTTTAAAATGTAAGCCACATTTTTCTTTAAAATGCTTATAAGAAAGGGGGGTGAAAATGTAGTTGGTTCTAGCGAGTTTTCCTTTTCTACCCGGTAGGCGTTCAAACCCTCGACGAAGATCGGAAGCTTTAGAGCCTGTTGTAACTACTAAAATTTCTTTTAATTCCCCAGCATCAATTAAACGCTTGATGCTTTTTTCCCAATTGGGAATAGCTGTAATCTCGTCGATGAATAGTCGTTTTATTTTTGTTTTAGGTGTAAAAAGTTCAATAATAAGACGGATATTTTCTGTAAGTTGTATATGATCTCGGATTTCATCTCCATTTAAATAGAGGGCTGTTTGTTTACCAAATGTTTGGATAGTGGCAGCAATTTGTTGTTCTAGCCATGTACTTTTGCCATACTGACGAGGTCCTCTTATTAAAATGATTCCAGGTTCCATAGGTAATACTGTTAAACCAAAATCTTGTTCAAAGATAAATGGAAGTGTTTTAAGCGCTTGCAAATGGGGTAAAACATTGGGGGCATCCCATTTTCCCGAAATAAGATATTGATTTATATCGATATTGTTCATGATTCCCCTTCTGTGACTTAAGCTAACGTTACGAACGTTAGTATAACTACTTTTTCGAACGTTAGCTAGAGAAACAGTTAGTATTAAACGAAGGATGCTAGCTTTTTAGGCCTGTTCTGGGTACTATAAAACTCATGAATACTCCAAATACACTTGCACTTGCCAGACGTTTAAGGCCTAAGAATTTTCAGTCCGTAATAGGTCAAGAGGCTGCTTGTCGTGCCTTAAGCAATGCCCTAGATACAGGGCGCATGCATCATGCTTACCTATTAACAGGCACCAGGGGAGTAGGTAAGACTACGCTGGCTCGTATTTTAGCTAAATGTCTAAATTGTGAGCAAGGTGTCTCTTCAACACCTTGTGGAAGCTGTAGTAATTGCCAGGATATTGAACAGGGCAGATTCGTTGATTTATTAGAAATCGATGCGGCCTCTAGAACCAAAGTAGAGGACATGCGCGGCTTATTAGACAATGTGCAATATGTGCCTACCAAGGGGCGCTTTAAAATTTATTTAATCGATGAAGTGCATATGTTGTCTGGTCACAGTTTTAATGCCTTATTAAAAACCTTAGAAGAACCACCTGCACATGTTAAATTTTTATTGGCCACAACCGATCCACAAAAATTACCTATTACAGTGATATCTCGCTGCTTGCAATTTCATTTACAGCCTGTCTCTGTAGAAATGATTAGCCAATATATAGAGCAAATTCTGAATCAAGAAAAAGCGTTGTACGAACCTGAAGCCTTACAATTATTGGGCCGTGCTGCAGCAGGCAGTGTGCGCGATGCTTTAAGTTTGTTAGATCAGGTTTTAGCTTATGGTAATGGGCAGGTAAAAACTGAAGATGTGCGTGGCATCTTAGGACTTTCAAGGGCCGGGTGTTTAATTGCTTTGGTACGTGCTGTAGCTGCTGGGAATGCCGTGCGTGTATTGCACGAGATAAATGAAATCAAAAGATTGGCCAAAACGGATCCGGATTTTAATTCTGTTTTAACAGAATTACTAACTTTACTACATCATATTGCGATTGCCCAACATGCACCGGAAGCTTTAGAAGAAGGATTGGCTGAGCAGGCTGCTATCATTGAATTGGCTAATCAGATCCCTTCAGAAGCATTACAATTGTATTATCAAATTGCTTTAATGGGCAGAAAAGATTTGCCTTATGCGCCTGATCCTAAAATGGGATTTGAGATGGTACTGTTGCGCATGGTAGCTTTTAGACCTGTACAAGTTGCAGAACAACCCACAAGAGCACAGTCGGTGCAAGCTATGTCTATGACGGAACCTGTGGTTAAATCCGAGATTAAGCCAGAAATAACCGTAGAAGTTCAGCCCAAAATTGAAGAAAAAAAGGCGGAAGATAAATCAGAAGAAAATGGGGAAATAATAGATTGGAATACAGTGATTCCACAATTGAAACTCTCAGGCCTTGCTAAAATGTTAGCGGATCACTGCACACTTGCTGAATACTCGGATAATTCGATACGTTTGATTTTAGAAGAATCTCAAAAACCGCTCTTGAATAAACGTAACGAAGGACAATTACAAGAAGCTATATCTCGTTATTTAAAACAAGAGATAAAATTACAGATTACAGTCGGCAAAACAGAAAAAGAAACACCGGCGTATCAACAGCAAAGAGTCTTCAATGAAGAGCAACAAACTGCTAGAGCGAGTATAGAAAATGATCCTAAAGTGCAAAGTATTATGACTCGTTTTAATGCCAAAATAGAACAAATCAATCGTTTAACATCTATAGAGAATGAATAAATGAGTTTTAGCCCCTTGATTCAAAATCTGATGAATGCATTAAGATGTTTACCCGGTGTTGGGCCTAAATCAGCACAGCGCATGGTTTTTTATCTACTAGAACGCGATAGGGATGGTGGAAAACAATTGGCAAGCATGCTAGAAGAAGCAATCCAAAAAGTAGGACATTGTTCGGTTTGTAGAACCTTATCAGAACAACCAATTTGTGCCTTGTGTGAAAATCCCATGCGAGATCGCTCATTGCTTTGTATTGTCGAATCTCCAGCAGACGTACTGGCTATAGAACACACAGCAGGATTTAGAGGACTCTATTTTGTACTAATGGGTCATTTATCCCCGATTGATGGCATTGGACCTGAAGATATTGGTGTAGACGCGCTTAAAGCTCGTTTAGACGGTGGAGAGGTACAGGAAGTGATTTTAGCCACCCATTCAACAGTCGAGGGGGAAGCGACGGCCTATTATTTGGCAGAGTTGGTAAAATCCCGAAAAATCCAAGCCACCCGCCTTGCCCAAGGTATCCCGATGGGGGGAGATTTCGATTATATAGACGGTGGGACCCTTTCGAAGGCTTTGATAGCTCGTTTTAACCTCTAAGTCTTGAAATAATAGGTCCTAACCCCCATTTAGTTGTTATTATCGTTTTTTAATTCAGGAGTAAATATTATGTCAGCTGAAGCTCTTAAAGAAACCCATGGTTTTCAAACCGAAGTTAAACAATTATTACACCTCATGATTCATTCTTTGTATAGCAACAAAGAGATTTTTTTACGAGAATTGATTTCTAATGCCTCTGATGCTGGGGATAGAAGACGTTACGAAGATTTAGGAACCGAATCCAAGATTTGGGTAGATTATGATAAGGTTGCCAAAACCTTAACCGTTAGAGACAACGGGATTGGGATGACCAAAGACGAGGCCATTCGGCATTTGGGGACTATCGCAAAATCCGGTACTAAAGAATTTTTACAAACCTTAACGGGTGATAAAGCCAAAGATTCAAAACTGATAGGACAATTTGGGGTAGGCTTTTATTCGGCCTTTATAGTCGCGGATAAAGTAGAAGTGAATACTTTAAAAGCCGGTGCTAAGCCTTCAGAAGCAGTTCGATGGACCTCTACGGGTGAAGGTGACTATACTCTGGAAAACACTACGAAGCCAGAATGCGGCACAGAAGTGATTCTGCATTTAAAACCCGAAGAAGAAGAGTTTTTAAATTCATGGCGCTTAAAACATATTATTACCAAATATTCGGATCACATTACTGTTCCGATTATTATGAAAAAAGATAAACCAGAGCCTGATCCCAAAGAACCGATCGATGTTGAAGCACTCAATAAAGAACCCGAAGAAGAAATTGTGAACCGGGCTACAGCCTTATGGACTTTGCCCAAAAGCGAAATTACAGATGAGCAGTACACAGAATTGTATAAGCATGTGGCACATGATTTTGAAGCACCTATAACATGGAGCCATAATAAAGTAGAAGGTAAATTGGAATATACCAGTATTTTATATGTGCCAGCGCGTGCGCCGTTTGATTTGTTTCATACCAATAAGCCCCGTGGTTTAAAGTTATATGTTAAACGCGTGTTTATTATGGATGATGCAGAGCAATTTATTCCGCATTATTTACGCTTTATGCGCGGTATCGTCGATTCTAACGATTTGCCTTTAAATGTTTCTAGAGAAATTTTACAAAACTCTAAAGTGATTGAGTCCATTAAAGGTGCCTTGGTTAAACGTGCATTAAGCATGTTAGAGCAATTAGCAAAAGACGATAAAGAAAAATATGCAAAATTCTGGAAAGAGTTTGGACAAGTTCTAAAAGAAGGTCCAGCAGAAGACAGAAGCAATCAAGAACAAATTGCTAAGCTATTACGCTTTGCAAGCACACACACAGATTCTGATCAACAAGAAGTCACACTGGAAGATTATGTGGCACGCATAAAAGCCGGACAAGATAAAATTTATTATGTGACTGCAGAAACGTTTAATGCTGCGAAAAACAGTCCGCATTTGGAAATTTTTCGAAAACAAGGCATAGAAGTCTTGTTATTGTCGGAAAGGATTGATGAATGGTTGATGACACATTTGACCGAATTCCAAGGCAAACATTTCCAATCTGTAGCAAGAGGCGGCTTAGAACTGGGTGATTTGGCGGATAAATCCCTAGATGACAAATATAAGGAAGCCGAAGATACTTTTGGCGACACTGTAAAGAAAATAAAAGAAGTCTTGGGCGAACGTGTAAAAGAAGTGCGGATCAGTAAACGCTTAACCGATTCACCTACCTGTGTTGTGGTTGATGAACAGGATATGAGTAGCCAAATGGAGCGTATGCTACGGGCTGCAGGTCAAAAAGTACCAGCACATAAGCCTATTTTAGAATTAAATCCTGATCACTTGCTGATCCAAAAACTAAAATCTGAGCAAGACAGTGCTCGTTTTAAGGATTGGACTGAAGTATTATTTGATCAAGCGTTGTTATCAGAAGGCGGTCAATTAGATGATCCTGCCACTTTTGTAAAACGCTTTAATGCATTATTGCTTGCAGTTGCAAAATAGCATACAGGGAGAGAAGGGCGGATTTTGATGTCCGCCCATTTAAATAGGGAGGTTTGTACAATGGAAAAACTGTGGTTAAACAATTATGAGCCTGGCGTCCCAGCCGAGATCAATCCTGATCAATATACTTCCCTGGTGGATATGTTAGAGCAAAGTTGCAAAACATTTGCCCAGAAGCCTGCTTTTGCCAATATGGGACACACCCTTTCCTACAGTGCATTAGATCAACAAACAAAAGAGTTTGCAGCGTATCTGCAAACCCATTTACATCTTAAAAAAGGCGATAGAATTGCTTTGATGATGCCTAATCTTTTGCAGTACCCTATAGCGATGTTGGGTGCTTTAAGAGCGGGCCTTATCGTTGTGAATGTTAATCCTTTATATACCGCTCGAGAATTGGAACATTTATTAGTAGATTCAAGCAGTATCGCGATTGTGGTTTTGGCAAATTTTGCGCACACTGTACAAACTGTTCTTAAAAGCGTTAGCTTAAAACATATTATTATCACAGAAGTTGGCGACTTATTGCCTTGGCCAAAGTCTTGGCTGGTTAATAGTGTAGTACGTTATCTTAAAAAAATGGTACCTTCTTATAATATTCCCAATTATATTCCATTTAGATCTATCTTAAAATTAGGATCCACCTTGAGATTTACAAAACCTGAATTAAAGGGAGATGATCTGGCTTTTATACAATACACCGGTGGTACCACTTCAGAATTGATCAAAGGCGCTATGTTAAGCCATCGCAATATGGTTGCGAATGTTGAGCAGGCTTCGACTTGGATAAAAAGCAAGGTCCGTCCTGGAGAAGAAATTATTATTACGGCGCTACCCTTGTATCATATTTTTTCATTAACAGCGAATTGTTTAACTTTTATGAAAATAGGGGCCTTAAATGTTTTGATTACCAATCCTCGAGATATGAAAGCATTTATTCATGATTTAAAACAATATTCCTTTACTGCTATTACAGGTGTGAATACTTTATTTAATGCGCTTTTGAACCAGCCCGATTTTTGCAAACTTGATTTTTCTCATTTACGTATTACCCTTGGCGGGGGGATGGCAGTGCAACGTTCTGTTGCTACACATTGGAAAATGGTAACACACACGCCTTTGTTAGAAGCTTATGGATTAACCGAAGCATCCCCTGCCGTTTGTATTAATCCTTTTAATTTAAAAGAATATAATGGGAGTATTGGCTTGCCAGTAAGCTCAACCGAGATATCTGTGCGTGATGAATCGGGCAAAGAAGTGCTCTTAGGTGAGCCTGGAGAATTATGGGTAAAAGGGCCACAAGTCATGAAAGGGTATTGGCATCAACCAGAAAAAACAGAAGAAACGCTAAAAGATGGCTGGGTACGCACAGGGGATATTGTCACAGTAAATCCAGAAGGTTTTGTAAAAGTTATCGATCGCAAGAAAGACATGATTTTAGTCTCCGGTTTTAATGTATACCCTAATGAAATAGAAGATGTGATTGCTTTAATGCCGGGAGTGACTGAAGTCGCTGTCGTTGGAGAACCCAATGCTGAGAAGGGGGAGTTGGTCAAAGCCTTTATTGTCAAAAAAGATCCCAGTTTGACTGCAGAAGCCGTAACACAATTTTGTCATACTATGTTAACGGGTTATAAAATTCCAAAAATTATTGAATTTAGAGATGCTTTGCCCAAAACACCGGTCGGAAAAATTTTACGTAGAGCTTTAAGAACGGAAAAAACAACACAGGAATCTCTTAATGTCTAGTATTATTGAAACAATAGATATACACAATTGGCAAGGTCATTTTGCTGATAATATTTCGTTTGAGCCGCTCAGTGCTTTAGAGAATGGAAAAGTCATTTATTGCCCGAATTTAGCTTTTGAACTGTCTAGATCAGAAAAAGCATTTCTAACGCCTAGAACACTAGATAAACATTCTAAAAACATCAGTTATAATCCAATAGATAAACAGTTAAAAGGTTGTCGTTTAAAAAATCACCCCTTGCAAGATATGAAAAACATGATGGCGCGGTATGAAATTTTTGCAAAAAATTTAATATTTGCATTAATTCCCCATTATCGAGAAACATTAATACCAGGCCGAACCAGTTATAGACCCATAGAAATTGCAGGCCGCGCAACCTCTGCATTAAAAGATGATACAAAAGTACATGTAGATGCTTTTTCAGCCACACCCACTCAGGGTAAACGGATTTTACGTGTTTTTTCAAATATGAATCCCTTTGGGCAAAGTAGGCATTGGCAATTGGGTGAGCCTTTTGAAGAGGTTGTAAACCATTTTTTAGCATCATTAAAAAAACCAAGCTGGGGCAGCAGGGCTTTATTGTCTTTATTTAAAATCACTAAATCGTACCGTAGTTTATACGATCATTATATGTTGCAATTACACAATCAAATGAAATTAGATTTAGCTTATCAAGCCAATGTGCCTAAGGAAGATTTTTATTTCCCCCCGGGTTCCTCATGGATAGTTATGACAGATTGTGTTTCGCATGCAGCTTTATCGGGTCAATACGTCTTGGAACAAACTTTTTATTTGCCTGTAAAAGGCATGCAAAATCCTGAATTATCTCCTTTTAAAATATTAGAGCGTTTAGCATTTAAAAAGGAGGTATCTGAGCGCGGATCCTAGAGTGTATTAGCACATAGTTTAACAGAAAATACACTAGGCTAAATATCCGATTTGACCTATCTTTAATTGAAGATATAGTATATACTAGTAACAGAAATGAGTATTTGCTCTTAGTCGAACACTTTAAATACTTTTTTATAATTCATAATGTTAAGGGGGTTTATATGTCAGCACAATTTGATGCAAAAAAACTGGAACAAGAGAGATTAGAAAAAGAACAAGAAGAAGCCAAAAAATTAGCAGAAAAAGAAAGTGCTAAACAAGAACAACAGGAAATTGAAAAAATAAGTGGTTATATCAAGATCAAGTTGAAAAGCAAAGACTTACTTTTAGAAGATCTAGAACATTTTTTGAATAAAAACGAGGAAGAGGTTGTAAAGAAAAAATTCAGGAAATTATCTTTGCAGTTGCATCAAGATAAGTTGGGAGATGAAATCGTTTTCAGAAGGTTAAACGCTTATTATAACGATCGTATGAGTGCGCAAGGACAAAAGTCTAAAGAAATTTTGAGAAAAGTGTTAAAGGTCTTAAATCCTAAAATGAACATTGAATTTTCTGAAGAAGATAAAAAAAGATTAATTCCTGAGCTAAAAGAATACTTAAGAGAGGTATTTGAAAAAAATCTGCTTACCTTAAAAGAATTTAATGATTTTCTTAAAAAAGAAGAAAAAAATGAGGCATATAATAAAATGTTAGGCATATTTAAGGAAGAAGGCTTATTGCCCAATGAAACGCTGTTGGATTGTATCAATACATACTATGGGGTATATAATAAAATGCGTAAGGGGGAGAAGAGGGACTCCGGTGAATTCAATTCTCTTTTAAGTGTTCAACACCTTATGTTAGATATACTGCGTGCTTTTGAAAATGATGTGCAAAAAGAGCAACGCTTTAAAGAAATTTTCAAAGTTAGCATGGAACCTGAGAAATTAGAATCTGAAAAATTGAGATTAGCGAGGTTGTGGTCATTTATATTTGAAGATGCAGGGAGAGAGGTCAACTATGATGAAATCATAACTGCACTTGGAAAGGATGAAGATTTAATTAAAAGTGTTAACGCTTTTAAAGCACTTATGAAAAAAAATGTTTCGCTTGCATCAGATATTGAAGCACTGGGTATCGATACCATGAGAATTTTAACCAAAGTACATCTGGAATTAAAAGACGATTATTTTAACCTACAGTTTAATAAATTGATGGATGAAGCAGCAAAGAAAAATCAACCTCCTGCTGAATCTGATTTTGAGATGGCAGCAAGACTTCAACAGGAAGAGCTAGAAAAACAGATTGATGAAAAAAATGCTGCAAGAAAATCAGCGCAGCGCGCTAAAGAAGCCGAGCAAAAACAAGAACGAGAAGATAGGGATGCGGAATTTGCTAAGCAGCTTGCAAAGCAGTTTGAGGAAGTAGATAAAGCGGCTAGAGAAGGGCTACAAGAAAAGCCTGTGGTGATGCACTTTAGAAATAATCCTGAACCTGAACCTGAACCTGAACCTGAACCTGAAATTGATCTTGCAGCAGAACAAAAGAAAGCTGAGGAAAAAGCTAGAAGAGAAGCCGAGGAAGAAAGACTCACGATGGAACTACTTAGTAAAGAAGAGGAAGAGGCAAGAAAACAAAAACCTCGTTAAGATTTTTGTTTAACCTCCCCCTGCCGGATTGATAAGCAGTACAAGCTCATTGCTTAATCAAATCCGGCATGCCCCTTCTCAAAGGGGCAATCACTCCGAACATTGTTTTTTAATAAATTCTAAGCCTAAATTTTGCACAGGACTTAGGTTATTTTATCTTAAAAAGCTTTTGTATGTTTTCCAGCTAACTTTTTTAAAGGTGGTTGAATAAGCTATACTTTTATAAACGAGAAAAAGCTTATGTTTCAATTGAGGGAAAAGCATGGATGTGTCGAAGCAATCAGATCCAAACGGTGAGCAGCCTGCATCTTTGCAACCCGAAACGCTAAACGAACCCTCATCTACTAATCCCAGCAATCCTTTCAAATCACTCAAAAATACTTATGATAAAAATCCCAAACATTTTGTTATTATTGTCAGCATAATAATTGGCTTATTTATTTTTTTAATTGTACACCGAATCCACCACTCAGCTACCAAAAATCAATCTTTGCCTGTTCCAGTCGTCTTAAGTACTGCAAGCAAGCAAGATTTTCCAGTTTATTTAAATGCTTTGGGCACTGTAACCCCTACACAAACGGTAACCGTAAAAACTCAAATTAATGGACAATTGCTAAAAGTATTATTTGAAGAGGGTCAAAAAGTCGAAGAAGGAGAATTATTAGCACAAATAGATCCCAGACCTTATGAAGCGCAGTTGCTGCAATTTGAAGGACAATTGGTGCGAGATGAAGCACTTTTGGCTAACGCTCGGGTAGATTTAAAACGTTTTGAAACATTGTATCCTCAAGGTGCGGTATCAGAACAAACCTTAGCTACACAAAAATCTTTAGTACAACAACTTGAAGGCAGCGTGCAATTTGATCAAGGTCAAATTGATACAGTCAAAGTCAATTTAAATTATTGTAACATTCGATCGCCTGTTGAGGGTCGGGTGGGATTGCGATTTGTTGATCCTGGCAATTTTGTACAAGTAAGCGATCAAAATGGACTTTTTGTTTTAAATACAATTCAGCCTATCACGGCCATTTTTACAATCCCAGAAGATAATCTACAAATGATTATTAAACAAAAAAACAAAGGTGAACAATTTCAAGTCGATGCTTTTAATCGCACTCAAAATGCTTTACTGGACAGCACAGATCAATTTATATTGGATAATCAAATAGATGTTACCACAGGCACCTTAAAGCTAAAAGCATTTTTTTCAAATGAAGAAGGTTTGTTGTTTCCCAATCAATTTATCAATATACGTTTACAAGTGGATACTTTAAAAGATGCTACAGTAATACCCACCGCAGCCATACAAAATGGAGCAAAAGGAACCTATGTATATGTCTTAAATAAAGATAAAGTTATGATGAATCCAGTAAAAGTTTTAGCAACGCATGCTAATTTTTCTGCAATCAAAGGCAATATACTCCCAGATCAATCTGTTGTTATCGAAGGTACAGATAAACTTAAAAACGGAACGGTTGTAACTGTCGCACAAAATCATTCTGCAGGATCGACATTAAGCACTACAGAAGAAAAATCGACACCATGAATTTATCGCGGCCTTTTATTTTAAGACCCATTGCAACCTCTTTGCTGATGTTGGCAATCGTATTATTAGGCTTGTTGTCTTGTACATTACTACCCGTTTCCGCACTTCCTGAAGTGGATTATCCTACCATTCGGGTTTCTACCTATTATCCCGGGGCAAGTCCTGATGTAATGGCATCTGGGATTACAGCGCCATTAGAACGACAATTTGGGCAAATGCCTGGTTTAAATCAAATGACTTCTAATAGTTCTAGTGGTGCATCTATTATTACTTTACAATTTCAGTTAAACATGAGTTTAGATATTGCCGAACAAGAAGTGTAAGCAGCTATCAATGCTGCTAATTCTTATTTGCCCAGCGATTTACCCAATCCACCTGTTTACAATAAAGTGAATCCTGCCGATACGCCCATAATGACTTTAGCTCTCTATTCTAAAACATTGTCACTTTCGACAGTGGAAGATTTAGCAGATACTCGCTTTAGTCAAAAAATTTCGCAATTATCAGGCGTTGGGTTGGTCAGTATCAGTGGTGGAGAAAGACCCGCTGTACGTGTGCAAGTCAACCCAACGGCCGCCTCTGCATATGGGTTGTCTCTAGAAGATATTAGAACAGCTATCGCGGCTGCTAATGTGAATACCCCTAAAGGTAATTTTGATGGTCCTTACCAAAGTTATACTATTAACGCCAATGATCAATTATTTAAAAGTGTGGACTATCAACCGCTCATTATTGCTTACAATAATGGTGCGCCTGTTCGACTTTCTGATATTGCACGGGTGAGTGATGGGGTAGAAAATAATAAATTAATGGCTTGGGTGGATACCCAACCTGCGATTATTATCAATATCCAAAGACAACCTGGCAGCAATGTGATAGAAGTTGTTAATCGCATTAATGAACTATTACCAAAGCTACAATCAACTTTACCCAGTTCTGTAGAAGTCAAAGTATTAAGCGATCGAACACATTCTATTCGAGCCTCTATCAGTGATGCTCAATACGAATTAATCGTTTCTATCGCATTGGTTGTGATGGTCATTTTTCTGTTTTTACGGACACTTTCAGCTACGATTATTCCCAGCATCGCCGTGCCTATTTCTTTAGTGGGCACTGTAGCGATGATGTATTTCTTGGGCTTTAGCATTAATAATTTAACCATTATGGCATTCATTATTGCTACAGGATTTGTCATTGATGATGCTATTGTAATGATTGAAAATATAACGCGGTATATAGAGCAAGGTGTAGCACCCTTAGAAGCTGCTTTGCAAGGTGCCAAACAAATTGGATTTACGATTTTATCATTAACGGTTTCTTTAATTGCTGTGTTAATTCCTTTGTTGTTTATGCAAGATATTATAGGTCGATTGTTCAGAGAATTTGCACTAACACTGTCTATTACTATTTTACTCTCAGCTTTTGTTTCTTTAACGTTAACGCCAATGATGTGCTCGCGCATTTTGAAAAATAGAAAAGACAATCATCAAAGTGATTTTGCAATGAAATCTGCTAAAGTTTTCGAGGGTGTTATAGCGCGCTATGGAACATCGCTTGAAACTGTATTAAAATATCAAAATCTTACACTGTGTGTTGCTTTAATTACAGTGTGCTTAACGGGTTTTATGTTTTATATCATCCCTAAGGGTTTTTTTCCCACACAAGACACAGGATTAATACAAGGTATTTCTGAAGCCCCTCAGTCCATTTCCTTTCAAGCGATGGTCGCGCGACAAATTGCTATTGCTAAGATTTTATTACAAGATAAAAATATTGATAATTTATCTTCGATTGTTGGTATTGATGGTACCAATACGACATTGAATAGAGGTCGTTTTTTAATCAACTTAAAACCTTTAAGTGAACGCAATAAAAATGCAAGTGAAATTATACGTGATCTTCAAAAGAAAATAGCAGAAGTGCCCGGTATCACACTTTATATGCAAGCAGTACAAGATATTAATATAGATGATCGTGTTAGTCTTACTCAATATCAATATAGCGTTAGTTCTTTTGATCCCAATGAAGTTTCAAAATGGAGTGCAGAGTTAGTTAATAAATTGAGCTTAGAACCGAGTTTAGCGGATGTCGCAAGTGATTTACAAAATAGAGGTTTACAAACGAATATCCATTTTGATAGAGATACAGCTTCCCGTTTAGGCCTTACAGCTGAGACGATAGATAATGTACTATATGATGCTTTTGGACAACGTCAAATTTCAACCATTTACACGCAGCTAAATCAATACCGAGTGGTGCTGGAAATTTTACCTGAATTACAACAAGGTATAACAGCCTTAAATAATTTGTATTTTAAATCTACTCAAAACAATAAACCAATACCCTTAGGAACGTTCACAACAGTGTCAGAAACGGTAGGACCCTTGCAAATTAATCGTCAAGGTCAATTTCCGGTTGCCACAATTTCATTCAATCTAGCCCCAGGAGCTGCTTTAGGGGATGCTATACAAGCCATTGAAAATGTAAAAAAAGAACTTGAAATTCCTGAAAGCGTGCAAACAAATCTTGAAGGATCAGCAAAAACATTTAAAAATTCACTGGCAAATGAAGGTTGGTTAGTATTAGGTTCCTTGGTTGTCGTATATATAGTACTGGGTATATTATACGAAAGTTATATACATCCTATTACCATTTTATCTACCCTACCTTCTGCAACGATGGGAGCATTACTGACTTTATTATTAACAGGTCAAGAATTAAGTGTTATAGCATTAATTGGTATTATTTTGTTAATCGGCATTGTGATGAAAAATGCCATTATGATGATAGATTTTGCCCTGGAATTAGAACGAATCGATAAAAAATCACCTTTAGAAGCCATCTATCAAGCAGCCTTATTACGTTTTAGACCCATTGTGATGACAACCGTTGCAGCGATGCTAGGTGCCGTCCCTTTGGTGTTTGGAACAGGGATGGGATCGGAATTACGACGGCCTTTGGGTCTTGCGATTTTAGGAGGGCTTGCTGTTAGCCAAATATTAACACTGTATACAACACCGGTTATTTATTTAGCTTTTGTTAAACTATCGGATATTTTTCATAATTTTATTTATATAAAAAATAAAGCTATTGTGGTGGAACAATGAGCTTGTCTTCTATTTTTATTCATAGGCCTATTGCTACTACTTTATTTGCATGTGGCATAGCGTTCGCAGGCATTATTGGTTTTTATTTATTGCCTGTTGCCCCCTTACCTCGGATTGATTTTCCAACGATTAATGTACAAGCTGCATTGCCGGGTGCGAGTCCGGAAATTATGGCAACTTCAGTGGCTACACCCTTAGAACGTCAACTCGGACTCATTGCGGGTATCACACAATTAACGTCTTCTAGCAGCCAGGGTAATACACGAATTATTGTACAATTTGATTTATCTCGAAATATTGATGGAGCAGCACGAGATGTGCAAGCAGCCATCAATGCATCACTGAGTAATTTGCCCATTGATCTGCCGAGTAATCCAACCTATCGTAAAGTAAATCCTGCTGATTCTCCTATTATGATTATCAGTTTAACTTCTGATGTATACACGATTGCGCAAATGTATGATGCCGGTTCTACTATTTTGCAACAAAAACTTTCACAAATAGAAGGCGTTGGTCAGGTGGTATTGGGTGGTGGTTCTTTACCTGCAGTGCGAGTAGAATTAAATCCCACAGCCTTAAATAGTTATGGAATAAGTCTAGATACAGTACGTCAAAGTATTAGCTCAACGAATATTAATAGACCCAAAGGGCAATTAAATGCAGGTGCTAAGTTAAGCGATATCACCACCAATGATCAGCTTTTTAAAGCAGTGCAATATGAGCCTTTAATCATTGCCTATAGAAATGGAGCTCCTGTTAGATTAAAAGATGTGGGTGAAGTTATCGATTCTGTAGAAGATTTACGTAACGCAGGATTAGCGGATGGGAAGCCTGCCGTGGTGTTGGTGGTTTTTAAGCAACCGGGTGCGAATATCATTGAAACTGTGGATAGAGTGCGCTCTCTACTTCCACATTTGAAAGCGTCTATTCCGAATGCTATCGATTTAACGGTAGCGATGGATAGAACGACTACCATTCGGGCATCTCTTTTGGATGTTGAACTGACATTATTAATTGCCATTGCTTTAGTGATTTTGGTGGTTTATTTATTCTTAAGGAATGCAAGAGCCTCTTTAATACCCAGCGTTGCAGTGCCCTTATCTTTATTAGGTACATTTGCCTTAATGTATCTTTTTGATTTTAGTTTAAATAATTTATCCTTAATGGCGCTGACTATTGTAACGGGTTTCGTAGTCGATGATGCGGTGGTTGTACTTGAAAACATCTCACGGTATATCGAAAATGGACTCAAACCTTTAGAAGCTGCCATACAAGGTTCTAAAGAAGTGGGTTTTACCGTATTATCGATGAGTATTTCTTTAATTGCTGTTTTTATACCTATTTTATTAATGGGGGGAATTGTTGGACGTTTATTTAGAGAGTTTGCATTAACGCTTTCTTTTGCGATTTTAGTTTCTCTACTTGTTTCCTTAACGCTAACACCGATGATGTGTGCATATTTATTAAAAAACGATCATTATACTGAGAAAAAAAATTCTTTTTGGCATTTTTTTTCTGTTTTGAAGTTAAAATATGAACAAAGTTTAAGCTGGGCTTTACAGCACTCATTTTTAATGTTGATCTTGACCATAATGACAGTTGTATTGACTATTTTGTTATATACCTATATTCCTAAAGGTTTTTTTCCACAACAAGATACCGGTAGGATTATATCTTCGATACAAGTACAACAAGATATGTCGTTTCAAGCGATGCAGCAAAAATTAAGCGAATTTATTAAAGTGATAGCTGAAGACCCAGCCATAGAGCATGTGACTGGTTTTGTTGGCGGTACAGGAGGGGGGGCTTCTGGTGGTAATACAGGTTCCATTTATATTACCTTAACACCTCTAGCAAAACGCAAATTATCAGCGGACGATGTTATTAACCGTTTGCGTAAAAAATTAGCGAATATTTCAGGAGCTACTTTATATATGCAGGCTGCACAAGATTTAGTCATTGGCGGTAGGAGTGGGAATGCACAATTTCAATATACCTTAACAGCAGATAATTTGCAGGATTTGAACCTATGGGCGCCCAAAGTATTGGATAAGTGCACGAGTATTTCAGGTATTACGGATCTGAATACCGATCAACGTGATAAAGGCCTGCAAGTTTATGTTGAGATTGATCATGATACGGCCTCAAGATTTGGACTGAATATGCAATCCATTGATAATATTTTGTATGATGCCTTTGGGCAAAGACAAGTTTCTACTTTATACACCCCGATGAATCAATACCACATTGTTATGGAAGTGGCCCCGCGGTATTGGCAGCATCCACAAACCTTAGAACAAATGTATATGATTAGCACAAATGGAAATCCAATCCCTTTTTCGAGTTTTGCCGAATTTAAGCCTTCTTTTACACTCTTAACGGTCAGCCATCAAGGACAATTTCCTTCGACAACTCTATCCTTTAATTTAATGCCAGGATTTTCTTTAGGTGATGCGGTCGATAAAATTACTGAATCTGTATCAACCATGCACTTACCTCAAAATATACAAGGATCTTTCCAAGGTACGGCTCAAGCCTTTCAAAGCTCTTTAGCTTCCGAGCCCTATTTAATTATAGGGGCTTTAATTGTGGTGTATATTGTATTAGGCATTTTATATGAAAGTTTAATTCATCCTATCACTATTTTATCAACCTTGCCTTCAGCAGGCGTGGGTGCTTTGCTTGCTTTATTATTAACCAATACAGAACTGAGTATTATTGCCGTGATTGGCATTATTTTATTAATCGGTATTGTCAAAAAAAATGCTATTATGATGATAGATTTTGCTTTACAAGAAGAAAGAGTACACAACAAATCTCCAAAAGATGCTATTTTTCAAGCAGCAATTTTAAGATTTAGGCCTATTATGATGACAACCATGGCTGCACTGTTCAGTGCGCTACCCTTGGCTTTAGGAACAGGTGTGGGATCTGAATTAAGACGTCCTTTGGGTATTGCAATTATTGGAGGCTTATTGTTAAGTCAGGTATTAACATTATATTCAACCCCTGTTTTATATCTAAGTTTTGAAAATTTAAAGAAATGGTGGCTAACTAAAGTTAAGGTATCGGGAAATAAGCATGAACTGGAACCGCAATTTAATTAAGAAATTATTATTAATGAGTTTTTTATTATTGTTATCGGCTTGCACTTTAGGGCCTGATTATGTGCCGCCCTGTATTTCGGTACCCGATAAATTTAAAGAGGCACCTAAAGGATGGAAAGTCGCGAATCCTAACGATGCTTGTGATCGGGGCGAATGGTGGAAAATTTTTAATAACCTTACTTTAAATAAATTAGAAAAAAAATTAAGTGTTTCTAATCAAAACATTAAATTAGCGATTGCACAGTATGAGCAATCTAGGGCTTTAGTAACACAGGCGTATGCAGCTTTTTTCCGGTCATCAGAGGTTTAGGTTCTGCGAATAGACAAAAACCTTCCCAATCGATTTCCTCAGGCTTTAGTGTAGATGGAGCGGATATATCTACAGATGCTACTTCTTTTACAGGTAGAATTTTTAATAATTTTTCTTTATCCTTAGATGCGAGTTGGGAACTAGATTTTTGGGGTAAAGTAAGAAGAAGTGTCGAGGCAGCCAGTGCGGGTGCAGATGCCAGTGAAGCACAAATTGCATTGATAAGCTTAGCGATGCAAGCCAGTCTTGCACAATATTATTTTCAATTACGCACCCTTGATGCCGATCAAAAATTATTAGATGATACCGTAATCGCTTATACCCAAGCATTAAAACTGGTTCAAGATCGTTTTAAAACAGGAGTGGCTTCAGAAGTAGATGTTGTTCAAGCAAGCATACAGCTTGAGACTGCTAAAAGCCAAGCGGTTGATAATGGGATTGCCAGAGCGCAATTCGAGCATGCTATTGCGGTATTAATTGGTATTCCCCCTGCTTGTTTTTCTTTGCCACCTTGTATTGAAAATTTAGTGGCTCCTTGTATACCTTTAAAAATTCCTTCAGTATTGCTTGAAAGACGGCCAGATGTTGCACAAACAGAAAGACTCGTCGCACAAGCCAATGCCAACATTGGGGTGGCCATTGCTGCATTTTTCCCTAAAATAACATTAACAGCTACGGATGGTTTTTCAACGAATGCCCTTAAAAATTTGTTCAGTAAACCTGCTAAATTTTGGTCCTTGGGTGCTTTATTTGATGAAAATTTATTTGATGGGGGTTTACAACGTGCTATTCTAAAAGCGACTTGGGCTAGTTATGATCAAACTGTTGCTACTTATCGTCAAACAGTATTAGCCGCTTTTCAAGATGTAGAAGACAATTTAGTCTCTTTAACACATTTAAATGTAGAAATTAAAATACAGAAAGCAATAGTGAGCAATGCTAAAAAAAATCTGACTTTAGTTATGGCTCAATATACAGCGGGTACTTTAGCTTATAGCGATGTGATTATTGCCCAAAACATTTTATACAGTTCTCAAAAAAACCTATCAGACACTATTGGTAGACAAATGGTATCTGCAGTGAGTTTAGTTAAAGCTCTAGGTGGCGGCTGGAAAGGCTTAATGGGTAGCGAATGTGCACAATAAGTCTACAAAAGGTTACACTTTTCATAACCTTTTGTAGAGTATTTAAATATGCAACCAATGAAATATATAGGTGAACGGTTAGCGAATAATGCGAATTCAAAGCGTTGTTTATTTAGATCAACTGACTTAAGGATGCTTTGTCCGAATTTATCTGACAACACTTTTAAAGCTTTAATGGCTCGAACTGTGCGTTCTGGGTTATTGATGCGTATATCTAAAGGCATATATCTTTGTAAAAAGGCATTCCGACCTGATGGATTATTGTTATTCCATGTAGTTGCACTTATGCGAGCAAATCAATTTAATTATATTAGTTTAGAGACGGTTTTAAGTGATTTAGGGATTATTTCGCAAATACCCATCAATAGGATAACAATTATGTCTTCAGGTAGAAGCAATATTATTAGTTGTGCGAATTATGGCGTTATTGAGTTCATACATACCAATCAAAAACCTGCAGCACTTGTAGATCAACTAATATATGATAATGCGTGTGGTTTATGGCGTGCAAATGCTAGACTTGCTTTAAGAGATATTAAGGTTACACATAGAAATTGTGATTTAATTAATTGGGATATTGCCAATGAATTTATTTGATCAATTAGGTTATGTAGGTTCCTCTGGATCCGATGCTTTATTTATATTTTGTTCTTCGTCTTCAAGCGGTGTGCTAGCGGGTATAGCATAAGAGCCATCTGCCCAGGCGCCCAAGTCAATTAACTTGCAACGTTCGCAACAAAAAGGTCTAAATGTATTTTCAGGATCCCAAAGAATAGGTTTTTGACAAGTAGGACATTTCAATCTTGTTTTCATTCGCTTTGCTCCTTATGTTTTTGTTATAATACGCTATTTGCCTTAGGACATTCTAGTATGAATAAGTGCAGGCCATTTTTGAAGTGGCCGGGTGGTAAATATAGGCTTCTTGGGCCTATTGATAAATGTTTACCCAAGGGGAAACAGCTGATAGAACCTTTTGTGGGTGCGGGCGCTGTTTTTTTAAATACAGATTATGCGCATTATATTTTAAATGATATTAATGCAGATTTAATTAACTTATATAAAATTTTGCAAAAAGACGGTGTAGAATTTATAACCTACTGCAAGCAATATTTTAAATCTCGCTTTAATACCGAAAAAAATTATTATCGCTTGCGAGAACAATTTAACGAATCCAAAGATTTATATCAACGTTCTGCTTTATTTTTATATTTAAACAGACATGGTTTTAATGGTTTATGTCGTTACAATATGGGCAAAAAAGAATTTAATGTGCCTTTTGGACAATATTTAAAGCCTTATTTTCCTGAAAAAGAAATGAATTATTTTCATGAAAAAGCACAAAACGCTATTTTCGTGTGTGAAGATTTTTCAGATACTTTTAAACGTGCAAAAAAAGAAAGCGTAGTATATTGTGACCCCCCTTATGTGCCTTTAAGTGATACTGCCAATTTTACAAATTATCATGTTGGGGGTTTTAATATGCAACAACAGCAACAATTGGCGGATTTGGCGCGTGGCTTAGCACTTAAAAGTATACCGGTATTAATATCAAATCATAACCATGAATTGACACAAACTTTGTATGCTGGGGCTAAAATAACAGAGCTTGAGGTTAAGCGTTTAATTAGCTGCCAAGCAGATAAAAGACAAAGTGTTAGTGAATTGTTAGCCTTGTTTTTTTAACTTGCTTAAAGATCTTCAAATTCTTTTAATCGATTTGTTGCTAAGCGCTTATCGATTCTGGCGGTTTTTACGATGTTATCATTCATTTCTATGATTTCAACAGGGTAATTGGCAATCAGTAGGCTAGTACCTGTGTTGGGTATAGCTTCTAAGGTTTCAATGATTAATCCACTTAAAGTTGTGGGGCCGTCAATGGGTAATTCCCATTGTTGTATTCTGTTTAAATCACGCACACTGATGCTGCCTTCCACTAAGAAAGAACCATCTTCTTGTGCTCGTATGGGTTCTTGAGCGCTTGCAACTCCTGTTGTGAATTCTCCAACGATTTCTTCTAAGATATCTTCTAGAGTTACCAAACCTAATACATCTCCATATTCATCTACCACTAAGGCCATACGGCGCTTATGGCGTTGAAAATTCAGTAATTGTGTATGCAAAGTTGTGCCTTCAGGAATAAAGTAGGGTTCATCTGTGGCAGAGAGCACATTTTGAGCATTTAAGTTTTGCAATTCTACCTCGGTTAATAATTTGACAATATTACGGGTATGCAAAATACCTTGAACATTATCAATATCGGATTTATAAACCGGTAAAAGAGTATGTTGTGTGGTTTTCAATTTATTCAGAATGACTTCTATGGGATCATCCAAATTAAGCCCTACAACTTCGCTTCTTGGGATCATTATGTGATCAACACGCACTTTTTCCATGTCCAAAATACTTAATAGCATATCTTGGTGGTGGGTTGGGATTAAGCCGCTGGCTTCGTTGACAACGGTTCGTAATTCTTCAGTGTTTAGAGAATCAACCGTTTTGGTCGTGACCTGAAAGCCAAATATCCTAAGAATTGCGTTGGATATAGAACTGGTTATCCAAATCAGCGGATAAAGAAGACGTAACATCCATTGTAAAGGCAGTGAAACAAAACGCGTAATGACTTCGGGTTTAAGTGCTGCCAGTGTTTTAGGCATGATCTCAGCAAAGATCAGCAAAAAAATGGTCAGTATAACAGGAGAAAGGAATACAGCACTTTCACCTAGATAGCGCCCCATAATTTCATTTGCAAGACTGGAGGCAACCGTTGTGCCAAAAGTATTGGCCAATAAAATAGCACCGATGAGTTTATCGGGGCGTAACAATAAGCGAGAGATACGTTGAGCATTTTTGTCAGTCTTAGCCAGATGTTTTAAACGGTAGCGATTGATAGACATCATGCCTGTTTCAGAGGCTGAGCAAAAAGCGCAGAGAATGACAGCGATTAATAACCAAGCTAATAAAACATTTACTGAAATAGGGGCATGAAGATGGTCCAATGTTAATTCCTCTTTGTTAACGCTATCCTACACCAGTCGTCTAATTGTGTAACACCTTTGTTCTCAAACCAAGTATTGTAGGTACTTAATAATAAATCAATCTGTGTGTGTAAAACCCCTGATAAAACCAAAGTAGCCCCTTCCTGAAGCCATTGGGCAAATACAGGTGCTAATTCAATTAAAGGGTTAAGCAGTATATTGGCCAAGATTAAGTCTATAGGCCCCATCTTGTTTTGATAAGCCATGAATTCTTTGGGCAATAAACACACGAGCTCTTTATCCGAATACCCATTTTTTTGAGCATTATTAGCTGTACTTAATAAAGCCTGCGGATCATAATCCACAGCACTTGCTTGGGTTGCTCCTAAAGCCAATGCAGCAATGCCTAAGATACCCGAGCCACAACCATAATCGACTACTTGTTTTCCTAAAGGTGGATGTTTATCTAAGTATTCTAAACACAAACGTGTAGTGGGGTGTGTACCCGTGCCAAATGCTAAACCGGGATCTAATAAAATAGTACGCGCTTTAGGATTGGGGAGTGTGCTAGGCGGGGTGCTTGCCCAACTGGGACAAATCCAAAGATGTTCTCCAAATTGCATGGGCTGGAATTGATCCATACAGGCTTTTTCCCAATCTTGATCATCAATGGTATCCATCACCAGCGTTTGCATCGCAAATTCACCTAATTGAGTTTTTAAGTGTGATTTTAGTTGCGCAATATCTGTTTCAATCTCAAATAGCCCGATGACTTGGGTATGGGTCCACATGGGTGTTGTACCCAGCTCAGGTTCAAAAAGTGCTTCGTCTTTAGCATCTAAAAAAGTAACCGCTAATGCACCCGCATCGGATAGTACATCAGAATATAATTCAGCTTGTTCACGTGTGGCACTAAGGGTAAGTTGGAGATTAGGCATATGCAATTAGGTAGCCAATTTATGTTCCAAATAATGAATATTGGTGCCACCTGCGTGGAAATGACCATCACGCATCAAATCTTGATGCAAACGAATATTCGTTTTAATGCCTTCTATGACCAATTCATCAAGGGCATTGCGCATTCTGGCGATAGCCGTTTTACGATCGGGTGCGTAGGTAATTAATTTTCCAATCAGAGAATCATAATGGGGGGGAACGGTATAGCCTTGATAAATGTGAGAATCCCAACGCACACCTGGGCCACCCGGTGCATGAAATTGGGTAATTTTCCCAGGACTGGGTATAAAGGTTTTGGCATCTTCTGCATTGATTCTGCATTCAATAGCATGACCTGATAATTGAATATCATCTTGTTTGATAGAAAGCGGCCTCCCTGAGGCAATTAACAATTGTTCTTTCACAATATCGATACCCGTGATTAATTCAGAGACTGGGTGTTCCACTTGAACACGGGTGTTCATTTCAATAAAATAAAATTCTTCATTTTCGTATAAAAATTCAAAAGTACCCGCACCCCTGTATCCTAATTGTATACAAGCAGCAACACAGGCTTTACCAATTTTTTTACGTTGTTTATCGCTAATACCAGGCGCGGGTGCTTCTTCTATCACTTTTTGGTGACGTCTTTGCATAGAGCAATCGCGTTCACCTAAATAAACAGCATTACCTTTGCCATCTGCAAGTATTTGAATTTCAACATGGCGAGGGTGCTCTAGAAATTTTTCCATGTAAACAGCATTATTGTTAAATGCAGCTTGGGCTTCTGCTTTGGTTAAAGCAATGGCATTTAATAAAGTACCTTCGCTGTGTACCACCCGCATACCACGGCCACCGCCACCTCCTGAAGCTTTGATAATAACAGGATACCCAATATCACGCGCTAATTTTAAATTGGCTTCAGCATTATTATCCAATGCACCACTAGAACCCGGTACACAAGGCACACCGCTTTGCTTCATGGTTTTGATAGCGGATACTTTATCACCCATCGTACGAATGGTTTCAGCACGAGGTCCAATAAAGATAAATCCACTTTGTTCAACGCGTTCAGCAAAATCTGCATTTTCAGCTAGAAATCCGTAACCAGGATGAATTCCCACAGCACCGGTAATTTCTGCAGCACTGATAATGGCAGGAATATTTAAATAACTTTGAGTTGCAGGTGGAGGACCAATACAAACGGATTCGTCAGCCAGTTTTACATGCATGAGTTCGCTGTCTGCACTGGAGTGTACGGCGACTGTTTTAATGCCTAATTCTTTACAGGCACGTAAAATACGTAAGGCGATTTCACCCCTATTGGCAATGATAACTTTGTCTAACATGGTGTATCCTAGTCCTGACCAATGATAAATAAGGGTTGTCCAAATTCTATAGGTTGTCCATTTTCAACTAAAATGGCTTTAATTACGCCTGCTTGATCGGCTTCGATTTGGTTTAACATTTTCATAGCTTCGATAATGCAAAGCACCTCGCCTATTTTTACTCGGGTACCCACTTCCACAAAAGGTTTTTCATTGGGATTGGGGGCACGGTACAAAGTTCCGACCATAGGGGCTGTGACGGTATAGCCAGAGGGTAAAGTAGAAGCTTCAGGTTTTAGAGGTGCGGATTGCGGTTCCGCAGAGCTTGTTGTATTCAGCTGGTGGGCCGGGACATGATAAATAGGTGCAGTGTTGGTATGAACACTGTGTTGCCCGTGTGTGCCTCGATTGATGCGTACTGATTCTTCTCCCTCGTGGATTTCAATTTCAGAAATGCCAGATTCCTCTAATAGCTCAATAAGCTTTTTGACTTTACGAATATCCATAATGATAAATCACCCAATTAGTAAACGGATTGTGTTGACACTGTATTGATGCAATTTTGCAGGAGTTTAGAACGTTTGTCTAGTATTTTAATCTTTTTTGGTGACATTAAGAGATTTTCGGAATCGAAGCATCTGTTCTAAGAAGTCAGGTTTATTAACTTCTCCAACTAATCTTAGGTTTTTAACTTCCTTGCCATCGACGTCAAAGAAAATAACAGTAGGCGGTCCAATGATAGCCAGATCGTTTAAGAGTTGCTTGTGGCCCTTTTCTAATTTAGTAATATCTAAACGCAGTAAATGATAATTCGCGTTCAGTTCTTTGGTTTGGTTTTGATCAAAAATAACATTATCCATGCGTTTACAAGAAACACACCACTGTGCGTACACATCTAAGATAACCGGTTTGTTTAATTTCTTTGCTTTTTCTAGGACATGAGAGAGCTGTTCTGGGGTTTCAATGCTTTGGAAGTCTCCAGCATGTGTAGGCATTGCTCTCCATAAAATAGTACCTGCTAATATCAATAAGAATATGCCGGTTACAATTTTAACTTTTACCATCCATACACCTACTTTGGGTAGAAAGCGGCTCCCTACACAAGCAACACTGAATAAGGGTAAGCCCATGCCTAAAGACATCATAAACAATGCCATGCCCCCTAATAGCGCATTACCGGTTTGGCTGATATAGGTTAAAGCACCGACCAAAGCGGGTGTCACACAAGGAGAAGCGACTAGGGCTGAGATAGCACCCATGGTAATCGCACCCAATGCTGAGCCTTGTTTTTGCTTTTGTTCAATTTGCTGCACGCGATTTAAAGCATTGGATAAAAATGCAGGCAGTCTAAGATGGATTAAATTAAATTGGCCGAGTGCAAATAGAACAAGCAATAGACTAAATCCAATCAATACAGGGGGTTGTTGTAAAGCACCTTGCCAATGATTACCTAATAAACCTGCCATAACCCCCACAGATCCGTAACAAACGGCCACGCTTAAAATGTAAAGGCTGGCTAAAAAGATGGCACGGCGTGTGGCTAAAGGGGTACCCGATCCCACAAGAATGTTGGCAAGTATGGGTACCATCGGTAATACACAAGGGGTAAATGCCAATAATACGCCTAAGCCTAGAAATAAACAGAGTGTTACCCAAGGTTTTTGGGAATATAAAATTTGGGTTAAGCGATCAGATTCTGATTGTGCTGCATCGTTGTTTTCATTATTTTCTTTTGTTGGATTTTGCTCTAGCGCTCCGGTAGTTACGAGTGTTTCGGGATCGATATTAGAAATAATTGCCTTTTTAGGGTTAGATTGTGTTTCGATATGAATTTGTCTTGCTTCGGGTGCATAACAAAAACCACCTTCAGAACAGCCTTGGTAGGACACAAGTAAGTCTGTATGTTCAGGAAGAGACACTTCTAGTTGGATATTTTGTTTATAAACTTGAGTATCCCCTGAAACGGGATCAGATTTAGTGCTTGCTGGGGGGAGAGTAAGCTTTAATGCTTTTTTGGTGTGGGCTTTATCAGCGGCATCCTCAGTGTTGAATATCAGATGATTTTGGTAGAGTAAATAGCCTGGTGCAATAGTAATATCAAGGCTAACACCTTTTTGATTCGGTGTAGCATTTACAACAAAAGCTTGTTCTGCGGATAAAGGCGCTTCTTCTTCAAGGTCTATGGCTGCTGAAAAGCACAGCGCAGGTATTAAAGATAAGCAAAAAATAAATGATCTAAGTATGTTAAATAGTGTAGTTACAGAAGGGGTTATGATAAGATTTGAGGGTGCGGGTGCCTTAGAGGGCACCCGTACCTGTGGTGATGTAAGGGTATTTAACTTACCACCAGCCACTGTCACGACCGCCACCTTGACTGCTGCTGCGACCACCTTGGCCACCGCCACTGCGTCCGCCGCCAGCACCGCCGCCGCTACGTCCACCAGAACCACCTGAACGTCCACCACCTGAAGTGCCGCCAGTTTTCTTTTCTTGTGCAACATTCACACGAATCGGTCTACCGTTCAGTTCTTGTCCATCCATTGCAAGTGCTTTTTCAGCAGATTGCTGATTTTCGAAAGTGACAAAGGCAAATCCACGGACCCGGCCAGTATCTCGATCAAGTGGGATTTTAACCTCAACAACGGGACCATACACAGCAAATGCTGCTTCTAAGTCTTCTTTGGTGGTTGAAAAGGCTAAATTGCCAACAAATAATTGATTTTGCATAAATAAATGTCTCCTGAGACTGAATTTCATGACACCGGACCCGATTTAGGCGGGACTTGGTCGTCTACCTGACCATGTTAAAAGCACAGCCATGTCCGCATTATAGCCTTTTGCGAACAAGAATGCTAGCCTTTCTTTAAGGTTTTGCTCCCTAGGGGAATTGAACCCCTGTTGTCGCCGTGAGAGGGCGATGTCCTAACCACTAGACGAAGGGAGCCTGAAGGATGCTATTATACTTTTTTTCTGGGATCGTAGAGGTTTAATTTATTTATAATGCTAACTAAATTGTTTAAATGGCTAGGCTTTTCTACATCCACTCATCAAAAGTATAGCCGGAAAAAAAAGAAGCACACATTAGAATGCGTGGTAATCCCTAGAGCAGAGCATTCTATTTCGCGTAAACAAATTAATGCTTCAGCGCTTAAAGTGCTGTATCGTTTAGAAGCTGCGGGCTTTGAAGCGTATTTAGTGGGGGGGGGCGTACGCGATTTATTACTGGGCGAACATCCCAAGGATTTTGATATTGCCACCAGTGCAACACCTGAACAAGTGTATCGATTATTTAAAAACAGCCGTTTGATTGGTCGACGATTTAAATTGGTTCATGTTTTTTTTGGTTCTTACATTGTCGAGGTAGCTACTTTTAGAGCACCTTTGCAGGCTGTAGCAGAAAATACGCACCAGGCTAAAATTCAGCATTCCGCGCAGGGTATGATTGTACGGGACAATCTTTACGGTACTTTAGAAGAAGATGTGTGGCGCAGGGATTTTACAGTCAATGCACTCTATTATACCATTTCAGATTTTAGTGTGATTGATTATGTAGGCGGGTTAGAGGATTTAAAATCGCGTACTTTGCGTATTATAGGCGATGCACGTCTTCGGTATCGAGAAGATCCTGTACGGATGTTGCGAGCGATTCGGTTTGCTGCAAAGTTAAATTTCAGTCTTCATCCTGAAACAGAAGCCCCTATTTTAGAACTGGCAAAATTATTAGAAAATGTAGCAGCAGCCCGTTTGTTTGAGGAATGTTTAAAATTATTTTTCACAGGGCATGCCGAACGATGTTTGGTATTATTGCAGCAATATGGCCTATTAAGCGTTCTTTTTCCTATTTTAGATAGGGTTTTATCAAAGGAACAAGATGCACCGCTGGCAACAGCATTTATGTTAAAAGCTTTACAAAATACTGATGAACGCGTTAAAAAAGATCAACCGGTAGCCATTCCCTTTTTAATTGCTATTTTATTGTGGCCGGCGGTGTACATGAAAGAAAAAGAATTAAGTGCGCATAGAACGGGCAAACTCTCAGCAGGTATCGAAGCGATTGATTGGGCACTAAAACCTCAGCAAAGTAGAGTGGCTATCCCTAAACGGTTTACGCAAGTCACGCGTGAATTATGGATCATGCAGATGCGATTATCCCGACATAATGGGCACAAAGCCCATCAGTTATTTACGAATCAACGGTTTAGAGGCGCTTATGATTTCCTGGTTTTAAGGGCAGAGGCGGGGGATGCAGAAGCGATTCCCATGGCCACCTGGTGGACGACGTATATAGAAAGTGATGAAAATGCGCGTTTAAAAATGATGACGTCAGGGCAAATAGCTTATCAAAAAAGAAAGCAAAGAGAAAAGCTTAAAATGCGAAAAGCAATGGATGCTAAAAAAACTAAAACTTAACATTATTCTTTAGCCCATGCTACAATAACGATTGTTTCATTAAACCATTACATACGGGAGCATGCATCATGTCGACTGAAAAACCATATAAGATTATCCAAGGCACTCAAAAGTCTTTAGCGGCTTTTGAAACAGAAGTAGCCAATGCTGTTGAAGCGGGTTACACCTTAGCTGGCGATTTACTGGCTAAAACAGTAGGGTCAGAAATTCATTTCTTTCAGCCTGTCATTTTAGAAGAAGCCTTTATGGACGAAGATGAAGACGAAGACGAAGAGGAAGAAGACGAAGAGGATTAAAGCTTAGGCGGGATATGATGCATTTGTGCATGATATCCCGCCTATTTTGTTATTGTACTAAGCTGGCATCTTTGAGTATATAAATACCGCTTAAACCACGAAAATGCTCTTCATAATCAAGTCCGTATCCTACAATAAACTCATTGTCAATTTCAAATTTTATACTAGTTAGTCGCTGGCGCTAAATGTCATGCGGCTTTTTTCCTATATTTACCT
>CAMFJH010000005.1 GCA_945956915.1 uncultured Francisellaceae bacterium | reverse complement strand
CAATGGAAGAAGGCTTACGATTTGCGATACGAGAAGGTGGCCGTACTGTTGGGGCCGGTGTTGTTGCAAAGGTTCTGGAGTAAAAAATCATGGCTAGCCAAGATATAAAGATACGCTTAAAGTCATTCGATCATAAGTTGATTGATAAGTCTGCTAAAGAGATTGTGGATACGGCAAAGCGTACGGGTGCGCAAGTTCGAGGCCCTGTGCCCTTACCAACACGTATTGAGCGGTTTACAGTATTGGTTTCACCACATGTAAACAAAGATGCGCGGGATCAATATGAAATGCGTACACATATGCGCTTGATTATCATTGTAGAACCTACTGATAAAACAGTGGATGCTTTAATGAAACTCGATCTTGCTGCTGGCGTTGATGTAAAAATAGCAGTGGTAGATTAAGGGGTAGTGTAATGATTGGTTTAATTGGTCGTAAATGTGGAATGACCCGTGTTTTTACTGAAAATGGAGCATCCATTCCAGTAACAGTAGTTGTGATTGATGGTAATAAAGTGGTGCAATGTAAAACCCTTGAAAATGATGGATATGATGCTATTCAAGTAAGCAGTGGAACATCTAAACCTTCAAGAGTTACTAAACCCTTATTAGGACATTATGCAAAAGCAAACGTTCAGGCTGGCAAAAAATTACTAGAATTTAGAGGCAGTGCTGAAGAGCTTAAAAACATGCCTGTGGGTCATGAATTAACAGTTTCTCTTTTTGAGGTTGGGCAAAAAGTCGATGTTGCCGGTCTTACCCGTGGACGTGGTTTTTCTGGGGGTATTCGCAGACATAATTTTAGTTCTCAACGTGCTTCACATGGTAACTCTTTATCGCACAGAACACCTGGATCAATTGGTCAAAACCAAACCCCAGGGCGCGTATTTAAAGGTAAAAAAATGGCTGGCCACTATGGTAATAGTCGCAGAACCGTTCAAAATTTAGAAGTTGTTCGTATCGATCTTGAACGGAATGTATTGCTTATTAAAGGAGCTGTTCCAGGGGCGCCGGGTGGAGAATTAATCGTTTACCCAGCTGTAAAGCAAAAGTCTAAATCAGCTGCGGTTGCCGCGTAACAGGGGGAAATGATGGAGCTAGTATTAACAGCACCTACGGGTGCAAAGTCTGCAAGTGGAGTAGAAGTATCTGCAATCACTTTTGGACGAGATTTTAACGAAGCTTTGGTACATCAAGTTGTAACAGCTTATTTAGCAGGTGCACGATCAGGCACACGTGCACAAAAGACAAGAGCAGAAGTTCGTGGTGGCGGTGCTAAACCTTGGCGTCAAAAAGGAACAGGTCGCGCAAGAGCCGGTACCATCAGAAGTCCTTTATGGCGTGGGGGCGGTAAGACATTTGCAGCTGTTCCTCAGGATCACAGCCAAAAAGTAAATAAAAAGATGTATAGAGGTGCAATGCAATCTATCTTATCAGAATTAGTACGTCAAAATCGTTTAATTGTGGTAGAAAATATTGAATTAGCACAACCTAAAACACGAGATTTATTATCTAAATTGCAAACTTTAGGTCTTAATGAAGGTATGGAAGCATTAATCGTGACGAGTGAGTGGAATCCTAATTTGTATTTATCTGCTCGTAATGTTCCTAAAGTAGACGTGCGACAAGCACCCAATGTAGATCCTGTATCTTTGGTGAAATATCAAACTGTTGTGATGACAGTGGATGCAGTGCGTAAATTCGAAGAGGTGTTAGGATGAACGAGAAACGTTTATACCAGGTGTTAATCGGTCCCTATACGACTGAAAAAAGTGTATCTGCAGCAGAAACACACAATCAAAATGTATTTAAAGTCGCAAAAGATGCGACTAAATCCGAAATTAAGGAAGCAGTTTCTAAACTGTTTAATGTTGTTGTCGAGTCCGTTCGAACTGTTCAAGTAACAGGTAAAACGAAACGTTTTAAGCAAACTCAAGGTCGCCGTAGCGATTGGAAAAAAGCTTATGTTTCTGTTCAAAAGGGACAAGACATTAATTTAGCTAACTACCAGTAATTGAGGGTGTAGCATGCCAATAGTAAAAACAAAACCGACTTCCCCAGGACGTCGGCATCTCGTAAAGGTTTTTAACCCGGATTTACATAAGGGTAAACCGTATAAGCCATTGTTGGCGGATAACCCACAACATGCGGGTCGTAACAGTTATGGTCGCATAACTGCCTATCAACGTGGCGGCGGCCATAAGCAGCGCTACCGTATTATCGATTGGAAGCGTAAGAAAGACGGTATATCCGGAATTGTCGAACGTTTGGAGTACGACCCTAATCGTACGGCTAATATTGTGCTGGTACTCTATGCAGACGGTGAAAGATGTTATATGATTGCCCCTAAGGGTTTGGCAGTTGGTGCGAAAGTACAATCAGGACAAGACGCTCCAGTTTCAGTCGGTAATTGTTTACCGCTTAGAAATATTCCAGTGGGATCTGTTGTGCATTGTGTTGAAATGAAGCCAGGTAAAGGTGCACAGTTAGCACGTTCGGCAGGGTGTTCTGTTCAAATATTAGCTAGAGAAGGTGCATACGTGACTATTCGCTTGAAATCAGGCGAAATGCGTAAAGTGCCCGCCGATTGCAGAGCCACACTTGGAGAAGTTGGCAATAGCGAACATGGTTTACGTAAATTAGGAAAAGCAGGTGCTAATAGATGGCGCAATAAGCGTCCTAATGTTCGTGGTGTTGCGATGAACCCCGTTGACCATCCATTAGGCGGTGGTGAAGGTAAAACCTCAGGTGGCCGACCACCCTGTACACCGTGGGGTATACCTGAAGGTAAGAAAACTCGTCGTAATAAATTAACGGGTAAATTAATTATTCGTCGGCGTAAGTCCGATAGATAAAGGAGATTAGAACTGATGCCTCGTTCACTGAGAAAAGGCCCATTTATAGACGCACATTTGTTAAAAAAAGTGCTTGAAGCAGTTAAAACGCGTGTTAAGCGTCCTATCAAGACGTGGTCTAGGCGTTCCATGATATTACCAGATATGGTGGGCTTAACCTTTGCTGTTCACAATGGACGCCAACATGTTCCTGTATTAGTAACAGAAAACATGGTTGGACATAAATTAGGTGAATTTTCTCCTACACGTACCTTTAAGGGACATGCAGCAGATAAAACAGCCAAAACAGCTAAAAAAGGTAAATAATACTATTAATTGTTAGATTAAGACGTATAGGAAAGATAGGGGAATAATATTATGTCATCAGAAGCATACGCAAAATTAAGCGATGCACGAATTTCACCGCAAAAAGCACGCTTAGTTGCTGATCAAGTGCGGGGAATGGCAGTAGATAAGGCACTGACCTTATTAAAGTTTAGTCCTAAAAAAGCGGCACTGATTGTTAAAAAAGTGTTGGCTTCTGCGGTTGCAAATGCAGAGCATAATTTGGGTTTGAATGTAGATGACTTAATCGTTTCTCGCATCTTTGTAGATGAAGCGCAAAGATTAAGACGTTTTATGCCACGTGCAAAGGGGCGTGCAAATAGAATTGTGAAACGTAATAGCCATATAACGGTAAGTGTTTCGTATAGATAGAACATAGAGAGGGTGTCTTCATGGGGCAAAAGGTAAATCCAGTCGGTATTCGTCTTGGATACATTAGAGAAAGTAGTGCACGTTGGTTTCCGGAAGGAAGTTCATCTCGATCATTTGCACAAATTCTGGCTAGTGATCTGCAAGCACGAAAATACGTTGAAAAACGGTTACCAGAAGCCGCTGGTGTTAGTGGAATTTTAATTGAAAGAACAGGCCGCACGGCACGCATCACGATTCGCGCAGGGAAGCCTGGTGTCTTAATCGGTAAAAAAGGTGAAGATGTCGAAAAACTACGTGCTGAGCTTAGCAGAAAGATGGGTATTGCAGTTCATATTAATATCGAAGAAATTCGTAAACCCGAATTAGATGCTGTTTTGGTAGCACGTAATATTGCCCAGCAGTTAGAGCGTCGTATTATGTTTAGACGTGCAATGAAGCGAGCTGTTACCACTGCCTTGCGTTTAGGCGCTAAAGGTATAAAAGTAGCGGTTTCAGGTCGTTTAGGTGGAGCAGAAATTGCACGTTCTGAAGTCTACAGGGAAGGTAGAGTGCCTTTACACACCTTAAGAGCGGATATCGATTATGGCACTGCCATCGCTCAAACAACCTATGGTGTTATTGGTGTGAAAGTTTGGATTTTTAAAGGCGAAGTAATAGGTAACCAAAATCAATCGCTCGCGAATGAAATGGTGTAAGTAGGATTTCTTGAGGGGGTAAGCACACATGTTGCAACCAAAGCGGACCAAGTTTCGCAAGCAACACAAAGGCCGCAACCGTGGAGTTGCAGCTCGAGGTAATATGGTAAGTTTTGGTCAATTTGGGATTCGATCGCTTGATCGAGCTCGAATCACAGCCCGCCAGATTGAAGCTGCAAGACGTGCAGTGAATCGTTATATTAAACGTGGCGGTAAAGTCTGGATTAGGATATTCCCAGACAAACCGATTACCCAGAAGCCTTTGGAAGTAAGAATGGGAAAAGGTAAAGGTAGCGTGGAATATTGGGTGGCTTTGGTACAACCAGGCACTGTCTTATTTGAGATAGATGGCGTATCTGAAGTCTTAGCCCGAGAAGCTTTTAGGCTTGCTGCTTCCAAGTTGCCCATAGGTACTGAATTTATTGAACGGGTGATAATGTAATGTACGTAATAAAAGCATCAGAGTTAAGAAAGCAAGGGCCAGCAGAGTTAAAGAAAACTTTAAGTGACTTGTTAAAAGAACAATTTAAGCTGCGTTTGGTCCAAGCAGGTTCAGAAGCTGGACCTACGCATAACATGAAAGCGGTTCGCCGATCGATTGCACGTTTAGAAACCGTTTTAAGAGAAAATGAGCTCAAATCAAAAGGTGCACATGATGAGTAATGAAACAGTAGGTTCTCGTGTTCTTCAGGGAGTAGTTGTCTCTAACAAAATGGATAAAACCATTGTTGTAAAGGTAACCCGAAGAGTAACACATGAAATATATGACAAAATAGTAACACGATCGACGAAATTCCACGCACATGATAAAAATAATCAGTGCCAAATAGGCGATGTTGTTTCTATTAAAGAAACCCGTCCTTTTTCCAAAACAAAGAGTTGGGAGCTGGTAGAACGAGTTGAAAAGGTTAGTTAATGAATGATATGATATCTAACTTTAGTGGAGACAAGAAATGATTCAGATGCAGTCCATGCTTAACGTTGCGGATAACAGCGGAGCGCGTCGCATAATGTGTATTAAGGTGTTAGGGGGCTCAAAACGACGTTACGCCGGTATTGGTGATGTTATCGTGGTCAGTATCAAAGAAGCGATACCCCGAGGTAAAGTCAAAAAGGGTGATGTTGCAAAGGCAGTAATCGTGAGAACTACAAAAGGCGTTCGAAGACCTGATGGTTCTGTAATTAGGTTTGATGAAAATGCTGCAGTTATATTGAATAATCAAATGCAGCCTATGGGCACCCGTATTTTTGGACCGGTTACTCGCGAATTGCGCGGTGAGCAATTTATGAAGATAATTTCTTTAGCGCCTGAAGTGCTTTAAAGGTGAGATAAGATATGCAAAAAATTAAGAAAGGCGACACAGTGATTGTCACTGTTGGAAAGGACAAAGGCAGAAAAGGTACTGTTAACCAAGTGATTTCTAAGGTCATTAAGGCGCGTAGCCGTACGCTCCAAAAATCTAAAGTGATCGTGGAAGGTATTAATCTTGTTAAAAGACATACCAAGCCTAATCCTGGTTTGCAAAAAGCAGGTGGGATTTTGGAGAAAGAAGCACCAATTGATATTTCTAATGTAGCTATTTTTAATTCAGCGACGGGTAAAGCAGACCGAGTTGGATTTAAGCTCTTAGAAAATGGTCAAAAGGTAAGGGTTTTCAAATCTACTTCAGAAAGGGTAGATGTTTAAATTTTAAGTTTATTAAAGGTTTAAGTATATGGCTCAGATACAAGAGTATTATCAGAACACCATAGTCAAGAAATTGATTGAAGATTTTGGCTATAAAAATCCAATGGAAGTTCCTTATATTACAAAGATCACCTTAAACATGGGTGTTGGCGAAGCAGTTAACGACAAAAAAATTGTAGAAAATGCTGCAACAGAATTAACACGTATTGCAGGCCAAAAAGCAGTTGTTACTAAAGCCAAAAAATCCGTTGCTGGTTTTAAAATACGCGAAGGCTGGCCTATTGGTTGCAAAGTCACGCTTCGTGGAAAGCGCATGTACGAATTTTTAGAACGGTTATTGTATATTGCGATTCCGCGTATACGAGATTTTCGAGGGTTAAACAGACGTTCTTTTGATGGTCGTGGTAATTTTACCATGGGTATTAAAGAGCAAATTGTATTTCCTGAGATTCAATACGATAAGATTGATGCTTTACGTGGATTGGATATTTCCATTTCAACAACAGCCAAGACCAATGCAGAAGGGTTAGGGTTGTTAAAAGCGTTCAATTTCCCTTTTAGAGAAGCATAGTCTGGTTAGGAGTAGGCCTGATGGCTAAGCGTTGTATGATTGTTAAAGAAAGTAACCGCACACAATTGATTAAAAAGTATGCGGAACGTAGATTGGCATTACGAAAGATTATTCGTGATCAAAACGTAAGTTTGGATGAGAAAATGGCAGCGCAGCGAAAGATGCAGAAATTGCCAAAAAACTCTAATCCTACACGTTCACGTAATCGATGTTTGTTGACGGGGCGTCCACGTGGAGTCTATAGAAGATTCGGTTTGGGACGTAATAAGCTTAGAGAATTGGTTATGAGTGGCCAAATTCCTGGCATCACAAAGGCAAGTTGGTAGGAGAGTACGAATGAGTTTGCAAGATCCCATTGCCGATATGCTTACCCAAATTCGAAATGGACAAATGTCTAATAAAGAGGTGGTAGAAGTACCGGCTTCTCAAAAGAAATTAGCGCTTTTAAAAGTATTTGAAGACGAAGGTTATATTTTAGGTTTTAAATTAACAGAAGACAGCAAGCCGCGTATTAAGATTCGTTTAAAATATTACAATAACAAACCTGTTATTGAAAAAATACAGCGCGTAAGTCGTCCAGGATTACGCCGTTATAAGGGTAAGGATGAGTTACCCAAAGTAATGGGTGGCTTAGGCATAACGGTTGTTTCAACACCGCAAGGCATCATGAGCGATAAAAAAGCGCGTGAATTGGGGCAGGGCGGCGAAATTATTTGTCAGCTGTCGTAGGAGTTTTTGTTATGTCTAGAATTGCAAAAAAACCTTTGGAGATTCCTAAAGGCGTTGATTTTTCTTTAGAAAATTCTATTGCTAAGATTAAAGGCAAAAATGGCCAATTTTCTTATCAAATAGATGATGCAGTAAAAATTGAAGTTGAAAATAATTTAATTTCTGTTTCTGCAAAACGAGTTAAACATCCCATGGTAGGTACGACACGCGTATTATTGGGAAATATGATTGAAGGCGTAAGCAAAGGGTTCCAGAAAAAATTAAAGTTAATTGGCGTTGGATACAGGGCTGAACTAAAAGGCAACGTTTTGGAATTTAAGCTAGGCTTTTCCCATGCTAAAGAATACGCAGCACCTGAAGGTATTCGTTTTGAAACCCCAGCACCTACAGAAATTGTAGTCATCGGAATGGATAAACAAAAAGTAGGTCAAGTCGCTGCAGACATACGCGAGATACGTCCACCAGAAGCTTATAAAGGTAAGGGTGTACGCTATGCAGATGAAGAAATCATCTTGAAAGAAATCAAGAAAAAGTAAGGTAGGCATGCAATGAAGAATATAATGACGCGTCAGCGAAGAGTCCGTAGGAGCCGTGGTAAAATAGCAGAGTTGGGTGCTGTGCGCCTCAGTGTTCATAGAACGCCCCAACATATTTATGCGCAAGTATTTTCTCCTAGTGGATCCGAAGTTTTAGCTGCCGCTTCTAGCCTTGAAGGGGTGCTTAAAAATCAAAAAATAGGTCCCGGAAAACAATCTATGGCCGAAGCCGTGGGTAAGCTTGTAGCAGAGCGTGCGAAATTAAAAGGGGTTACACGTGTTGCCTTTGATCGTTCAGGGTTTAAATACCATGGCCGTATTAAAGCGTTAGCGGATGCAGCTCGAGCAAATGGTTTAGAATTCTAAGGGTTTATAAAGATGGCGAATGCGAAGGCGAGTGAAGATTTATCAAAAAAAGGTGATGGTTTCCAAGAGAAATTGGTTACTGTTCGACGAACCGCAACAGTTGTAAAAGGGGGTCGTAAATTCGGCTTCTATGCATTGGTTGTGGTAGGTGATGGTAATGGTAGAATCGGAGTAGGCAGAGGAAAAGCCCGCGAAGTGCCTGTTGCAATTCAAAAAGCAATGGAAAGTGCAAGACGCAATTTGGTCCGTATCGACTTAAATGGTACTACCTTGTACCATCCGATCAAATCACGACACGGAGCTACAACGACTATTATGTTACCAGCATCCGATGGTACAGGTATCATTGCAGGTGCTTCTATGAGACCTGTCTTTGAAGTATTGGGCGTTCACAATGTTGTGGCAAAATGTTTAGGTTCTACAAATCCTGTGAACGTTGTGCGTGCTACTTTAAATGGTTTAATGAGCATGACTTCTCCTGAGCAAATTGCCAATAAACGGGGTAAGAGTATTGAGGAGATTATAGACAATGACTAAAAGAAATAAATTGTCTGTTACGCTTGTTAAAAGCCGGTTCGGACGTTTACCTGATCATGCAGCGACGGTAAGGGGTTTGGGGTTAAAGCGTATTAACCAAACAGTTACCTTAGAAGATACACCGTGTGTACGTGGTATGATTCATAAAATTTCATATCTTTTAAAATGGGAACAATGCAAATGATGAATTTAAATTCAATAAAACCCGGATGTGGCGCAAAAACTAAGGCCAAACGTCTAGGCCGTGGAATTGCATCTGGTAAAGGTAAAACCTGTGGTAAGGGGCACAAGGGTCAAAAAGCAAGAGCCGGTGGATATCATAAAGTAGGCTTTGAAGGCGGACAAATGCCTTTACAACGGCGTTTACCTAAATTTGGTTTTACTTCTCGTACAGCACGTTTTAAAGCAGAAATTCGCCTACATGAGCTTTCAAAAATTGAAGGCAATACCGTGGATATGGATGCATTGTACATTGCAAATTTAGTTTCCCAACCTGTTACTTCTGCTAAAATTTTTGCAGCGGGTAAAATCGATCGTGCATTTACTGTCAAGGGCTTACAAGTCACAAAAGGCGCCAGAGCAGCGATAGAAGCTGCAGGTGGAACGGTAGAGTAATTCATGCAAAAAAAGTTAAATGCACCTACAAAGAAAAGTGGATTAGCAGATTTAAAGCGTAGAATCATTTTTTTGATTTTGGCGCTTTTGGTTTACAGAGTAGGTGCGCATATTCCTATTCCCGGTCTTAATCCAGAAAAATTAGCTGAATTGTTTTCTGGAAATGGTGGAATTTTAGGGTTGTTTAACTTGTTTTCAGGGGGTGCTTTAGCACGCTTGACGGTATTTGCAGTCGGAATTATGCCCTATATTTCTGCTTCTATTATCATCCAGTTACTCACAGTGGTTTGGCCGCCTTTAGAGCAACTGAAAAAAGAAGGTCAGGCTGGAAAAAGAAAAATATCTCAGTACACGCGATATACAGCTTTAGCGATCGCAACGGTTTATGCATTTGGCATGGCTAAGTACTTAGCCAGTTCCGGAGCTGCTTTAGAAGTGGGTCCTGTGTTCTATTTTACGGTTAGTCTAACTTTGGTTACGGGTACCATGTTTTTAATGTGGTTAGGAGAACAAATAACCGAGCGTGGTGTGGGTAATGGTATTTCCATGATCATTTTCGCAGGAATTGTGGCTGGTTTGCCCAGTGCAATCGTAGGCACATTAGACAAAGTACGACAGGGTGAAATGCAAGCTATTGCATTGATTTTATTATGTGTTATATTAGTCGGTATTACAGCTTTTGTAGTGTTCGTTGAACGTGGACAAAGACGAATAACTGTCAATTATGCCAAAAGACAGCAGGGCAATAAGGTTTATGCAGCTCAACAAAGTCATTTACCTCTGAAGTTAAATATGGCAGGTGTTATTCCTCCTATTTTTGCTTCCAGCATTATTTTGTTTCCTGCAACCATTAGCCAGTGGTTTGGTAAATCTCAGGGTTTGGGTTGGTTATCGGATATAGGCTTAGCCTTATCTCCAGGGCAACCTTTATATGTGCTTATATTTGGTGCAGCAATTATATTTTTCTGTTTTTTCTATACAGCTTTAGTATTTAACCCTAAAGAAACTGCAGATAATTTGAAGAAATCAGGTGGTTGTATTCCTGGTATACGTCCTGGCGAACAAACAGCACAGTATATAGATAAGGTAATGACACGTTTAACGGTTATTGGCGCTTTATATATTACAGGTGTTTCTTTATTACCTGAGTTTTTAGTATTAGGGTGGAATGTGCCTTTTTATTTTGGGGGTACATCACTGTTGATTATTGTGGTTGTTGTTATGGATTTTATGGCACAAGTGCAGGCACATTTAATGTCGCACCAATATGAATCTTTAATGAAGAAAGCTAACTTGAAAGGGTTGGGAAGGGGCTAGCGTTAATCGCTGTAAAAGAGTAAAATTTGTTTTCAAGATGAGAGACTGACGATGAAAGTGAGAGCATCAGTAAAAAAAATGTGTGAAGACTGCAGTATTATTAAGCGAGAGCGTGTAGTACACGTAATTTGTAAGAAGTACGCAAAACATAACCAAAGGCAGGGTTAATAAAGATGACAATACGAATAGCTGGTGTGATTCTTCCACCAAATAAACATCTACGGATTGCCTTAAGAAGCGTCTATGGAATTGGTTCTCATCGTGCTTTAGAAATATGTAAAAAGATTGGTCTTGATCCTGCTGTTAAGGTCTTAACCCTAACAGATGATCATGCAGGTCTTATTTTAGATGCAGTGAATGAATATCGCGTTGAAGGTGATTTGCGACGTGAAGTCTCAATGAATATTAAACGCTTGGGTGATATTAAATGTTATCGTGGCTTGAGGCATAAACGTGGTTTACCCGTAAGAGGTCAGCGTACGCGCACAAACGCTCGTACAAGAAAAGGCCGAAAACGACAAAGTGTTTCTAAATAATCATTGACTTAGATAAACAGTAGGAATTTTTAGAATGGCAGAAGCAAAAACAGCAAAGGGAGCGACCTCACGTACACGCAAGAAAGTGAAACGTATGGTTGTTTCAGGTTTTGGGCATATTTACGCTTCGTTTAACAATACGATTGTAACGATAACGGATGCGCAAGGTAATACAATTGGCTGGGCAACAGCTGGGGGATCAGGTTTTAGAGGTTCTAGAAAAAGTACCCCTTTTGCTGCGCAAGTTGCTGCAGAAAAAGCTTCTCTAAAGGCCAAAGAATATGGGCTCAAGTCAATTCAGGTATTTGTGAAAGGTCCAGGGCCTGGTCGAGAATCTGCTATTCGATCGTTGGGTAACTCTTTTAATATTACGGCTATTTCAGATGTTACAGGCATACCATTTAATGGCTGTAGACCAGAAAAAGAACGCCGCGTCTAAAGTTTAAGCATCGGGGATATATAACATGGCAAGATATTTAGGACCCACTTGTAGGGTGTCCAGAAGATTAGGTACTGATTTAGGACTAAAAAGTCGCGGGCGTGATATAGAGTCAAAATGTAAATTGGCTACCCCACCCGGTTCTCATGCACAAAAGAAATCACGTGAAACTGGATATGGTTTACAATTGCGTGAGAAGCAAAAAATTCGTTATATCTATGGAGTTTTAGAAAAGCAATTTAGAAAGTATTATGCCGAAGCTACCCGTCGAAAAGGGGCAACGGGTGAAATTCTATTAAAACTTTTAGAATGTCGCTTAGATAATATAGTGTATAGACTGGGTTTTGGAGTAACGCGTGCTGAATGCAGACAATTGGTTCGACATAAAGCGGTGTTGGTAAACAATCAGGTTATCAATATTCCGTCTTATCAAGTTGCAGCAGGTGATGTCATCGAAATTAGAGAAAAGAAAAGAGGACAAACACGTATTCAAGACTCGCTCAAAATAGCGGAAGGTTTTGGTTTTCCGGAATGGGTGAGTGTGGATACAGCTAAAATGGTGGGTGTGTTTAAACGTATACCTGATAGAAGCGATTTACCAGCTGAGTTGAATGAGCAGCTTGTTGTGGAGCTTTACTCTAAGTAAGACCAAGATTTGTCCAGGGGATATTCATGAGCAAAGAACGTGCTGTAAGAGATTTTTTAAAATCTAAATTTATTGATGTCCAAGATTTAGGCCATCACAAAGCTAAGATCATTTTTGAACCATTAGAAAGAGGGTTTGGACACACTTTAGGTAGTGCTTTAAGAAGAGTTTTATTATCTTCTATGCCCGGTTGTGCAATCGTTGAAGTGAATATTGATGGTGTGTTGCATGAATACTCTACCAAAGAAGGCATACAAGAAGATGTGATTGATATCTTATTAAATCTTAAATGTATTCAGTTTAATTTGGAAGGTCGTGATGAAGTCGAGCTAACCTTACATAAAAAAGGAGAAGGCTTAGTGCGTGCTTCAGATTTTGAATTGCCACATGATGTTAAAATTATTAATCCGGATTACGTGATTGCTAATATGACTAAAACGGGCGAATTGAAAATGATTGTACGTGTGGTAAGAGGAAGAGGATACGAGCCTACGACTGCACGTTTAGATGAAGAAGATGTTACTCGCCCTATTGGTTGGCTTCAAATCGATGCTTCTTTCAGTCCAATTCGTAGAGTCACTTATGTCGTAGAGAATGCACGTGTTGAAAAACGCACTGACTTAGATAAATTGATTTTAGAATTAGAAACCAATGGAACCATCATGCCTGAAGAAGCGATTCGATGGGCAGCTTCTATTTTGGTCGATCAGTTAAGTGTTTTTGTGGAACTCAAAAGTCAAAAACGCTTAGAGCCTGCCCATCATCATGTTGAAGTGGATCCTTTATTTTTAAGATCAGTTGATGATTTAGAATTAACGGTTCGATCCGCTAATTGCTTAAAAGCTGAAAATATTTTTTACATTGGTGATTTGATTCAAAAAACGGAAGTTGAATTGCTTAAAACGCCAAATTTAGGTAAAAAATCTTTAACGGAAATAAAAGAGATTTTAGAAAATAAAGGTCTTTCTTTAGGTTTACGGATTGAAAACTGGCCACCACCAGGCTTACCCGATGGGAAAGAAAGATTTGGTGGATAATGGGTAATATATTTCATTTTACATTTATAAGGGTTTTATCTCATGAGACATAGAAATTCTGGACGACGATTTGGTCGTACCTCAAGTCATCGAAAAGCGATGTTTCAAAATATGGTTAAGTCAGTTTTACGCCACGAAGTGATTAAAACAACCTTAACTAAAGCCAAAGATTTACGTCGTTACGCCGAACCTTTAATTACTTTAGCAAAAGAAGATACGCCTTCAAAGCGTCGTTTAGCTTTTGATAGATTGCGTGATGATGAAATCGTAGCAAAATTATTCAATGATATCGGGCCTCGATTTAAAGGCCGTCCAGGTGGATATTTACGTATTTTAAAATGTGGCGAACGTAAAGGTGATGCTGCACCTATGGCGGTCGTAGAACTGGTCGATCGTCAGTGATTTTTTCTTGAGATCTGAAAAAAAACCGGGTAGATCCCGGTTTTTTTTTGTGCCTTTGGCTTGACTTTTAATCTGTTTTTAGACACAATGGTCTCTAGTCAGTCTCTAAGTTCAACCTTTTGCCTATGGGATGTGCCAATCTATGCAAACAACGCAGCCCCAGCCGTTCGGTAAAATACGAAATTTTTTGTGGCCTGTACACGGGTACGAACACAGAAAATTGTTTCCTATGTTAGCCCTCTTTTTCCTTATTTCCTTTATTTACAATACCTTAAAATGTATGAAAACTACCTTGGTGGTAAGCATGCCAGGTTCTAGTGCAGAGGTTATCCCTTTTTTAAAGGTGTGGGCAGTGTTACCAGGAGCGGTCTTAGTCACATATCTTTACACTAAATTATCGAATCGCTTAAGACGAGAGCAGGTTTTTTATATTACTTTAAGCCTTTTTATCGGTTTTTTCATGCTTTTCCTAACAGTTTTGCATCCTAACCGCGAACACTTAGAATTAACCCAATTGTCGAATTTTCTCTACACTGTCTTACCAGAAGGCTTAAGAGGTCTGGTGTCTATGATTAGACATTGGCCTTTGTCCTTATTTTATGTGATTTCAGAACTGTGGAGTTCTGTTGTGCTGTCTATGCTGTTTTGGGGATTTGCTAACGAAATTACCAAAGTAGATGAAGCTAAGCGTTTTTATGCCATCTTTGCTTTGGGTGCTAATTTTTCAGGCATTTTTTCAGGTCAGATTGCCCAATGGTTAAAAGTCCATGAATATCATCCAGGTTTACCTTTTGGACGTACGGCTTGGGATCAAACCTTGTATCTTCAAATAGGCGTTGTTTTATTACTGGCTTTAGTCATTATTGCATTATTTAGATGGGTAAATACGCATATTTTAGCGCCTTCCCATATAATAAATAGTACAAATAATGTACTGCAAAAAGAGCCACCTAAGATTAAACTTTCATTAAAAGAATGTTTTGCTTACTTATTAAAATCTCGTTACATTATGTATATTACGATTTTAGTTGTTGTTTATAATATTGTTTATAATTTAACAGATGTTTTATGGACAGATCAGGTAAAACTCCGTTTCCCAGATGCAAATGATTTTAATGCTTATACAAATAAAGTGGCTTCTATAACAGGTGTTTTTGCGACTTTATCGGGCTTTATGTTATCGGGTAATGTGATTCGCCGTTATGGTTGGACAGTAACTGCCTTAATTACCCCAGTGATTTGGTTATTAACCAGTGTGGGGTTCTTGGGCTGCTTATTATTTGGAACCAACATTAGCTTTGCAGATACCATGTACGCATTGTTTCAAGTGCCGGTAACCAGTTTAATCTTAATTTTTGGTTCCACACAGATTTGCTTAGGCAGAGCTTCGAAATATACAGTCTTTGATGAAACCAAAGAGATTGCCTTTATTCCCTTGTCTAAAGAAAATCAACGTAAAGGCAAGGCTGTGGTAGATGGTATTGCTTCTCGTTTTGGTAAATCCGGTGGTTCGATTATCATTCAGTGTTTGTTAATTAACTGTGGCAGTTTAGCCCTTACCATTCCTTATATTGCAGGTATTTATTTGCTGGTGATTAGCATGTGGCTTTTTGCTGTAAAAAATCTAGGCAAGATGGTTAATGAAGTAATCGATGAAGGTACAGGGAATGTTAAAGAAACCCCCGTTTCTGATCAAATCTTAAGCCCTAAATCCAGCCTTTCAGTGTCGAGCTAGTTGTGCTATTTTAAGCGATTGTGCTATTATGCCTATTCATGTGTTTGATGAATTTAGGCGCGTAGCTCAGTGGTAGAGCACCACCTTGACATGGTGGTGGTCGGTGGTTCGATCCCACTCGTGCCTACCAGTCTACAAATCACAGAAAATTCTGACAGGATAAAGCGTAAAAACAGGTTAGACAATGCCTCTAATAACTTTACCAGATGGTAAGCAATTAAATTTTGATAAGCCCCTTTCGGTGCAAGAAGTGGCTGCCAATATAGGTGCAGGACTTGCAAAAGCGGCACTCGCGGCTTTGGTTGATCAAAAAGCGGTAGATACCTCTTACCTGGTTGATAAAGATATATCATTGGCTTTGATTACAGATCGTGAACCTGCAGGCTTAGAGGTAATTAGGCACTCTTGTGCCCATCTATTGGCCCAAGCTGTGCAAAGTTTGTTTCCTAAAGCACAAGTCACCATTGGCCCTGTGATAGAAGATGGTTTTTATTATGATTTTTCTTACTCTTCTGGTTTTAGCACAGAAGATTTAGAAGCCATCGAAAAAAAAATGCAGGATTTAGTAGAAGCCGATTTACAGGTCTCTCGTTTTGTGTTGCCTAGAAATGAGGCTATTGAATTATTTAAGAAAAAAGGCGAGCATTATAAAGTTGAAATTATAGAGAGTATTCCAGGGGATGAACCGCTTTCTTTTTATCAACAAGGTGATTTTGTAGATTTATGTCGTGGCCCTCATGTGCCTTCTACGGGTAAAATTAAAGCTTTTAAACTCATGAAGCTAGCCGGTGCTTATTGGCGTGGTGATTCTAAAAATGAAATGCTGCAGCGTATCTATGGAACAGCTTGGGCTAATAAAAAAGATTTAGATGCTTATTTGTATCGCTTGGAAGAAGCAGAAAAACGAGATCATCGTAAATTAGCCAAAAAATTTGATTTATTTCATTTACAAGAAGAAGCACCTGGTATGGTATTTTGGCATCCCAAAGGGTGGGCCATTTATCAAGCGGTAGAACAACATATACGCAAAACCCTTGATAAAAAAGGATATCAAGAAGTCAGAACGCCACAAATTGTAGACAGAAGCCTGTGGGAGCGTTCAGGACATTGGGATAAATTTCAAGAACAAATGTTTAGTTTAAAAGCTGATGATAAGGATTATGCGATAAAGCCTATGAACTGTCCTTGTCATGTGCAAATTTTTAACCAAGGCATTAAGAGTTATAGAGATTTGCCTTTAAGGTTGGCTGAGTTTGGTTCTTGTCATCGTAACGAACCTTCTGGGTCTTTGCATGGATTAATGCGGGTAAGAAGTTTTGTACAAGATGATGCGCATATTTTTTGTATGGAATCTCAAATTCAAAGCGAAGTGGCTGCTTTTAATCGCTTATTAAAAAAGGTATATGCGGACTTTGGGTTTTCTGAAATTATCATTAAACTTTCTACGCGTCCTGAAAAGCGTGTAGGCTCTGACGAAGTATGGGATAAATCTGAAAAAGCTTTAGAAATTGCCTTAGAACAATTTGGGTTTGCTTGGGAATTGTGTCCTGGGGAAGGGGCTTTTTATGGTCCTAAACTTGAATATTCTTTAAAGGATTCTTTAGGGCGTGTTTGGCAGTGTGGTACCATGCAAGTTGATTTTTCAACCCCAGAGCGTTTAGGGGCAACGTATATTGCAGAAGATGGTTCTAAACAAGTGCCTGTGATGTTACATCGAGCGATTTTGGGATCTTTGGAACGGTTTATTGGAATTTTAATTGAAGAAACCGCGGGCTCATTGCCCACTTGGTTAGCACCTGTGCAAGCAATCGTTCTGAATATCAGCGAAGCACAATCAGAGTATGCACAGAAAGTCCTTAACGCTTGCCAAGCAGCAGGGATTAGAATACAAGCTGATTTAAGAAATGAAAAAATAGGTTTTAAAATTCGGGAACATACGATTGCGCGTATACCGTATTTACTGGTTATAGGTGATCGTGAAGTGGCAGAAAATACTGTTTCCGTTCGCACACGAGAAGGTTTAGATTTAGGGAGCCTCAGCATAGAAGCGTTTATTCATAAACTGTTATCTGAGCGCGAGCAAGGTCATGTTATTGGGGAGGAACTGGTTTATTAGCACCACAAAAGAGACTCGCAACCGTATAAACGGACAAATTCGTGCACCGGAGGTGCGTGTAATTGATGAAAATGGTGAACAAGTAGGTGTGCTTCCTTTAAGAGATGCTCGAAAGCTTGCCGAAGATGCGGGACTGGATTTGGTGGAAATTTCCCCCAATGCAGAGCCTCCTGTTGTTCGTATTATGGATTATGGTAAGTCCATTTTTCAGGAAAACAAGCAGAAAGCGGTTGCTAAGAAAAAGCAAAAGCAGATGAAAGTAAAAGAAATCAAGTTCCGTCCAGGAACTGATGTGAGAGATTACGAGGTAAAACTACGCAACCTACGTAATTTCTTAGAAGAGGGGTGCAAGGTCAAGGTTACGGTTTTTTTCCGTGGTCGAGAAATGGCGCATCAAGAATTGGGTTTAAAGCTTTTAGAGCGGGTAAAAGAGGACTTGGTTGAACAAGGCAAAGTTGAGTTTTTTCCTAAGCTTGAAGGCCGCCAATTGGTGATGGTTGTAGCTCCCAAAAAAAAGTAGCGTATCAACTAATCGCGGAGTAGAGAAGCATGGCAAAAGCAAAGAAAGCTAAGGTCAAATTAAAGACACTTAGGGGCGCTGCAAAGCGTTTTAAGAAAACAGGTGGAGGCGGATTTAAACATCGTCAGTCTTTTAGGAATCATATTTTGACTAAGAAAAGTTCAAAGCGTATACGTCAGTTACGTTCAATGAAAGTAGTTTGTCAAAGTGACGAAGCATCTATAAGACAGATGTTACCCAACCTGTGAGGATTAAAAAATGGCAAGAGTAAAACGAGGGGTCACCGCAAGGGCCCGTCATAAAAAAGTTTTAAAGAAAGCGAAGGGCTATTACGGCGCACGGGCGAACGTCTACCGCGTAGCCAAACAGGCGGTTACTAAAGCCGCCCAATATGCGTATAGAGATCGTAAACAGCGTAAGAGACAATTTAGGGCATTGTGGATTGTGCGTATTAACGCTGCAGCCCGCTTAAGTGAATTGTCTTATAGTTTATTAATTGCAGGTCTTAAAAAGGCAGCAGTAGAAATTGATCGTAAGGTATTGGCTGATTTAGCAGTAAACGATCCCAAAGGCTTTGCGGCCATTGCGGATATGGCTAAAGCTGCATTGGCAAAATAATCTTGATGATAGAAAAACTGTTATCGGATGCAAAAGCGGCTGCAATAGCAGCCGCGGATTTGCAGGCTTTAGACGCAGTACGTGTTGCTTATTTAGGTAAGCAAGGGCATTTAACCCAATTGCTAAAAACTTTAGGTGCTATGCCTGAAGTCGAACGAAAAACCTTTGGTCAAGAACTCAATACTGCCAAACAAACCTTGAGTGATGTGCTTCAAAATGCTAAAGAAGCATTAGAACAACAAGCACTGGCACATGCTATCAAAGCCAATCAATTGGATGTCAGTTTAGCAGGGCGTGGCATGGATCTAGGGCATTTACATCCTGTGACACACACTTTAGAGCGCATTGAATCCTGGTTTAGCAGCATGGGTTTTAGTATTGAAGAAGGGCCTGAAGTAGAAGATGAATATCATAATTTTGAGGCCTTAAATATTCCGGATCACCATCCAGCACGTGCAATGCACGATACTTTTTACTTTGGCGATGGAAGATTATTGCGTACGCACACTTCTCCGGTACAAATTCGTTCTATGAAAGCTGGAAAGCCGCCTTTTAAAATTATTGCGCCTGGACGTGTTTATCGTTGTGATTCAGATGTTACGCACACCCCGATGTTTCATCAAGTTGAAGGTTTGGTGGTAGACAAAGGAGTTAATTTTGCGCATTTAAAATACATGATAGAAAGTTTTTGCCATGATTTTTTTGAGAATAAAGATTTAAAAACGCGCTTTAGATCTTCTTATTTTCCATTTACCGAACCCTCAGCAGAAGTGGATATTCAGTGTGTAGAATGTACGGGTCAAGGCGCGGGCTGTAAAATTTGTAGCCAAACCGGATGGTTAGAAGTCTTAGGGTGTGGCATGGTACATCCTAAGGTATTGGAAAACTGTGGGATTAGCAGCGAAGAATACACAGGATTTGCTTTTGGCTTAGGCGTTGAACGTTTTGCGATGCTACGATATAAAGTTAATGATTTGCGACTATTTTTTGAAAACGACTTAAGATTTTTAGCACAATTTTAGACTTCTCCATAATTTTAAAAGCCCTAAGACTAACCATAATGATGCATGTGCACGAATAATTACCTGTGAATATTCGCTAATGTTTAAAAAGTGTGATATAGTGTGTGCTTTTAAGATCTAAATATACAATAGGAGTTTTTATAATGATGACACCTCAAAAAGCAAAATCAGAACAAAGCTTCCGCAGCCCTTATAGACAAAACTTGCTCAGTCCTTTTAGAAAAGCGGGACTAGAACTAGGATCCCAAACCACTCCCTTTAAAAAAGCTAAAGATAAAATAGAAGCTAACATTTTAGATGAACAGCTGAAAAGTAAGGTATTAGATTTTTTTGATAAGTATTTTGAAGCGGAAATTCGTACACAACACATCGAACTGATTGAAAAAGAATTACTTAAAGAAAATCAAGAATATTTTGACTTATTTAATTCATGGCTTAAAGGTTATGATCAAGATGAAAGCAATCAAGAAAAACTTGAATCATTATCGAATCAAATATCCGAAGCTACTGATTCTACAACTTATAATACTTTAAAAATAATTGCTGGTATTCTTCAGGAAAACGAAATAGAATTTGCTAATGAAAACGCAATGGATACTTTGTTTATGGTAATCCTTAAATTGTTTAGACGTGAAAATGAATCAGAGATTAAAACTATCAAAGAAAAGTTAAGGGAAGAATCACAATGTTTGATGTTATTTGAGAGATGGCATCAATTAATTACAAATAATGAAGATGAATTTTGGAATTACTATGGTACATATCTAGTAGAATGTCCAGATACTGTAGAATTTAAAAAATCTGCATTGGTGCATATTGCTTATGTTGTTCATGAACATGTTCGATTTAAAGACCAGAAAGAAGACGTAGAAATAGGAAAAAAAATCCAAGAAGCTGAAAAAATATTTAAGGAACAGCATGCACGAGAATGTTTAAATGAGTATGAGAATTTGTATTCAATATTAGAAAAAAAAATAAGAGGTGAACATCAAGATGAACTAATAGCAAAAATGGGAAAAAGTTTAGCTGAAGTTGAAATAAAGCGTTGTGTAAAAAACAGTCTCATCGTTAAAGAAATTGGAAAATTTGAGAAAACCTCTACCTTATCGATTCCTTTGTTACTGGAAGCTGGGGATAAAGCACGAACTGAACAAGAAAAAGAAAGTATGGCATTACGTATAGAAGCACAAACCGAATCTATTTCTAAGGCAGAAGCCAGAGGGGCTGCTGCTGTAAAAGCTGAGTTTCAAGCCAGAGAAGATGCTTTAGTCGCACGATCAGCAGAGGAAATACAGAGTCTTAAAAGACAACATACCATTGAATACTATAAGTTACAGCTTGAATTAGAGAAAATGCGTGCTGACAAGATGAAACTGCAGCAAATGGTCTCGGACAAGAATGCAAATATTTTAGATCTGCAAACAGAGTTAAGAGCTTTAGGCATTCAAAATAATGGTTGCGAAAAACCAGATGCTTTAGGTGCGGTAAAGAGTCACGTTGTTCAATATACTGCTGATACCCAATCCACTCGAGGACTGGATCTAACAGCCGAAGAACTATTGAAGCTTAATAATGGTGGTGAAATTAAACGTAAATAAAAATTTAATATTGTAGTTACACAAAGTATGGGTATGTGTAAATACCCATACTTAAGATGATTGCAGTTAAGCGAATATTCCTGTACAATGAGGAACAAAAGATTTTTACCATAAGTGAAATTTTTGTAGTTACATATATAATTCTTATTAAAGTTGTAAACAGGGGGAAAAAATGAGTGAAAATCTCGAGGGAATTGAACAAAAAATTCAGCAAGACAACATAGTAAAAAATATTGAAGAACAAATGCGTCGAATTCAAGAGTTCAAAACCTCAGAAGAAAGCTACGTTGAATCTTTAAAGCGGCTCCAAAAAATAAGAACATGTATTCAGACCACACTGGAATCTTCTACCGGTTTAGGTGCTGTTTTCTTTATAAGTGCACCGACAGAGGACCAAAAAACCGCACTTGATTTTTTGGAAAATAACCTTAAACAAATTGATGAGATTTTCAATGTGCATCGTAATTTGGAACCATCGGAAACGAATACTATTAATATTGGGAAATTTTTTACAGAAATTATAAGTTCATTTCCGCAAAATCCCACCTCTGAGGAAATGAATACTATTATAAATAAAATAGCAAAGGAATTACCCCTTATCATACTGTTTTCTAACAACGTTGCCGGAAAGTACATAGAAAAAACTGGTAACATAAGGAATGCATTTGAAACAGCTTGTACTTTCTATCATTTTTCTAGTGAACTTTCTAAAAAACTATTCAATGAAGAGAGAGAGCAGCAACAGGTTATACAAATAGCCAATGGAGATTTGGCTGCACCTTTTCAGAGGTATATGCGATATGATTTGTTATTAGAATCATTATTGAAGCCTGTTAGCAAAAACATTTTATTGCGATATCCTTTATGCCAAAAGCTTGCTGATTACACAAAGCTAGAGACTGCCATTCGAGATAAAAACTATGATGAATTAGTTCGTGACATATTAAACTTGGCTAAGACATTATCCATAGAAAATTCTAAGGTGTTAGCCGACGTTCAAGAAATCCAAAAGTTAGAAAAAGAAATACGATATAGAAGATACGATTGTATATTAGAATCATTAATTAAAGAATTAGAGAATAAGATACTTTCAGAAAATCAAGTTTATGTTTCTCTTTACACTGCTAGACAACAAATTAAAAAAACAATTGCTGCTGGAAAACGCGGGTTTACTTCAATTCCATTACTGGGTCAAGAAAAAGATTGGGTAGAAGAATTACGGATAAAATTAAGAACAAAAGCAACAAATATGCATGAGGTCAGTGATAATCAAAAAGCGAGAACGATTGCTTATAGGCAAGAAGATACAATTTTGATATTAGATCAAATAGATTGCAGTGAAAAATCGATTGGAAAATTAATTACATGCTTGAATGAAGCTATCAAGTTGCATGGAAGCTTTGATACACCTGTGGTTGAAACAGCAGAATTTAAGTTGGAACCTGGTGCAATAAGTAAAGTATGGATAACCATTCCTAACATGGGTCCCAATAGTAGTGACTATACCTATTGTATTCAACAAACAGCAGTAGGGTTTAGTATTACTCTGAATGATGAGGAAAATATTGATACCTTAGCGGATACAACATTGTTTTACAAGTATGCGTTGGCAGATGGGATTGCTGAATGGATGGATATTTTTAAGAGTGAACCCAGAAATTATTTATATGCCTTAAAGAAAGTAATCATGAATGAAGGAGTCATAGGGAATCAAGAGGTGAGGGAACCCTCAGGTACTGTTCCAGTTGAACAGAAATTTAAATTCAAGCTAGGAGAGAGTGAAGATATGCCAGCAAAGAAAAATACAAGTACAGCTACTACAAGTAATCAAGCAATAGCAAACAGAACAAAAACTGCAGTTTCGCCCGAAGATATGCAGGTTGAATTAAAAGTGAAATTGGATAAGCAAGCTGAAGACTTAATACATTTGAATGCAAAGCTTATTGAAACACAAGAAGAAAGTAAAAAAAAATTAGAGGCTGTAGAAAACGAATTAGCAGCTCTAAAACAATCTAAAGCAGACGCGGTCAAGGGCCATGTTGAAGAAATTAAAACCTTAAAAGCAGCCAATGAACTAACAGTTCAGAATTTAAAGCTAAGCATAGAGTCTTTATCATTAGCGAAAGTCAATCAGAAAAATATTCAATTAGAACAGGTAATAGAATTGCAAAAAAGCGTTATTGAGCAATCTAATCAAAACATACAAACTCTTGAAGTACAAAAAGTTGAACTTGCAAAAACAGCGTATGATCTGTGCATGAAATTGCAAGCTTCAAATGAATCAAATCAAAGTTTAAAAGAACAATCTAAGAATGCACATAACATTTTTACAACAACAATGTTCAACCTTACAAACCAGGCTGATAAAAACGCTACAAGGGCAACAGAAAATGAAGAACGAGCAAAACTTGCAGAAGAGGAGAATAAGACTCTAAGGGGGGCACTCGAGGAGAGTCAGCGTCAAAGAGATCTAGAGCATAGTGAGAACGAACGCTTGAGGTTAGAGCTTAGTACCTTGCAAGCTCAATTGGAACAAGCTACAAGCAATGCAGCAGAAGTCAAAGTAAATGCAGAAAATGCAGAAAATGCACGCCATGAGGCAATGCGGGCACAACAAGCTGCAGAAGCAGAAACAGCAAGACTTACACAAGCTGAAAGAGATGCAGAACTGGTGAGACAGCATCAAGCAAATCTACAAGCTACACAACAAGCTTTAGAAACTGAAAGAGTGCGAATTGCAGAGATGCAGAGATTCATGCAAGGAATGTAAGGGAGTGGTTAGGGCCATATAATAGGCATATTAAAAGGGTGGGCCTAGGCACACCCTTTTTTTATGTTTAGAAAGTTCCAAAAACCCCTAAGCCATAATGAAAGCTGTTTTCCGGTCTAGTAGAAGCAAAGCTCGTTCTATTCAGATTTTGAGCATAAGCCTTTAACTTAGAAGTATTTTCCCAAGCAACCAAGAATCTTAGCCCTATATTATCGCAAACCATATGTTGAATACCCGTTCCTAACCTCAAAATTGTTTTGTGCTTTTTAAAATAATTGGTATCTATTAACGTGTTATTGAAAATAACAAGATTATGAACTCTAGATTTTAAAGAAGCAAAACCAATAGAGCCAATCAATTGAGTATTGTCCTCTTTACAAAAAATAGGCAAATAACCCATCAAATTGGCATTCCAACCCGAGATTTTAGAAGAGGCACGGCTTTGAAATGTTTGAGATACCAAAACCGGATAAATGGTGGGTAAGAGTTCTCCTAACACAATATCCGTCGACTGATGTGCACGTGTACTGAGTTGTTTTTTAGAAAAAGTATATCCTGCTTCAGCACCGAGATAATCATTGAATTTAAAGCCTGCAAAAAAATTGGCTTGGGGATATCGATGTTGTAAAATGTTGCCCCCGAAATTTTTTTCAAAATCCATGTGTCGCATTTGCGCATCAACGCCCACATAAGAAACTAAGGGAATGGGGGACTTGGTGTCGGCAAAAACCGATAAAGAACTAAACAATGCTAATAATGTAACTGCTTTCATCCCAAATGAATATTTCACGCTCCATGCTCCTTTGATAAACACAATTTTAACTCAAGTATAGTTTAACATAACGTTAGCCCTTATTTAAGAAGCTAGTTTGATTAATAATTTTATAGGGTAAGTCAGTATAAACACGGCACTCAAACCCGCAAGCCATAGAAAAACAAACCAAAGCCAGGCTTTCAATTTGGGTGAGTGTTGAAGATAGTGTTTTAAGTTAAGCATTTAATAAAAGCGCTCATGGCTGGTTTTACCTCTAAAGATATAATAGCAATAACCTGTATACCCTAAAATAAGAGGCAAAATGGGAACCACGCCTATAAAGAGTAAAGAGAGGGTGGGTCCAGAAGCTGCTGCCTGCCAGAGCGTATAATGAAAAGGCACAATAACAGGAAAAAGGCTTAAGGCCAATCCTAGATACCCTAAAAAGAAAATGCCTAAGCTGGCTAAAAAAGGCTTATATTCGGCTTTTTGATGATGTATATCGTGCCAAATGCTAAAAAATAAGAGTGCAGTTAAGATTGGAATAATACCCAGAAAATAAATATTAGGAAAACTGAACCAAAATTGAAGAATACCTGCATTTAAAAAAGGCATGGTTGCACTGACAATGGCCATAAAAATGCCTACAAATCCCAATACATATGCTGCAACTGAACGAGCCCAAGTTTGAGTAATATCTTCTGTTTTCATGATAAGCCAAGTAGAGCCTAAAAGCGCATAACCAAACACCAAGGCAATACCGGTTAACATGCTAAATCCATTCGCCCAATCAAAAGGGCTGCCTGCAAAATGTCGACCCTCGACTTTGATGCCTTGTACAAAAGCGCCTAAAATAACCCCTTGAGAGAATGTGGCAGACAAGGAACCGAAATGAAAAGCATAATCCCAGAGTATTCGTGCTTTTTCAGAGGCTTTAAAGCGGAATTCAAATGCAATTCCCCTTAAAATTAAGCCTAATAACATGACAATAATAGGCATATAAAAAGCGGGTAGTAAAATGGAATAGGCTAGCGGAAAAGCTGCAAACAATCCTCCGCCGCCTAATACTAACCAAGTTTCATTGCCATCCCAAAAAGGTGCAATGGAATTCATCATGCGATCGCGGCATTTATCCGAAGGTGCAAAAGGAAATATAATGCCAATGCCCAAATCAAAACCATCTAAGAGCACATACAAAAAAATTGCAATGGCAATAATAAACCCCCAAATAAGAGGCAAATCGATGGTATTAGAAAAATCAAACATGAGGTTCATTTTTTTTTGTCTCCGGTGTTTGAGTTCTGCCATCTATGAAAGAGGCTTCGAGTCCGTGTCGATAGAATTGTTCTTTTTCAGCTGCGATAGGAATGCCTTTTAGAATCAGTTGTAAGATGTAATAAATACCTGCGCCGAATACAAAAATATACATCAATACAAAAGCAAGCAAAGACCAGGCAACTTGTGGCCCTAAAATAGCGGGTGAAATGGAATCTGCCGTACGAATAACGCCGTAAACAGTATAGGGTTGACGTCCTACTTCGGTGACAAACCAGCCAGCGAGTAAAGCAATAAAACCAGAAGGCATCATGCAAATCCAAGCACCATATAACCCACGACTACTTTGAATGTCAAATAATCGTTTTCGGAAATATTGAATGGCACTGATAATGCCGATTAAGATCATCAAGGTTCCTATGCCGACCATTACTCTAAAGCTCCAAAATACCACAGGCACAGGTGGCCTATCTTTGGGTGCAAAAGACTTAAGGTTGGGAATAGTGCCATCAGTGCGCCCAGTGAGTATCCAACTAGCGCCACCTGGAATCGTGAGTCCATAATCCATGCGTTGTTTTTCAGTATTGGGTAAGCCAAAAAGATATAAAGGCGCATGCGTGGTGTGTTCCCAATTGCCCTCAATGGCGGCTACTTTAGCGGGTTGATGAATTAAGGTATTTTTACCGTGTAAATCGCCTATTAGCAATTGCATGGGCGCCACCAATGCAGCCATCAAAGTAGCCATGCCTAGCATAATGCGAGCTTCGGGTATATTTCTTTTTTGCCACAAATACAAAGCCCCAACACCTCCGACTACAAAGGCTGTGGTGAGATAAGCCGCGGTTACCATGTGTGTTAAGCGATAGGGAAAAGAGGGGTTAAAAATAATACGTATCCAATTTTCAGGAAACAACCTGCCATCTGTACCGATATAAAAGCCTGCAGGTGTTTGCATCCAACTGTTAGCAGCCAGGATCCAAAATGCAGATAATAAAGTACCTAAAGCGACAATACAGGTGGCAACAAAATGCATGCGTTTGCCAACGCGCCCCCAACCAAATAACATAATCCCTAAAAACGAAGCTTCTAAAAAGAAAGCGGTTAAGACTTCATAGCCTAACAGGGGGCCTATGACATTGGCCACGCGATCGGAAAAATGAGACCAATTGGTGCCAAATTGATAAGACATCACCACACCCGAGACCACACCCATTCCAAAGGCAACGGCAAAGATTTTAACCCAGAATTTATAAATATTGTAAAAGCGATCATCTTTTGTTTTTAACCATCGCCATTCAACAACCGCTAAAAAACTGGCCAGTCCAATAGTAAAAGCAGGGAAAAGGATATGAAAGCTTATGGTAAAAGCAAATTGAAGGCGCGCGAGTAATAGGGCATCGAGTTCAAACATAAAGGTGCTCCCGAATAGACAAAGATAGCATAGCGCAGGATAATCGGGATAGCGAAATTAAAAATAAGTCGATCAACTTATTGTGTCCCCTAATGGCTGTTAGCTTTGCAATCTGGTACCCTATAGCATTCTATATTTTAGCCTATCATATATTAATAGAGTTATCTTTATTTCAAAAGGAAAAGAAAAAGAGGAGCGGTCTGTGACCCAAAAGTTAAATGACTTGAGTATGCGTCGGATACGCAGTGTTCACCTGGTGGGCATTGGGGGAGCTGGCATGGGCGGTATTGCGGAAGTATTGCTTAACCTAGGATATACCGTAACGGGTTCAGATCCTGCCAATAACACGATGGTAGAGCATTTAAAGCAATTGGGGATACCCATTGCGCATGAACATAACGCGGCTTTGGTGGATGCCTGTGATGTGGTTGTAGTTTCTAGCGCTGTTCAAACGGATAATGTGGAATGGAGCCGTGCACGTGAGCGCCGAATTCCCGTCGTACAAAGGGCTTCGATGCTTGCTGAACTGATGCGCTTTAAACAAGGCATTGCCATTGCAGGCACCCATGGAAAAACCACAACTACCAGTTTGATCAGCAGTTTACTGGCAGAAGATGGTCAAGATCCGACATTTGTGATTGGCGGACGTTTAAACAGTTTAGGCACTAATGCCAAATTAGGGGCGGGTTGTTATTTTGTAGCCGAAGCCGATGAAAGCGATGCTTCTTTTTTACATTTATCACCGATGATTGCCGTGGTAACGAATATTGATCGCGATCATTTAGAAGCTTATCAGGATGATTTTTCTTTATTGCGAAAAGCCTATTTGGAGTTTTTGCATCGCTTACCTTTTTATGGTTTAGCCGTTGTGTGTACAGATGATGCTGAAGTGGCACAACTATTACCCGATATTGAAAGGCCTACGGTTACTTATGGGTTTTCAGAAGGGGCAGATTACAGAGCCATTGATTTCAAACAATCTTTGAATCAATCGAGTTTTACTGTACTGCGTAAAGCAAAGCCCCCGATGGAGATTCACTTAAATTTACCGGGTCGACATAATACTTTAAATGCCTTAGCAGCGATTGCAGTGGCCACAGAAGAAGGTATTTCAGATGAGGCCATCATACGAGGATTAAGCGTATTTCAAGGCGTGGGCCGGCGTTTTCAATGCTTAGGCGAATTTAGCCCAGGGGGTAAGAAAGTCTTAATGATCGATGATTACGGTCATCATCCCAAAGAAGTACAAGCTGTGGTTGAAGCATTACGTATAGGGTGGTCTGAGCGTCGTTTGGTGATGGTCTTTCAACCCCATCGTTATACGCGTACAAAAGCCTTGTTTGAAGATTTTTCTGCGATTTTATCGAATGTCGATGTATTGATCTTATTAGAAGTGTATTCTGCTGGCGAACAGCCGATTCCAGGTGTGGATGGTCGACGATTGGCAGGCAGCATTCGTAGTAGGGGTAAAGTGGATCCTATTTTTGTATCGGATAAAGCTGAGGTTTTAAAAGTGTTGGTAGGTGTTTTAAAAGAAAATGATATTTTATTGATGCAAGGTGCAGGGGATATTGGTGCTTTGGCTTCTGATTTGGCAGCACGGGCGCTGTGTTTATGAGTGCAGGGATAAAAACAAAAGGGATCCTACGTTTAAATGAACCGATGGCCCCTCATACCACTTGGCGAATTGGAGGCCCTGCAGAGCGGTATTATAGACCCACGGATATTGAAGATTTAGCATTATTCTTAAGCAGTTTAGCACCTGATGAACCCCTGACTTTCTTAGGTTTAGGATCTAATGTGTTAATTGCGGATGAAGGCATCAGAGGCACTGTTATTCACACCTTGGGTATGAAATCCCTTCCGATTAAGCTTATAGCCTCTACGGATACAGCACAAACAGTGTGGGTGCCAGCGGGAATGCCTTGTGCGAAATTAGCTAAATACTGTGCCAAAGAAGGCTTAAAAGGGGGATCTTTTTTTGCGGGGATTCCGGGTACCATAGGCGGTGCTCTGGCGATGAATGCCGGTGCTTTTGGTGGGGAAACCTGGACGCAGGTTGTGGGGCTTGAAGTGGTTAATCGGCGGGGAGAATGTTTTTTAAGAAGCCCTAAAGATTATAAAATTGCTTACCGTTCGATTGAAGGCGGGGATGAAGCCTGGTTTTTGGCCGGACACTTTCAATTTGAAAAAGGCGATCAAGGCACAGCAGATGAGCAGGCAGAGCAGATCAGCTATCTATTACGTATGCGTAATGAAACCCAACCGATTGGTGTTTTAAGTTGTGGTTCTGTCTTTCAAAATCCTCCCAATCATTATGCTGCACGATTGATTGAGTCTTCTAAATTAAAAGGTTTTTCCATAGGGGGAGCCATGGTTTCGTCTAAACATGCCAACTTTATTATCAACGCAGCTAAGGCCAGTGCAAAAGATGTTTATCAATTAATACAACATATTATAGAAGTTGTTTGGCAAGAACATGAGATTCGCTTAAAACCGGAAGTCAGAATAATGGGTGCATTTCCATTTGCATAACCCTAAATGTTCATACATAGTTAATGAAGTGATAGACAAGGTGCGAAACAGGAAGAATTCAGGTACAATGGTCGTTTTAAATGGATAAGTGTATATTGAGCTGGAAACGGGTATTCTCCTTAGGCGCTTCTTTGCTCTTATTAATGGGGGCAGGAGCAGTTGGAGTACTATGGACCCAAAATCCTAAACATTTTCCAGTACGAGTAATTGAGATTACAGAAGCTTTAAAGCAGATACCGGAAGATACGCTGATGAATCAGGTATCCCCACATTTGGTAAAAGGCTTTTTTTGGTTAAAAGTTCAGAGTATTCAGGAAGATATTGCAAACTTGGCTTGGGTAGTGTCAAGCTCGGTTAAACGAGTGTGGCCAGATAAAATTCAAGTTTCCTTACAAGAGCGTATGCCTCAAGCTCGGTTTGGTGAAAAAGGTGTGATGGATACAGAAGGCGAGGTTTTTTATCCAGAGCAGAGCGCAAATGCAATGATTTTGAGTAAATTGCCTTTGTTTACAGGCCCTGTAGAAAAATCTCAGGACATGTTACAGCAATATTATACCGTCTTAGAGAGTTTAGGTCCCTTAGGGCTAACAGTGACAGAGTTGCATTTAAGCGATTATGGTGCTTTAGAAATTATGTTAGATAATGGAATAGCGCTTATACTGGGTAGAACAGCACTGGTAGAACGTTTAAATAGATTTGTGTTAGCCTACGAGCTAAAATTAAAGGCACAAATGGATCAGATAGTTTATGTAGATTGTCGTTATACCAATGGATTGGCTATTGGTTATAAAACAGGATATAAAGTTGGAAGTAATACGCGTGCTTAATACTTACCTAATGGAGGTCATAGCGCAAAATGCCCAATAAACGCGATAAAAATGTAATAGTAGGGCTTGATATTGGTACTTCAAAAGTGGTTGCCATTATTGCGAGCATAACACCTGAAGGACAAATTGAGATCTTGGGGATGGGAACCCATCCTTCGCACGGCTTGAAAAAAGGCGTCGTCGTGAATGTTGGATCGACGGTCGCTTCTTTACGCTGTGCGATAGAAGATGCTGAAACCATGGCGGGTTGTCAAATACAATCTGTGGTGACGGGGATTGCGGGATCACACATTCGCAGTTTCAATTCACATGGTATTGTCGCCATAAAAGATCAAGAAGTCAGAGCTCAAGATGTGGAACGTGTAATGGATGCTGCTAAAGCGGTTGCCATTCCCACGGATCAAAAAACCCTGCATGTTCTGCCTCAAGAATTCATTATTGATGGACAAGAAGGTATCCGAGAAGCTGTGGGGATGTCAGGTGTTCGCTTAGAAGCCAAAGTGCATATGGTCACAGGATCAGTCGCTGCCGCTCAGAATATTGTAAAATGCGTGCGACTCTGTGGTTTAGAAGTCGATGATTTGGTTTTAGAACCTTTGGCCTCTAGTCATGCCGTTATCACACCCGATGAAATGCAATTGGGTGTTTGTATGGTCGATATTGGCGGTGGTACTACGGATATGGCTATTTTCACAGAGGGTGCTATTCGGCATACCGCTGTTATTCCGGTGGCTGGTGATCAGGTTAGCAACGACATTGCAGTAGCGCTTCGTATCCCAAGTCAAAGTGCGGAAAATATTAAGATTCAATATGCCTGTGCTTTAGCCAAATTAACGAATATTGATGAAATGGTGGAAGTGCCTTCTATGGGCGATAGAACCTCCAGACAATTATCTCGTACGACCTTAGCAGAAGTGATAGAACCTCGATACGAAGAGCTTTTTTCTTTAGTACAAGCCGAGTTACGCAGTGCGGGTCTAGAAGGTGCATTGGGTTCTGGTATTGTGGTTACCGGAGGTGGGGCACGGATGGAAGGGGTGATTGAATTGGCTGAAGAAATTTTTCAGATGCCTGTGCGTTTAGGGATACCGCAAGAGATTACCGGCCTGGTTGATGGTTTGCGTAATCCTATTTATTCAACTGCAGTGGGTTTATTGCATTATGGTTATCAGCACCAAAAGCATGAGCAAGCAGGGACTACACAGTTAGGCTTTAAGGGGCTTTTAGGCCGTATGAAAAGCTGGTTCCAGGGGAATTTTTAATATTAGGGAGCGCATCTAATATGGCTAATATGTTCGAATTAAATGATAATTTTCCACAAAATGCTGTCATTAAGGTGATTGGTGTGGGTGGCGGTGGTGGTAATGCCATCAAGCATATGTTAACTTCTGCCAATATCGAAGGGGTAGAGTTTATTCGGGCCAATACCGACAGACAAGCTTTAGAAGAGCCTTTACCGGGATTGGTGTTACAATTGGGTACCGGTATTACCAAAGGATTGGGTGCAGGTGCCAATCCTGAAGTAGGTCGCGAAAGTGCGCTTGAAGATCGTGATCGCATTCGTGAGATGTTAGAAGGGGCTGATTTAGTCTTTATTACAGCCGGAATGGGGGGCGGTACCGGTACGGGTGGCGCGCCAATTGTGGCGGAAGTTGCCAAAGAATTGGGTGCCTTAACCGTAGCTGTGGTGACTAAACCTTTTCCTTTCGAAGGCAAAAAACGTATGCAATATGCCGAAGAAGGTATTCAGAAGTTAGGCCAAGTGGTCGATTCTTTAATTACGATTCCTAACCAAAAGTTATTAAGTGTATTAGGTAAGGGAGTTACTTTATTGGATGCTTTTAGGGCGGCCAATGATGTATTACTCGGCGCGGTACAGGGTATTTCTGAATTAATTACCCGTCCTGGGCTTATCAATGTCGATTTTGCAGATGTCCGAACGGTGATGTCAGAAATGGGTATAGCCATGATGGGTACGGGTTCTGCCAAGGGCGAAAATCGGGCACGTTTAGCCGCGGAGGCTGCAATATCCAGTCCTTTATTGGATGATATCAGCTTAGCCGGTGCTAGAGGCGTATTGGTGAACATTACCGCTGGTATGGATATGTCCATTGCAGAATTTGAAGAAGTGGGTGATGCCATTAAGAGCTTTACTTCAGATGATGCAACTGTGATCGTAGGAACAGTAATCGATGAAACGTTGGTTGATGAATTAAGGGTGACCTTGGTGGCTACTGGATTGGGTAAGCCTCAGGTAATGGGCGCTTCTCAGGAAGTACAAGGTCAAAATCAAATCCATACGCAGGTTCAGTCACAGGTACAAGCGCAATCCCAGCTGAAAGTAACACGATCCATGGGGAATGCGAGCTTAAATGCAGGTGTCAGTGTACGACGTGATCCTGAATATTTAGATATCCCAGCTTTTTTGCGTCGTAAAGACAAAGAAGTACGCGTAGTCGATGGGGTGGGGAGTGAGTAATTAAGTGAGTAAGCAGCGAACTGTAAAAAATATGATACGCGCTATGGGCGTGGGATTGCATAATGGTCAGAAGGTTTTTCTTACAGTGAAGCCTGCACCTGTAAATTACGGTATTGTTTTTAGAAGGGTTGATTTAGATCCCGTTGTCGAAATTCCTGCACGTTCAGCTTTTGTGGGCGATACCAGACTCTCGACTACTTTAATTAAAGAGGGTGTACGAGTATCGACGGTAGAGCATTTATTGTCTGCCATGGCAGGCTTAGGGATTGATAATGCGATTGTAGAACTCAGTGCACCGGAAGTGCCCATTATGGATGGTAGCGCCAGCCATTTTGTGTTTTTATTGCAATCTGCAGGCATTGAAGAGCAAAGTGACTTAAAATCCTTTTTACGTATTAAAGAACGTGTTTGTGTGCATGATGGGGATAAATGGGCAAGTCTTGAACCGTTTGAAGGCTTTAAAGTATCTTTTACCCTAGATTATGATCATCCTGTTTTAAAAAATAGCGTTCAAGAAGCGACTTTAGATTTTTCAACGACTGCTTATGTTAAAGAAATCAGTCGAGCCCGTACTTTTGGGTTTTTAGCTGAATATGAATGGCTAAGAGCCAATAATTTGGCTTTAGGTGGCAGTCTAGAGAATGCCATTGTGCTAGATGATTCTAGGATCATGAATGAAGATGGTTTACGATACGAAGATGAATTGGTCAAACATAAAATCTTAGATGCAGTAGGTGATTTATATTTATTAGGCACGGGGTTAATTGGTGCTTTTAAAGGCTTTAAATCAGGGCATACTTTAAATAATCGATTGTTGCAAAGTTTATTGGCCACACCTGAAGCTTGGGAAGTAGTGACTTTTGACAATACAGCCTTATCGCCTGTTACTTATTTATATCCTGTAATGGCATGAGTTGCCAAGCGTAAAAGCGCTGCTTGTAAGCGAGGATGCCTAATGGTGCGGGCTGTTTGCTTTAGGGTATCTGCACTGGTTGCTGAAAGAGTGGGTCTAGAAAAACCGGTATACTCAAATTTGGAAGCTCTTAAGGTAGGCATCGAAGGAAGGACTTTAGAGTGAATAGACGTTAAACCACACCACTCTGGGTAGGTTCTTAGCTGGCTTAGCAGTTCCATTTCTTGAAATCGGAGTTGATGCCCCCAGATAGAAGAAGTAGTGCATAAAATAAGTTTGCCCTGACAAAGATTAACGACTTGGCATTGCGGTGCCAACGAGGGATCTAAATGGGTTTTAAGGGCTTGATTGAGTTTAGAAAGATCATCGATTTTTTGGATAAATCGAGACAAAATGGGAGACTTAGCTAGAATCTCAGCTAAGGATTGTTTAGAATGTTGCTTAGGGTCCATAAGGGACAAGTTTAGAGGAAGAAAGCGAAAAATACTATGCTAATTACCAACCTAGTTAAAAAACTTTTTGGAAGCCGTAATGAACGTTCTTTGAAGCGTTATTATAAGAGTGTGCAGCAAATTAATGCATTAGAACCCAATATGGTGATGCTTTCCGATGTAGATTTGGCGGCTAAGACCCAAGCATTTAAAGATCGTTTGCAAGCAGGGGCTACGTTAGAGGATATTTTACCCGAAGCCTTTGCTGTGGTGCGAGAAGCTTCTAAACGCACTTTAGGGATGCGTCCTTTTGATGTGCAATTGGTTGGCGGTATGATTTTGCATGAAGGGAAAATACCTGAAATGCGCACAGGTGAAGGTAAGACCTTGGTGGCGACCCTACCTTTATATTTAAATGCGCTCTTAGGTAAAGGCGTGCATTTGGTTACGGTGAATGATTATTTGGTTATACGAGATGCAGAGTGGAATAAACCCCTCTATGAATTTTTAGGCATGACTGTGGGTACAGTCGTGCATGGCATGAGTACTGAAGAAAAACAAGCGGCTTATGCAGCAGACATCACTTATGGCACGAATAATGAATTTGGTTTTGATTATTTGCGCGATAATATGGCTTTTTCGCCTGAACAACGTGTTCAACGAACTTTATATTTTGCAGTAGTGGATGAAGTCGATTCTATTTTAATTGACGAGGCCCGTACACCTTTGGTTATTTCGGGTGCGGATCAAGACAGCTCAGATTTATATGTGGTTATCAATAAAATCATTCCAAGCTTAACAAGACAACTTGAAAAAGAGGGTCCAGGAGATTATTCGGTTGATGAAAAAGCCAAACAAGTATTTTTAACCGAAGATGGCCACTTAAAAGTTGAAAAAATACTGGTCGAAAAAGGATTATTACCCGAGGGTGACAGTTTATACGCGGTTAATCACATTGCGTTGATGCATTATATTTACGCAGGCTTAAAAGCCCATGCGTTATTTAAACGCGATGTGGATTATATTGTGCGTGATAATCAGGTGATTATTGTAGATGAACACACGGGGCGTACAATGCAAGGTAGACGTTGGTCGGATGGGATCCATCAAGCCACAGAAGCCAAAGAGGGCGTGCCAATTCAAAATGAAAATCAAACCTTGGCCTCTATCACTTTCCAAAATTATTTTAGACTATACGATAAATTAGCGGGTATGACTGGAACTGCTGATACAGAAGCCTATGAGTTCCAGCAAATTTATGGCTTAGAAGTCATTGTGGTACCCACACACAGACCCAATCAGCGTCAAGATTTAGGGGATATGATTTATCTTAGCCAAAAAGAAAAATTTGATGCCATTATTGAAGATATTGATGCGTGTGTGAAACGTGCTCAGCCTGTATTAGTGGGTACTATCTCGATTGAAACTTCCGAATATCTTTCTTCACTTTTAAAACAAAAACGCATTAAACATGCGGTATTGAATGCAAAATACCATGAAAGCGAAGCAGAGATTGTCGCTGAAGCCGGGCGCCCAGGTACCGTGACCATTGCAACCAATATGGCAGGTCGAGGCACAGATATTGTCTTGGGTGGAAAACTCGATAGAGAAGCCACCGAAGCGGATAAAGCCCAGTGGCAAGAGCGGCATGATCAAGTATTAGCTGCGGGTGGTTTGCACATCATCGGTACAGAACGACACGAATCTAGGCGTATTGATAATCAATTAAGAGGTCGTTCGGGTCGACAAGGGGATCCGGGCAGCACACGTTTTTACTTATCTGTAAAAGACAATTTAATGCGGATTTTTATTTCTGATAATATTTCTGGTTTACTCAGTAAATTAGGTTTAAAAGATGGCGAAGCCCTAACCCATCCTTGGGTGACCCGTGCGGTTGAAAACGCGCAACGAAAAGTGGAAGGTCATAATTTTGATATTCGTAAGCAATTACTTGAATTTGATGATGTGGCCAATGATCAGCGTAAAGTGATTTATCAACAACGAAACGAGCTGATGGAAGCAGAAGATATTTCTGAGACCATTAAAGCTATTATTAACGATGTGGCCCAAGAAGTCATTACTCAATACATTCCGCTACAGAGTATAGAAGAGCAATGGGATATTAAAGGCTTGATGCAAGCCCTAGAGCTCGATTTTGCTTTAAAATTGGATATTGCAGGCTGGCTTGCCGAAAATACAGACTTACATGAAGATTTATTGCGCGAGCGTATTACAGAAGCCTTTGTAAAAGCCCATGAAGCCAAAGAACAGCAAATCGGTGCAAAACCCATGCGGCATATGGAAAAAACCATGCTGTTAAATGTATTAGATAGCCAATGGAAAGAACATTTATCTACCATGGATTATATGCGTCAAAGTATCCATTTAAGAGGCTATGCGCAAAAAGATCCTAAGCAAGAATATAAGCGCGAAGCCTTCGCTTTATTTTCTGCCATGTTAGAACGCATTAAACATGAAACCATTGCAATGATCACCAAAGTACAATTTAGATCAGAATCTGAAATAGAAGCTTTTGATCAAGAAAGAAATTTCCAAAGTGGCCAAGACTTAGAATTTAAACACGATGCAGCACCTGCCTTTGGCGCCAATGAGGAAGGTGAAATCTTAGAAGGAAAATTTAGTATTCAGCAACCCCAAACACGCGATACAGCTAAAATAGGACGTAACGAAGCCTGTCCTTGTGGCTCGGGTACTAAATATAAACATTGCCATGGGCAGTTGATTTAGCATTAATTTTTTCTGCCAGAATCTACTTGCTCATGATCAGTATTTAAAACTGGCGTTTTGTTCCTTTGCTAGAAATTCCGGCCATAAGGACTTTAGGATTAGTATTTCCTCTTAAGGCCGGCCGGGGATTTTCATTTTTTATGCTTTGGCATTGCTTGTTTTAATAGCTGTTCAGTTTCATTTAACATAGTGTATACACGGCCTTTACGGCTGAAAAACCCTGAATCATCGTAGTCTTTAGCTTTATAATGTTGAAGCCACTTTTTAAAATTTTGTTTTAAGTCATTTAATGCATCTTGATCCATGGGTTCTAATGCACTTATTTTTTTAATCAATATTTGAAGTCCTTTATCTCTTTTCTCTGCACGCTTGTGTTTTTTTATGGCATTTGCTTTAAAAACATTTCCCTTGCTAAGGTTTTCAGGATCAAGAAAAGAATCGAGATAAGCTTGATTTGCATTTTTTAAAGATTGTACAATGGTTATAAATTTTTCTTGTTGTGGTGATAATTTTATTTTGTTGGGTTTGTTTTTTTGCGAGAAAATAAATTTTGGACCTTTCTCTTCAATAGGCTCAGCTTTTTTAGCTTGATCAATCTCGTTTTGCTTAAGTCTGGCTTCAAGTAACCGAACTTGTTGTGTTGCTTTCTGCAATTCAATTTGAAGTTGTTGGTTCTCACCTTCAAGTTTTTGGATCTTAGACTCTCTATCTTCCACTATTGGTTCTAAAACAGGCGATTGTAAAACAGATTCCGGTTTCAATAAATTTGAATTTAGGTTTTCTTGTGAAGGTACACCTATTTGGGGTGTCGGAATGTCTAGTTTGGGTTCTATCACTTCTTGATTAAAATGTTTTTTAAAATTAGTATTAAGTTTTCTTTCAAGAGCAGCAAGTTGTTCGCTTCTATCTTTTTTCTCAGCTTGTCGTATATCTTTAAGAAAGGCAGGTTGTTGATCTTCTAGTTTTTTTAATTTTTCTTCTTTTTGTTTTTGAAGTTCTGCTTCTATTTCTGCCATGCTACGGCTTGGCCCCGTGCCTCTAAAAGCATGACCTTCTCTTTTAAGAGGCATTTTTATTTCAGAATGCATTTTTTCATCTGGAAGCTTGGCTTCTTGAACTTCTTCTTGTTCTTGAACTTCCTCTTGCGCATGGTAGTTTCTAAAGCCTTCTAAAACAGCGCCTAATGAACCTTGTAAATGCTCATTCTTTACACTACTCCAAAACTGTGTAACAATTTCCGCCAACAGTAATTTGCTTAGAGTTTCCTCTTGATTATTTTGTTGAATTGTAGTTAAAATTTCTATAAATCGCTTTTGTGCTCTAGTTTCTAAGTCCTTAAGAATATTATTAAATTGAAGTTCTGTTGGATGCTTGTTTACAATAAATTCAATAAGATTCGATAGTGTACCAATGTTTAAATTATCTTCTGAAGAAAACAACAGAGGTGCTTCTTTCCTTAACACATCTACTATCCTTTGTATCTCTTCATCACCTTCATTATCCTCATCCTCGGCTGCACTCTCCGGTTCTGAGCTTTCATCATCTGATTCCTCTTCAATTTCCTCTCTATTGGAATTTAAAAATACATCTTCTGCAGCCTCATAGATAATTGTTTTTTCAGAGCGCTGAGCAACTTGCTCTATATCTTGATCTTGTTCTACTTTGTCTTCGGGAAGAGAAATTGTGCTTGAAGCTGGTAAATTAAAGGTTTCAAGCACACTGCCATCCTCCGCGATAATTTGTATTAAATTTTCTTCGCGTTTTACGGTCACTTTTTCATTAAGGTTCTCATAATTTTTAACCGAGAATGCGACGTCATCATTTATGTTTTGTATCTCTTGTTGTATTTCTTCAGGGCTTTTGCTCATTGTATATACTCCCATGCTTTGGAATTTGTGTGCTTTTTGTTAGTATATAAAAATGGAAAATGGTTGCATTTAAATGTAGCGTGGAAATCCCTTAAAAGCATGTAAGTGCTTTATAAATACTAAAAATCATGAAATGCTTTTGACCCCTTTGTAAAGCAAAAAATTTTAGACTTCATCAACAACAGCAGGAGCATGTAAATATCGATGTACTCGAATAGCGGGTAGAAAGGGTTCGGGATCCAGTTTTACATCAGAGCGGACGGGACGATTGCGATCTTTAGCGTGTTTCTCCCCTGCAGGTTTTAAGACAGGCAAGGGTAAATGCTCTTCAAACGCATAAAAGAGAGGCACGGGTCCTTTGACCATAAGGCGTGTTGTAGAACCCGTTGGCGTGGGCAGTACAATATTTGCCCGCAGATGAGGCGCTAGTGTCTGCACAATGGCCAGGGGTGTATCAAGGGGCAGGGATTTAAGTTTTGTTACTTGGCTAAGAATACCGGCATCTTGACCTTGTTTAAGTAACAATTGCTCAGCTTCTAATACGCTAATACGTGTAATGGCTTTGGTATTGGCCCAAGTCCAAGAGACCCTATGAGGTCTTGTGGGTAATATAGGAATGCGGCGGTAGCATTGTTTTAAGTGCAAACGGGGTAAGCCCATTTTACCTAAGGTATGTGCGGTAATCTCGGAACGTTTGCCTAAGACTTGTTCAAAATGCGCACACAGATAAGGGTCTGCTGTGGGTATTTTGGCGGCTTTTAAGGCTAATATGGCCGTTTTAAAGCGATCTTTGGCAGTATTTAAGGTACGAATGGCTTCGAGCGTTTCAGCGGAAGCCGCAACGATACCTGCGCCTATCAAGATATCCCTAGGTTTTTGATGATCCAGGTATTCGCATTGCCGAATAAGGCCAAAGATAGCATCCCGATCGGGTAATCCTATAGGGGTGGGTAAATCCACAGGGGCTTGAAACCAAGAGGGTAGCTTGCTATCCTTTTCTACAAGCTTTGGTTGTAATTGGCTTAAAGCATTCTGTAAGGCTTCAAAGCTTTGGATCACATCCAGGATATATTCTGAATTTAACATATCTCATATGGTGGCATATTGAATAAGCTTCTGTCTACTTTAGACCCGAGTTGGGTGCCTTGGTTAGCAAAGGAGTTTGAAGAACCGTATATGCAAGCCCTGCACTTGTTTTTAGAACAAGAATATACGAAACAAAAAACAATTTACCCTGAATACAACGCTATATTCCAGGCTTTTAGGCTAACGACTTTTGATAAGGTGCAAGTGGTTATTTTGGGCCAAGATCCTTATCATGGGCCAAATCAAGCGCATGGATTATGTTTTTCCGTACAACCCAGAATCGCTTTTCCGCCTTCTTTAAAAAATATCTTTAAAGAACTAGAAAGAGATTTGGGCACAAAACCCAAGACGGGTTCTTTAGTGCATTGGGCAGAACAAGGCGTTTTGCTCTTAAATAGCGTATTGACGGTAGAAGCCGGTCTTGCGGCTTCACATCAAAAAAGAGGCTGGGAACGCTTTAGCGATAGTGTGATCCGCTGTCTAAATGAACAAAAAAAGGATCTGGTTTTTGTATTGTGGGGAGCTTATGCCCAACAAAAATGTACTTTTATTGATGAAACTAAACATCGGGTTTTAAGAACGGTACATCCTTCACCGCTGTCGGTACATAGAGGATTTTTAGGATGTGGGCATTTTTCGAGCATTAATGCTTTTTTGCAAGAAAAAGGCAAAAAATCGATTGAATGGTAAAACAAACATGAATTGAGTGTGAGGATTTGAATATGAGCAATCATTTAGAAATAGCAGAACAGCATTTACTCGCACCAGCAGGCTTGGGCGATGATGATCTACAAAGAATTTTATCTAAAGTGCTGGGTCATTCGGTTGATCAAGCAGATTTGTATTTTCAAAGTGCTCGGCACGAATCCTGGACATTGGAAGATGGGATTATTAAAGAGGGTGGATATGGCATTGATTATGGTGTCGGAGTTAGAGCCATCAGTGGAGAGAAAACAGGCTTTGCGTATTCCGATGAAATCATTTTACCAGCATTGGAAGAAGCCGCATCTGCTGCCCGATCGATAGCCCATCAAGGTGGGCAAAATCGTATTCAAGCTTGGCATAAAAATGCCATTGCTTCGGTATTGTATCCCAGCGATAACCCGCTACAATCGATTACGGATGCAGAAAAAATGAATTTAATGCATCGGGTAAATGCTGAAGCACGAAAAGCTGATCCTAGGATCCAGCAAGTGATTGTGAGTCTTGCAGGGACTTATGAAATTATTTTAGTGGCAGGTTCAGACGGTGTTTATGCCGCGGATTTCAGGCCCTTGGTTCGCATGAGTGTGCAGGCGATTGCAGAGGAAAAAGGGCGTTTTGAGCAAGGGAGAAGTGGCGGAGGTGCTAGAACCAGTTATGCCATGTTTGTAGAAAATGATAAAGCTTTAGAATATGCGCGTGAAGCGGCACGCCAAGCGATTGTCAATTTAAAGGCCAGGCCTGCGCCTGCGGGCACAATGCCTGTGGTATTAGGACCGGGTTGGCCTGGGGTTTTATTACACGAAGCGGTGGGGCATGGTTTAGAAGGCGATTTTAATCGTAAAGGCAGTTCTGCTTTTGCAGGCAGAATCGGTGAGCGCGTAGCCAGTCCTTTATGTACGGTGGTTGATAATGGGACTTTGGCCGGCAGACGGGGATCTTTAAATATGGATGACGAAGGAACCGTTACGCAGTGTACAACCCTAATAGAAAAAGGCATTTTAAAAGGCTATTTACAAGATAAATTAAACGCGCGTTTAATGGGTAAGCAATCAACGGGTAACGGGCGACGAGAATCGTATGCGCATTTACCGATGCCACGGATGACCAATACTTATATGCTAGGAGGAGAGCATGTGCCTGAAGAAATTATTGCTTCAGTGGAAAAGGGATTGTATGCCGTGAATTTTTCAGGCGGACAAGTGGATATTACTTCAGGAAAATTTGTGTTTAATGCTTCTGAAGCCTATTTAATTGAAAAAGGTAAAATCACACATCCTGTAAAAGGCGCAACTTTAGTGGGTAATGGTCCTGATTGCTTAACACGGGTTTCAATGGTCGGCAATGATTTAAAATTAGATGCGGGTATTGGGGTTTGTGGAAAAGCCGGGCAAAGTGTGCCGGTAGGGGTGGGACAGCCGACTTTAAGAATTAATGATATGACAGTGGGAGGAACCGAGCAATGAGTATTGAACAAGCTACGTATTTTAAAGATACCATTGCAGGATTATTAGAAGAAGCGAAAAATAAAGGCGCTACACAAGCAGAAGTGCAAATTCATTATCAATCAGGCTTATCTACCACGGTTAGAATGGGCGCTGTAGATACGGTAGAATTTAATAAAGACAAATCGCTGGGTTTAAGCGTTTATAAAGGTAATCGTAAGGGATCGGTTTCGACAACGGATTTCAGCAAAGAAGCGCTATCCACGGCCCTTGAAGCGGCGCTTAGGATTGCAACATACACGGAAGAAGATAAATTTTCGGGTTTAGCGGATCCACATCAATTGGCAACGAGTATTCCCGATTTAAATATCTATTATCCTGCCGATATTACACCAGAACAAGCCATTGAATGGGCAACCGTGTGTGAAGATGCAGCACGTGCGGCTGATCCTAGAATTACCCAATCTGAAGGTGCAACTTTTGCAAGCCATGCTGTGATGCATGCCTATGGTAATTCACATGGATTTATCAATGCATTTCCGACCACACGTCACAGTTTAAATTGTGTTGTGGTGGGAGAATCCAAAGGGCTGCTACAAAGAGACTATGATTTTAGTTTGGTGCGTGATATTAAAGATCTAACACCGGCTACTACCATTGGTCGTTTAGCAGCAGAACGCACTATTAAACGTTTAGACGCTAGAAAAATTAAAACGCGTCAAGCTCCCATTATTTTCTCTAAAGAAATTGCAGGGGGGTTATGGTCACAATTAATAGCGGCAATATCTGGGCCAAATTTATACAGACAATCTTCGTTTTTATTAAATCATTTAGGTAAAACTATTTTTCCTGCATTTGTACATATTGAAGAAGTGCCTCATTTGCTTAAGGGCTTAGCCAGTGCGCCTTATGATCACGAAGGCGTGCTTACAACACGTCACGATATTATTCGTGAAGGTGTTTTAGAAACTTATGTTTTAGACAGTTATTCCGCCCGAAAATTAGGCTTAAGAACCACAGGTAATGCAGGTGGGGTTCATAATTTGCAAGTCAATTCAGGCGAATTAGGGCTTGAAGATTTACTCCAAAAAATGGATACCGGTTTATTGGTAACCTCTTTAATGGGCCAAGGCGTTAATTTGGTAACAGGGGATTATTCTAGAGGGGCTTCAGGCTTTTGGGTTGAACAAGGTGTTATTCAATACCCTGTGGAAGAAATTACCGTAGCTGGAAATTTAAAAGAAATGTTTATGCAGATCCTGGATATTGGATCGGATATCGAAAAAAGGTCTCATATTTTAACCGGATCAATATTAATAGAAAATATGATGATAGCCGGTGATTAAGGGAAAATTACATACTCATTTTAGTCGCATAGGACTGCTTTTTTATACAGTTTTAATTACGGTTAAATTGTATTATATTCCATTATAGACGAGGCTATAATGGAATTGAGGAAAAAATAGTCATGCATCGGTACTGTGAGCCCTATATTTACAAAGATTTAACTAAAAAAATGGTTTTTATTGGTGGTCCAAGGCAAGTTGGCAAAACCGTTTTAAGTAAAAACCTATGTCATGGTTTATTTTTAAAACATGCCTATTTTAACTGGGATAATGATGAAGACAGACAGGCCATTTTAAAAAAGCAATGGTTAAACAGCACTCATTTAATTATCTTTGATGAGTTACATAAATACTTTTTTTGGAAACGCTGGATTAAAGGCATCTACGATACTAAACCCCCTAAACAACAATATTTAGTTACGGGTTCGGCACGATTAGATGTTTATAAACAAGGTGGTGACTCTTTAATGGGTAGATATCATTACTGGCGTTTGCATCCTTTAACACTTGATGAATTACCAACGAATATTACTTTAGAAGAAGGATACGAACGTTTATTAACATTAGGAGGATTTCCAGAGCCTTTTCTACTAGCAGATGAACGAGAGGCAAGGCGCTGGCGACGAGAACGCTTTGATCGCATTCTAAAGGAAGATGTTCGAGATTTAGAATCCATACGCAATATACAATTATTAATGCTTTTTACAGATGCATTGCGTGAAAGAGCAGGGCAACTTATTACCTTAGCCCATCTCGCAGCAGATCTACAAATTTCTCCAAAGACCGCGAAAAGTTGGCTATCATTAGTAGAAAAAATGTATATTGCATTTGCGGTTTATCCCTACACTAAAAAAACACCTCGATCAATATTGAAGCCGCCCAAAGTATTTTTTTATGATAATGCAGATATAATTGAACAAGAAGGGGCACGGTTAGAAAATCTTGTAGCCACTCACTTACTCAAGCGCTTACATTTTCTTGAAGATTATTATGGATACCAGTGTCAATTGTATTACATTCGTGATAAAGATGGTAGAGAAGTCGATTTTTTAACAGAAGTCGATGGTGAATTGCGCGAGTTAATAGAGGTGAAAAGTTCTGATTCTACTGTTAGTTCGGCTTTAAAATATTATTCGGCCAAACTGAAACCTAAACAAACTGTACAAATTGTTGGAAATTTGAAACGATCTTTTCATCAGGAACATATTCTAGTCACTAACCCAATAGAATACTTTCAAAATCCACCTTGGAAAAATGAAATTATAGAATTGCAAAAATGAGATAATTTTTTTATGGCCTTCAAGATAAATCCCGGTGACGCACTTGTACGCTGGGATGGGTTTGCATTAAGGTTTCAGCAATTGTATCAGCTAAATAGACTGAGCGATGTTGTCCCCCGGTGCAGCCGATAGCAATGGTTAAATAGCTTCTGCTATCAGCTGCGAAACGGGGGATCCATTTTTTTAAAAACTGAAGCATATCTTCTAGCATATTTTGTACATCGGCTTCTTGATTTAAAAAATCAATCACCGCTTTATCTTTGCCTGAGCAATCGCGTAAACTGGGCTGCCAGTAGGGGTTAGCTAAACATCTTACATCAAAAATAAAATCAGCATCGGGCGGCAAGCCTCTTTTGTATCCAAAAGAGAGTAATAGAATTTGTATTGTATTTTTTTGATTGAATGCTAGTCTATCTCTTAGAATTTGATGCAGCGCCTGGTTGCTTAAAGTACTGGTGTCAATGGTCAGATCGGCAAGACTCGCAATGGGTTCTAATACCTGATTTTCTTTTTGTATGGCTTCTTTTAAAGAAACGTGCTCGTTGGTTAGGGGGTGTTTACGGCGGGTTTCACTGAATCGCTTTAATAAGATTTCATCGGTAGCATCAAGATAAACAATTTCGCAGGTAGAGCCTGGTTTTTTCAGTTGCTGCACAATGCTTTTAAATTGGGTGAGGCCTGCAGGAATATTGCGAACATCAATACTCACACTCACTTTTTCTTGAGGGTTTTCAAGATAATCTTCCAGAGCGGGCAATAAGGTAACGGGTAAGTTATCAATACTGTAAAACCCTAAATCTTCCAACACATGCAGTGCGACCGTTTTCCCTGAGCCCGAACGGCCGCTGATGATAACAAGACGCATCTCTTAGGTGTTATCCTCATGTGAATCCATAGGAATGTGTCCTGGCGTATTTTTATGATTTTTCAGCTTCTCTTTATGCTCCACGACTTGCCTATCAATTTTATCAATTAAGGTATCAATGCTCGCGTACATATCAGGAGAGCTGGTTTTGGCAAAAATATTACCATGCGATAAATCCACCAAGGCTTCTGCCTCGTGTTGAAATTTTTGAGCCACATGAAGTGTTACATGAATGTTGGTAATATTTTGAAAATGGGATGTTAACTTACCAAATTTTTTATGGATGTGATCCCGAATCGATGGGGTAATGTCTAAATTACGACCGGTTATTTGAATTTCCATAAGCGATACCTCTTTTTCGGTGATAAGATGAGGGTATGTCCATGGCTTCGCGGTATTTTGCAACCGTTCTGCGTGTGGTTTTAAACCCTCGGTTTAACAATAATTGCATCAGTTGTTGGTCAGAGACAGGATTCTCCCGCGATTCTTCTGCCACCAATTGTTTAATCATGGCTTGCAGCGGTTGAATTCCATTCCCAAAGAATGATTTTAACTCAAATAGGCCTTGAGGTGTTAATATTAATTTATTACAAACCAATCGTGAAATGGTAGATTCGTGTAATCCTGTATCTTTTGCGATATGGTGATAATGTAAGGGAACCATGGCCTTCATCCCATATTCTAAAAAAGGATGTTGATGGCAGACAATGGCTTGTGCGGTTTCAAGCAAATGTTGATTGCGGATATGGAGTGCTTTTAAAAACCAACGGGCTTCTTTTTGAGCATCCATCATAAATTTTTTATCGCGCGCCGTCCTGGCCTTTTTATCAGCATAATGAGAAACCATTTTAAGTTCGGGTATAAAGTCCATATTTAATGTGACAACATAAGAGCCATTTTGTTTTAGCACAATCAGATCGGGGATATGCATCTCCTCTGAAATCGGTCTATATTCCATATCACAGATAGAAAGGCGCTCAAATTGTTGTATACGCAACAATAAAGTTTGCATTTCTGAGAGCGTGATTTTCAAAGAGGCGGGAATACTCGCATGAATCTCGCTAAGCGTGTTTTCAAGATGACCCTCGTCATTCATGTCATCAATCAGGTAGGTGGCCATCAGAATATCCCGTTCTGACCAATGGCTAAGGCTAAGTTGCCATAATAAATGGGCTTTAACCGTATGGGGTTTGGTATCGGGAATATCGGGAGAAAAATCAGATGCAGTATGCCGAGGTAAGTAATCAAATAGAGAATGGGGAGCCTCTGCAGGGTGTTCATCCAGTTCTAACAAGGGATTATGGTCTAAAATAGATTGAATATGCAGTTTTAATTCGATAGCCGGCAAGGCCAATAACTCAATGGCTTGTTGTACCGCTGTGCTAAGGGATTGTTTTAGGCTTTGGTTGAGTTGTAAAGCTGTTTTCATGGTTTAACTATAGAGTATTTTATGAATATTCGTTAAACTGTAGTTTTGTAGATTAGGTATTATGTCAGAAAAAGCACTCAACTATAAAACACGTTTTGCACCCAGCCCAACTGGGTTAATGCATGTGGGTAACCTTAGGGCTGCGTTATTTAATTTTTTATTGACACGCCAAATCGGGGGACATTTTGTACTGCGTATCGAAGATACCGATTTAGAGCGATCAGAAGATCGATTTTCCAAATCCCTATTAGAAGATCTAAGCTGGCTAGGGATCCTTTGGGATGAAGGTCCTTTTTATCAATCACAACGCCAAAATATATATGATGACTACTACGCAGTACTCGAAAAAGAGGCAAAAGTATATCCTTGTTTTTGTACAGAATCCGAATTGGCTTTGTCTAGAAAATTACAGTTATCAAGAGGCGAGCCACCTCGTTACGCGGGCACTTGTATGCAGCTTAGTGAAGCTCAAAAAACACAGAAATTGGCTGAAGGCTTAAAGCCGACTTTACGTTTCCATATCCCCAAAGGCGGCGTGGTCGAATTTGTGGATGCGGTTAAGGGGCCACAACGGTTTTTATGCGATCATATCGGAGATTTTATTATTCGCAGAGGCGATGGTACCCCACCCTTTATGTTCTGCAATGCCATTGATGATGCCACAATGGGTGTTACCCATGCCTTAAGAGGCGATGATCACCTAACCAATACGCCCAGACAAATATTATTGCTTCAAGCCTTAGGATTAGCCGTGCCCAGGTATGGACATTTTCCCACGATTCTGGGATCAGATGGTACCCGTCTGGCTAAACGTAGCGGCAGTCGTTCTGTGCAAGAGTTAAGAGAAGCCGGCTATCATCCCTTGGCACTTTTAAATTACCTAGCACGTTTAGGCCATTATTACGAAGATCAAACTTTTAAAACCCTAATAGCCCTCTCCAAGGAATTTAAGCTCTCGCACATTAGCCATTCACCCGCACATTATGACAATGAGCAACTGCATTTTTGGCAAAAGGAAACCTTACATCGTTTAAGTGTGAAGGAATGGTGGGACTTTGTTTTAAACACAGTTCCAGAGTTGTTATCAGAAATCCCTGCAGAAAAACAAATGGATTTTGCGAGCATGATTCAACCCAATGTGGTGATGCCACACGAAGCTTTGGCTTGGGCTAAAGCACTTTTTGCAAAAGATTTGCCCCTAATGGGAGAAGCCGCCTCTGCGATATTGAATGCAGGCCCCGAATTCTTTCAAACAGCCTTGGATATTCCTATACAAGACTTTAAAGCATGGCTTTCCCTATTTCAAGCAAAAATACCACTGAAAGGTAAAGCTTTATTTTTCCCATTGAGGGGGGCTTTAACCGGCGAAGTTCATGGGCCCGAGTTAGCACAAGTCTTTAAAATAATGACACCCGCACTTTTAACCAACCGTTTAGAGAAGGCAAAACATGCTGCAAACCACCCTAGAAATTTACAATAGTTTAACTAAGCAAAAAGAATTACTCTTGCCTATCGTGCCAGAACAAATTGGCTTATATGTTTGCGGTATCACAGTCTATGATCATTATCATTTAGGTCATGCACGCACCTATTTGGTATTTGATATGGTTGTACGATATTTACGGTATAGAGGTTTTAAAGTTAAATATGTACGTAATATTACCGATATTGATGATAAAATTATTCAGCGTGCACTCGAAAACAAAGAGCCCTACGAAGTCTTAACGGCGCGTTTTATAAAAGCCGTGGCCGAAGATGAAGCAGCCCTTCATATTTTACAACCCGATGTGGTGCCACGTGCCACGGAATTTATAGATGCGATGATTCATTTGATAGGACAAATGATCGAAAAAGACTATGCTTATGTAGCCCCCAATGGCGATGTCTATTTTGATGTTTTAAAATGTCAATCTTATGGGTGCTTGGCACATAGAGATGTTGAAGATATGCAAGCCGGTGCTAGGGTCGATGTGAATGAAGCCAAACGCAATCCTATGGATTTTGTATTATGGAAAAGTGCTAAGCCAGGAGAGCCTGAATGGAATTCTCCTTGGGGTAAGGGGCGCCCCGGTTGGCATACCGAATGTTCGGCAATGTCATTGGCAGAATTAGGCGAAACATTCGATATTCATGGGGGCGGGGCCGATTTAAAATTTCCCCATCATGAAAATGAGCGTGCGCAATCGGAATCCGTCACGGCTAAAAATCCTGTTAATATTTGGATGCACTCAGGGTTTTTACAAGTGAATGCAGAGAAAATGTCCAAGTCTCTGGGTAATTTTTTAACGGTAAGGGATTTTTTAAAAGAATATAATCCTGAAGTATTACGCTATTTTACCCTTGCCTCTCATTATCGTAGCCCTGTGGAATATTCAGATGAGAGTTTGCATTCTGCTGTAAAAGGCTTAGAACGCTTATACACAGCATTAAGAGGATTGAAAATACATAAAGATAGGGTATTAAATGATCCTATTCAAGCGGCATTTGCACAGCGTTTTGAAAATGCCATGGACGATGATTTTAATACCCCTGTGGCTTTATCGATTTTATTTGATATTACGCGAGAACTTAATAAAGTTCGAACACAGGATCCGAATCAAGCAGAAGCACTGGGAAGTTTATTAAAAAAATTAGCCAGCTCCTTAGGATTATTGTACCAAGATCCTGAGATTTTCCTGCAGAGTGCTGTTCAGACTGAGGTGGATGCACAAAGCATAGAAGCTTTAATTCAGGCACGAGAAGAAGCTAGAAAAACCAAACAATGGGCAGAAGCAGACAGAGTGCGGGATGAATTAAGCGCTTTGGGTGTGGTTTTAGAAGATACGGCTACAGGAACTTTATGGAGAAAAGGGTGAACCCGAGGCGGGTTACACCCTCTTTTAATTAGAAAACTCTAATTATTTAACTTCTGGTGCACAACCTTTGTTGTTAACCAAGTCTTCTTGGCATTTTTTAGGATCTGCAGCTTTTGAACAGTCAACCATCGCTTTTTTGCATTCTTCAACTGTCATAGGGGCTACAGTGGTTGTTGTGGTTGTCTTTGTGGTTTCTGTGTTAGCAGAAACAGGCATAGAAACGGAACATACTGCAGCAACCGCAGCTAAAATTAAACCTTTCATGGTATTCTCCAAAAAATTGAAATGACGTCATAACATTACGAGAAATCATCTACAAAGATGTTTCTCGTCATTTTAGTGCCAGATAATGATTCTGACTTTCGTAGATTACCATATTTTTTTAGTAATGCAAGTTTTTTTATGTGACCTATTGTTTTTGATTTAGTGAATGTGAATAATTGTAGGTCTCTGGTAGTTTAATGTTATGGGTTTGGAAGGCGGCTTGGATTTCCATTTGTAAGTTTGTGAGTAAATCGTTAAAGGAACGGTTAATCACCCAGGCAGAAAGCTGGATGAGAATAGCCGATTCCCCGAATTCTAAGAAAACGACTTCAGGTGCGGGAGAAGCAAGGCTTAAGGGATTTTTATCGGCCACATCCAAAAGGATTTTTTTAAGGGCCGCTAAATCTTCATCAAAAGAAACCCTTATTTTAATATCGCATCGGCGAATGGGAAAGCGAGAGACATTTTTGAATTGTGCTTTTAATAAAGTTTCATTGGGCACACGCACTAAAGTATTGTCTTTGGTTCTTAATTTAACAGATAATAAATCGATAGAAAGCACTTCGCCCATCATATCAGAGAGTTGTATAGTATCCCCTATTTCAAAAGGTTTTTCTGCAATTAGAAACACCCCACTTAAAAAATTTGAAATGGTTGTTTGTGCGGCAAAAGCAATGGCTGCAGTGGCGATACCGGCAGCACCTAATAAAGCGGTAATATCCAGACCGGATTCTTTAAAGGGTACAATCAACGATAAAGTAATACCCAAATAAAAAGTGATACGTCTAAACAGCATTGCATGATGCGCAGAAAATTGATTTTCAGATATTTTTCCCACAAACCAACGGGCAATAAGGGTCAGTAATAAACCGATTAAAAAATAGCCTAATACCCGAGCCACCACAACAAAATCGATTCCAGAGAATACATCCATAAAATGATGCGATGCGGTACCCAGATCAAAAAAGTGATCAAAAAAGCTCGGTGTATTCTTTTGCATTCTAAGTGTTCCTTGTAAAGACAGTAAAGGGATTCAATAATTTTTTAAAAGAAAAGCCATTACTGGTACCCAATCGAGGGGCGGTTAATAAATTTAGATCTTTTAAAGCTTTATGAGGGCCTTTAATGAGGGTAGACTGGGGTTCTTCATGGCCATCAAAATAAAGATTGATTTGTTCAGTCCATAAATAATTGAATTGATCGCTGTATACGGATAAATAAGGCAAAGGAATACGCATTTCTTTGAGCAGTAAAAATGATTTAGAGCGGTTAATAACAGTAATGGGTGTCAAGATTTGAGTAATGCCATGGGGCAGGTCTTCTAAACGAGGTGCACAATGATTGCGGATTGCGTAACACAATTCGCCTTCTAGAGTGTTTTTTCCATGCCAGGTGTCTGATAATTGATGCGAAGGAATTTCATCAAGTATAATATTGTGTTTGCCTATTTTTACCGTGATCCAAGCAGGGATACTGATATACAAAACAATTTCTTCACCCGCAGGGATATAGAGTGAACGTTCTAGTTGGCACAATAAAGGTCTATTGGGCAAAGAAGGTTTTAATATAATCGATTTATGCATGCTATAAGATGCAAAAGTTTTAAATTTGAGCTTTTCTTTAGAAAATTGATTTTCAGTGACTAATTGATTACCGTGGTCAGTTTCATTATCGATATAATGCGCGATATGCCATTCATGATTATAGCGATCTAAACAAATAACATGATGCGCAATTTTCCAGAATCGAGATTGTTCTTCTTCAATCTCGAAAGTGCCCCACCAGGGTTGGCATTCTTCATCGCCGCATTCTCGCACAGCAGGCAAGTTTGGTGGCTGAATAGCCATTAGGTTTTTATTTCGTTTAAAAGGCGCTATAAGCCAATTCCACATAACAGCGTTTCTCTAAAAGTAGGTTTCAAGCAATGTAGGCATTCTACCGTATTTTGGTGCTATAAGCCAATAAGGTATTGCTTAATAAGGTTGCGACTGTCATAGGACCTATACCACCGGGTACAGGGGTGATCCAGCTGGCTCTGTCCTTGGCAGTTTCAAATTCCACATCACCAACCAATTTGCCATCTGGGCCTCGATTAATCCCTACATCAATGACAATAGCACCGGGTTTAATCCAATTACCCGGAATAAAATGGGGTTTGCCCAATGCTGCGATCACAATATCTGCTTGTTCGACAGCCTGCTGTAAATCTAGAGTACTGCTATGGCAAGCAGTAACGGTGCAGCTGGCTATCAGTAATTCCAATATCATAGGTCTCCCTACGATATTGGATACGCCAATCACAGTTGCTTTTAGACCCTGTAGATTCACTGGTAAAGTGTTGAGTAATTGTATAACGCCAAAAGGTGTGCAGGGACGTAAAAAAGGTCTACGCTGGGCTAACAAGCCAAGATTATAGGGGTGAAAGCCATCGACGTCTTTTTGAGGGTGAATATGATCGATGATTTTAGAGCAGTTGATGTGTGCTGGTAGAGGGAGTTGTACTAAAATGCCATCTATGGTTTCATCCTGATTAAGTTGTTCAATAATTTGGAGCAATTGAGATTCTGGCGTGTCTTTAGGCAAAATAAAGGCATGAGATAAAATCCCAGCTTTTGCACTGGCTTTTAATTTATTATTCACATAGACTTTCGAGGCCGGATCTTCACCGACCAGGACGACGGCTAAGCCAGGTGCCCGATATCCCAAGCCAAGATGCTCGGCTATACGGGTCGCGGTCTGTATATTCAAAGTTTCTGCAATGGCTTTGCCATCTATAATGATTCCGGGCATAGAGTCTCCAACTGTTGTATGAACTTTAATATAAGTATGAACGAATGTACAGTAAATTGTGAGTTTTTTTGGCTGTATGTTTGAACAGTTGTCCGGCTTTTGACAAATTTTTGATATATAGTTAGACTAGAACCTCCATTATTCTAGGAAATTTGCTATGAGTCATCCTAATTATTCGTCTTATCATAAAGACTTTTATGCTTGGACTTTAGAAAATGCTAATATGCTTCGTCAAAAGAAATTTGATCAAATTGATATTGAGCATATTGCTGAGGAAATTGAAAGCATGGGAAAAAATGATAAAAGGAGTCTTATTAGTCATTTACGAATATTGATTGCACATTTATTAAAGTGGCGATACCAACCTGGATTTAGGACCAATTCTTGGAAGGCCACTATTCGCAATGCGCGTTATCAAATTAGAACATTATTAGAAGATAGCCCAAGTTTGCATCAAGAAATCCATTTAAAACTGGATAAAGGCTATAAAGATGCTGTTAATATTGCTGCTGATGAAACAGGAATACTCGAATCTATTTTTCCAAAGAATTGCCCATTTTCCCTAGATCAATGTTTAGATAATGAATTTTTTCCCGATTAATATTTACATAAGATACACTAATTTAAAATCGCTTGCATTTAAAATATTTTAAAGCCGGGCAGTAGTCGGACTGATGCTTTGTTCATATTGCTTTTTTTAAAAAAACCATAAATATGGTAAAAATTTATGGGATAAAATTTTTGAATCCGAAGAGAAAACAATCTTATTTTTTTAAGTGTGATTCTTGCTCAAAAATTGATTATCAGAAAATTAGTTAATTGTTAAACTAACTTTTTTTGAGGGTTGTAGCCCTAGTATTTGATTTTATAAAGACTCTTGAGGCATAATTAATTTCTATCAAGGATGTTAGCTTAAGTAATAATGAGTGAAAATTTTTTTGCCTCTTACTTGACGTATATAAGGTATGCAGGTACTATTTGAACTCGTTGTTGTGTTGTAGGCAGATCCGTCGGGGTATAGCGCAGTCTGGTAGCGCACCTGCTTTGGGAGCAGGGGGTCGTGGGTTCGAATCCCCCTACCCCGACCAACTTTGTGCCCGTAGCTCATCTGGATAGAGCATCAGCCTTCTAAGCTGAGGGTAGCAGGTTCGAGTCCTGCCGGGCACACCACGATTTGTTACACAGCCCAATGGTGGACGTAGCTCAGCTGGTAGAGTCCCGGATTGTGATTCCGGTTGTCGCGGGTTCGAGCCCCGTCGTTCACCCCATTTAAGTTTGGGTCGTTAGCTCAGTTGGTAGAGCAGCTGACTCTTAATCAGCGGGTCCCTGGTTCGATCCCTGGACGACCCATCAAATTTGAAAGTTGTAAGCTAAAAGCGAAAGTGGCGGAATTGGTAGACGCCCTGGTTTTAGGTACCAGTGGGGAAACCCGTGAGAGTTCGAGTCTCTCCTTTCGCACCATATTTAATTGATTAAATTGTTGAGAGGTTGCAATGCAGAGTTCTGTAGAAATTACCAGTACTTTAGGTCGTCGTTTAACGGTAGTCGTGCCGGCCAAAGAGATAGAACAAGAAATACTGAAACAAGAAAAAAAACTGGCACACTCAGTTCGTTTGCCAGGCTTTAGAGAAGGTAAAGCCCCTCAAAAATTAATTAAGCAACAAGTGGGTGCACAGGCACATCAAAATGCGCTTTCTTCAGTGGTCGAAAAAACCTTGCTAAAAGCTATTGAAGCTGAAGAGAAGCTAGAGCCTGCAACACAGCCTGAAATAGTCAATATCAAGGCAGAACCTGGGAAAGATTTGTCCTATGAAGCAACTTTCGAAGTCTTTCCAGAAGTGAAGTTACCCGATTTTAGCAGCCTAACCGTGGAAAAATCTAAAGCTGAAATTAAAGACCAGGATGTAGAGAATGCTTTAGAGAAAATACGTAAGCAATTGGCAACTTCAGAAGGTGTGCTTCCTGAGCTGGATCAAAAATTTGCTGAACAAATTGGTGCAGAATCAGCAGATAAAGAAGCGATTGACAAAAAAATCCATGAGTTAGTAGAAAACTCGGTAAATTATGCGATTGATAACCGTTTACGTGAAGCGGTGATTGATCTCTTAATCAAAGCAATTCCTTTAGAACTGCCTAAAGCGCTTTTGGAAACAGAAGTGCATAATTTGCATCAACAACATCATCATCAAGAAGGTGATGAAGCTAAAGGCGAATGTCATCATGAAGGCTTAGAAGAGGAAGCTCAAAAACGAGTTGCCTTAGGATTAATATTAAAACAAGTCATCGCACAAGAAAAAATTAATCTGGATCAGCAACGTTTTCAAACAAAAATCACAGATTTATTAAAATATTACCCAGTAGAACATCTAAGAGGCATTGTACGGGAGCTTCAAAATGTAGTGCTAGCTGATCAAGCGATTGATTTTGTATTAAGCCAGGTAAAAGTCAATGAGAAGTTGGACACTGTGGATTCATTATTGAATTAGGAGATCTCAAATGGGCATACAAGGAATAGGTCTAGTACCTATGGTAATTGAGCAGTCAGCGCGTGGTGAAAGAGCTTATGATATTTATTCTAGGTTACTTAAAGAACGGGTTATTTTTGTGGTTGGCCAAGTAGAAGACTACATGGCTAATTTGATTGTTGCGCAAATGTTATTCTTAGAATCCGAAAACCCAGATAAGGATATTTTTCTTTATATTAATTCTCCTGGGGGATCTGTCACGGCAGGTATGGCTATTTACGATACCATGCAATTTATTAAGCCTGCAGTGAGTACTTTGTGTATTGGCCAAGCCTGTAGCATGGGGGCTTTATTGCTAGCAGGGGGTGCTAAGGGCAAACGTCATTGTTTACCTAATGCAGAAATGATGATTCATCAACCTTTAGGGGGCTATCAAGGACAAACCTCTGATATCTTGATTCACAGTAATCAAATATTAAAAATACGTGGCAACATGAATAAAATACTGGCTTACCATACAGGACAACCTTTAAGCCGAATTGAAAAAGACACGGATCGGGATAATTTTATGAGTGGAGCAGCTGCGGTAGAGTATGGCTTGATAGATTCAGTGATGACACACCGTGGTCTTATGGATCTTGAAAAATAAAGATTTGACCCTATCTGATCTGTAATGTGTTTAAAAAACGAGGTAATATCACATGGGCGATAACAGTAGACAAGACAATACGGCTTTAATGTATTGTTCTTTTTGCGGCAAAAGCCAGCATGAAGTTAAAAAACTCATTGCAGGCCCCTCAGTGTTTATCTGTGATGAATGTGTCACCTTGTGCAATGACATTATCCGAGATGAGTTGGAAGAAGAGCAAGGTGTTTCAGAAGTCGGTTCCCAATTGCCCACACCGCGTGAAATTAACCGTATTCTTGATCAGTATGTGATTGGGCAAAAGCGTGCCAAAAAGATATTATCTGTGGCAGTACACAATCATTACAAAGGGTTGCGTTCTAAGCTCTCGGCTAAAGAAGATGACAATATAGAGCTGGGCAAAAGTAATATTTTATTGATTGGCCCAACCGGCAGTGGAAAAACCTTGTTAGCAGAGACCCTGGCACGCTTATTGGATGTGCCTTTTACCATTGCTGATGCAACCACCTTAACCGAAGCCGGTTATGTGGGTGAAGATGTTGAAAACATCATTCAAAAATTACTACAAAAATGTGACTATGATGTGGCAAAAGCACAAACTGGCATTGTGTATATCGATGAAATTGATAAAATTTCTCGAAAATCAGAAAATCCCTCTATCACGCGTGATGTGTCGGGTGAAGGCGTACAACAGGCGCTTTTAAAATTAATAGAAGGTACAATCGCTTCTATTCCACCTCAAGGTGGACGCAAACATCCGCAACAAGAATTTTTACAAGTGGATACTTCGGGTATTTTATTTATTTGTGGGGGTGCTTTTTCTGGACTAGAAAAAGTAATTCGTCAACGTTCAGAAGGCAGTGGTATTGGTTTCTCTGCAGAAATTACCAGCAAAGATGATAAAAAAACAATTTCTGAAACGATTAGACAAGTTGAACCTGAAGATTTAATTAAGTATGGGTTAATACCTGAATTTATAGGTCGATTACCGGTGTTGGCGACTTTAGAAGAATTAGATGAAAATGCCTTGATAAGCATCTTAACAGAACCCAAAAATGCCCTAACCAAGCAATACAGTAAATTATTTGAAATGGAAGGTGCTGATATAGAGTTCAAAGAATCTGCTTTAAGGAGCATTGCTAAAAAAGCGATGGAAAGAAAAACCGGTGCTAGAGGTTTGCGATCTATTTTAGAGCAAGTGTTATTGGATACGATGTACGAGTTACCTTCGCTTAAAGAAGTTACAAAAGTGGTGATTGATGAATCTGTAGTCAATGGGGAAGCAGAGCCTTTATTGATTTTTGAAACGCCCGAAGAGTCTCAAGAAGCTCTAGCTCGTAAAAAAACCACTAAAACGGAAAAAATTGATAAAATTCAAAAACGTGGCGAAGCTTAATTTATGATTATACCAGTACTACCTTTAAGGGATGTGGTGATATTTCCCAAAATGGTGATCCCATTGTTTGTGGGTAGAGAGAAATCCGTTAATGCTTTGGAAGCTGCTAATGCTGAAAATCAAAAAATTTTTCTAACCGCTCAAAAAAAACCTGCCCAAGATAACCCCCTTGTCGAAGATCTCTATTCTTTAGGAACCATTTGTACGGTTTTGCAATTACTTAAATTACCGGATGGAACATTAAAAGTATTGGTTGAGGGATTAGAGCGCGGTCAAGGTAAATTATTTGTCGAAAAAGAATTAGAAGCAGAACCCTTATTAGATTTGATAGAAGCAGAAGCTGGAGAGATAGTTGCAGAAGATCAACAAGAAATTTCCAAAGCAACTAAACCGCCAGAAAAATCAAGTGAAAAACCGAAAGAAAGTCTTTTCTTACAAGCAGAAGTAGAGCCTGTGGTGACTGAGGTTATAGAAGATCAAGCACTTGAGTTTAAACTCAGATCGCTGGTTGCCTTATTTGAACAATATGTACAATTGAACAAAAAAATACCGGTAGAGATGGTATTATCGCTTGCTGGAATTCACGAGCCTGTACGATTAATTGATACGATTGCAGCGCATATGCCCTTTAGTATCGCAGCTAAGCAGTCTATTTTAGAAACCGTTGATTTTAAAGCACGTATTGATGCATTGCATAAACTGGTAGAAGAAGAATTAAATTTACTAGAAGTAGAACAAAAACTTTCTGGGACGGTTAAACGTCAAATTGAAGATACTCAGCGTCGATATTTGCTCAATGAAAAAATGAAAGCCATTCAAAAGGAATTGGGCGATTTAGGGGAATCTGATTCGGGCGAATTAAAGTCAGAAACGGAAGCCTTAATTGATAAAATTGAAAAAACGGGTATGCCGCCAGAGGCAAAAGAAAAAGTGATGACAGAGGTGAATAAATTAAAATTAATGCCACCCATGTCTGCTGAAGCCACGGTCTCTAGAAATTATATTGACTGTATGATCAAAGTGCCTTGGGAAAAACACAGTGATATTCAAAATGATTTAAATTTAGCAGAAACTATTTTGAATCAAGATCATTATGGTTTGGAAAAAGTTAAAGAACGTATCTTAGAATATCTAGCCGTACAACAACGTGTTCGAAAGTTAAAAGGACCGATTTTATGTTTGGTTGGGCCACCGGGAGTGGGTAAAACCTCTTTAGGCCAGTCTATCGCACGTGCTACACAACGAAAATTTGTTCGTATGTCATTAGGGGGGGTGCGTGATGAAGCGGAAATCAGAGGGCATCGAAGAACCTATATAGGGGCTTTACCTGGAAAAATCATTCAAAAATTATCTAAGGCAGAAGTGAATAATCCTTTATTTCTACTAGATGAAATCGACAAAATGGCGATGGATTTTAGAGGAGATCCGGCCTCAGCTTTGTTAGAGGTATTAGATCCTGAGCAAAATAAAACATTTAACGATCATTATTTAGAAGTGGATTATGATTTGTCGGATGTGCTATTTGTAGCCACTGCCAATACTTTAGATATACCTCCTCCCTTATTGGATAGAATGGAAGTGATTAGACTTTCAGGGTATACCGAGGATGAAAAATTAAATATTGCCACGCATTATCTTATTCCTAAACAAATGGAAAATAATGGTGTTGCACCAGAAGAATTTAGTTTATCAGAAGCTGCGATACGCGATATTATTCGGTATTATACGCGTGAGGCGGGTGTGCGTAATCTAGAGCGAGAGCTTTCCAAATTATGTAGAAAAATTGTTAAAAAATGTTTATCCCATCCCAAAGCAGAAGGTGAAGTTTTAGCTCCTGTCCTATTAGGTCCTGAAGATTTGGAGCAGTATTTAGGGGTCAGACGCTTTAGATTTGGTCAAGCTGAAAATTATGATCAAATAGGGCAAGTCACGGGACTTGCCTGGACAGAAGTGGGGGGAGATATTTTAACGATAGAGGCTGTAGCCGTACCCGGTAAAGGAAATGTGACTACCACGGGTAAATTGGGTGAGGTGATGCAAGAATCTATCCAAGCTGCGGTTACGGTGGTGCGCTCACGAGCACAAGCGCTGGGTATTCCCTTAGATTTTTATGAGAAACAAGATATTCATGTGCATGTGCCAGAAGGGGCTATTCCAAAGGATGGTCCAAGTGCTGGTGTTGGGATGGTCACAGCTTTAGTCTCGATGTTAACGGGAATTCCTGTGCACAAAGATGTGGCGATGACAGGCGAAATTACTTTAAGAGGTCAAGTATTACCCATTGGTGGTTTAAAAGAAAAATTATTAGCAGCCAGAAGAGCAGGTATTGTGGATGTGATTATACCGGACGAGAATGAAAGAGAATTAAAAGAAATTCCTAAAACCGTTTATGAAGGCATGAATATTCATCCTGTGCGTTGGATTGATGAAGTTTTAGCCATTGCTTTAACGCGATTGCCTTTGCCTGATGCCTCGCTTGAAGCCAAAGCTTTGGACATACCTAAAAAGTTAGTTGAACGTAGAAAAAAATAACCTTGACGAGCAGATTTTTCTCTGTTATAAATCTGGATTCTGTGTGATGAGTGCAGGACTTTTCAAGAAATTTTTGTGGATTTTTTTATAGGGGATAGTTGTGAATAAGACTCAGTTGGTTGACTCTGTTGCCGAAGCGGTTGCATTGCCAAAAAATGTTGCTGGACGTGCAGTGGATGCCGTATTAGCGAGTATTACAGATGCTTTAGCGCAAGGTGAAGATGTTGCATTGGTGGGTTTTGCCACATTATCGGTTAAACGCCGTGCTGCACGTACAGGCCGTAATCCTAAGACAGGTGATGTCTTACACATACCCGAAAGCAATGTTGTAACTTTTAAAGTGGGTAAAGGTTTGAAAGACGCTGTAAATAGTTTGAAATCACCCTTGACGGATGCCACAGAATCCGTATAATGGGTGTCTTATTGGGTACTTAGCTCAGTTGGTAGAGCGTCGCCCTTACAAGGCGAGGGTCGGGGGTTCGAGTCCCTCAGTACCCACCAGTAATCGCAGATTCGGAGCGGTAGTTCAGTTGGTTAGAATATCGGCCTGTCACGCCGGGGGTCGCGGGTTCGAGTCCCGTCCGCTCCGCCAACTTCGTAAAGTGATCGTATGCTACAAAACTTAAGGGAAAAGACGCAAGGTTTTTTTGCATGGGTTGTCATTATTCTTATAGGCGGCATATTTGCTTTTATCGGCCTAGGGGATTATTTTAGAAGCACTCGAGGTGCTTCCACCGATGCCGCAATTGTAGATGGTCATCCCATCACCTGGCGATCTGTAGAAAATATTTATCAACGTGTACTCTACGAACAAGATGTGCCCGCAGGTTCTGAACAAAGCCTGAAATTTCAAATTATAGCTGCCTTATCCCAAAGACTGGCCTTGCTCATGGGATTACAATCTCAAGGGTTTAGGATCAGTCAAGAACAACTATTGGATACTATTAAGAAAGTGCCCCAATTTGAGGTGGATGGTAAATTTTCTAAAGAACAATTTAAAACGATTTTATCTCGTATGGGATACGCCACAGAAATAGACTATATTCAAGACCTTTCACAAGATTTGCTTAAGAATCAATTATCAGAGGGCTTAAGTGTATCCACTTTGGAAATTAACCAAGAGTTAAAGCGAGCCGTGCAATTATTAGCGCAAACACGTAATATTGGCTATATCATTTTGCCTGCCAATCAATACTTAAATACCGTATTCAATTTAATCCCTCCTGAAGCAATTAAAGAATACTATGATAAGCACAGTGCTCAATTTGTATTTCCTGAACAAGTAGCCCTGGATTATATTGAATTATCCGTTGCTAAGTTAATGGCTCAAATTCCACTAAATGATCAGGATTTAAAAACATTCTATGACCAAAATCCTGCTTTGTTTGCCAAACCTGAACAAGTGCATGCACGGCATATTTTAATCTCTGCCCTCCACAAAGACTCGCAAAATGCCAAAGAAAAAGCCGAAGCTATTTATGCAAAAATTAAAGCAGGCGAAGATTTTGCGACCCTTGCTAAAACAGAATCCGATGATCAAGAATCAGCTAAAGAAGGTGGTGATCTAAAATGGTTTGGCAGAGGCACCATGGTGCCCCCATTTGAAGAAGCAGTATTTGGGCTTAAAAAAGCAGGTGATATTGCCGGACCTATTCAAACAAACTATGGCTATCATATTATTCAGTTGATAGATCGTAAAGATCCAGAAAAACGTTCTTTTGAAGATACTAAAGCCTTAGCCAGCGAATATTATCGTAAAAGCAAAGCAGAAGCCTTGTTCGCAAGTACTAAAGAACGCTGGCAAAAATTGATGCGCGATAATCCAGCAGATTTAAGACCGATTGCAGATGCATTAGGGCTCACCGTTGAAACTACAGCCTTATTTGGTAGACAAGCCGAAAAAGATACCGATGTGGGTATTATTGTGCACCCAGAAATACGAAAAGCAGCCTTTAGTGGGCAGGTGCTGCAAAATGCTAAAAATAGCGAATTACTTGCCTTAAATGAAGGCTCTGAAGCCCCTGATACCCATTTGGTTATGATTCATCTTAATAATCATCAAGCAGCCAAGCAGCAAAGCTTAGAAGAAGCTTCGCCTAAGATACGCACGCTCTTAAGCACTAAACAAGCCTCCGAAAAAGCCAAAGAACTCGCCGATAATTTAGTATCCCATCTAAAACAAAGCTCGGCTTCCGAACAAAGCCAAGAAGTCCAGAAAATACTGGCTGAATTAATGGAACAGCATCAATTAAAATGGGTAACGCGTAATAATGTCACCCGCGAAAATCAAGAACTTGATCCCGCTATCATTATCAATGCCTTCAAATTATCAGCACCTGATCCTAAAACAGGCAAAGTCAATGCCAGTGCTTTTAAATTGCCCAATGGAGATTATGTAGCCCTTAACGTCACTAAAGTCACCGAAGGCGATGTGGAAAAACTCGATAAAGGCACCAAAGCAGCATTGCAGAAAAAAATCGCGGCCCTTAACCACCAAGTAGAATACGATCTCTACGTGCAAGATATTTTAAGCAAAGCAAAAGTTAAATTCTTCGAAATGCCTGAGGAAGTAGAGTAGGAATTTTCCCTCATCCGGCTGCCGCCACCTTCTCCCGAAAAAAACGGGAGAAGGACATAATTCTAAAAATAGTCACTACGAAACCAACAAATTAGACTGGTTTAGGTGGTATGCTAGGGGGTTTTGGAAGTGCAAGCGAATCAGAAGTTTCAAATGCCTTAGGTACTTTTGTATAGATAACAGTGGGTGGCCAAGCAGGCTCTGCAAGCTTTTTTAACTCAAGATCGTATTTTTCACCATTAATCAAGACACAATCAAGCTGAATACCTTGTTGGTTAGAGGCTAAAATATCACGTGCCTTTTGTTTAGTCGCTTCAAGATTATTATCAACCATAGGCACCACTAAACGATAACGCGCTTTTACCAATTCTGCATCACCACAGTGTTGCACCGCTCTAAAAAGATTTTGCTCATTACCTAAAAACTTAGCCCGATTATCATTCCCTAAAGTAAAAGTAACTTCTGTTATCTTTCTTTTATGTAAAACAGTATTCACATTTTGTATTCGTTTTAAGGGGGTGACATTCGGTAAATTAGATACTGGCTTGGCTGTAGAAATAAAACAAGTGTTCCATGCTCGCTGTAATCCTTTTTTGAGGGTATGATAAGCTTTATTACGGTATTCTTTATATCCAGAAAATTCAGCTTTTAACTTAGATTGTCCTCCTGGCTGATTACTCAGTAAATCGACAACTTCGCGCTTTAAAAAATTATGCTCTCTACCTTTAATCGTTTGATTAAACTGTTTTTGAGTATGTGCAGCTTTAGTGTGATAAAAATGATAATCCTTAAATTTTAATGCCTTAACATTCACTATTGAAGCTGCAACATTCTGTGTGAATAAATGTCCTTGCCCTGCAACATTAACAGCGTCTCGACGCACTCGCTGATAATAGGCACTTATTTGTTTTTCGGGTGCGAGCTTTTTTAATTGCTTTGCAGCATGTTCAGCACGCCAGACTACGTCTTTAGCAACGCCAGGCGCGTTAAGAGCTTGTAATCTTAAGTTTTGAATATGCTGTAAATGCTCAGTCTGAGATCTTGAAAATTTTTCCGGAACATGACCCTTATTCGCTACGCACATCCCTTCTAATAGTAATGTCATCGCACTTTGAGCATCCGCACCCCCTAAACTATGTCCCCCTACAGAAACCGCTATTTGCGTGTCAAGTTGAGCCTCATTTAATCGTTGCACTTCTTGGCCTACAATCTCGTTAATCCTTTCAAGAATAGCGTGTTTTTTTCTAGAAAAAGCATCGTGCCCTGCAGCAACTGGGCTTAAATCACGACCCACGCCTGCTTTATCTTTGGTGCCTCTAAAGCCAATTTTAATCTCACCAACACCAGAAGCGGGCGTTAGGGCAAATCCGGTTAATCCATGTTCATGTACAATAGGATGATAAATATAGCGAATTGTTTCACCCGTATCCGATAAGATGCTAAGCTCTGCTCCTTCAGTAAGTTCGTTGCCCGCTTCGTCCTTTCTATCGGCTAATACGTGATAAACAAATTCTGCACTTGCAAATAATTGCTCGTCTTCTTTGCTTAATTTGCTCACTCTACGTTGGTCAGATCGTATATAAGCTTCAGCTTGTTTAGATGCGGGTATCGTAGTGATTTTTTTCCTTTTTATTTTTTTTGTTGCTTGTTTAAACCGAGGTCTATATTCCTCAGGTGTCGCCTCCCATAGTAGCTTTATAGCAGGGCTAGTGGGTGTTTGATTGAATGCATCTCTTTGCATTGCACTGCGTTGTACGCCTAGAGTTACAGGAAGCACATCTTTTTTGTCAGGGGTTAAAATTAAGGGCTCAAATGCGAGCAACGCATGCATTATGTCTGGATGTTGGGTTTTTGCAGCGATATGCAGGGGCGTTCGTCCTTTATTATTTTGGATATAAACCCCTTTGGGTGGATAGGGACTGTGTAAAATAGGTTCAGTTAATAAAAATTGCAATAATTCACTTTCACCTTGCCGAATGAGACGATGATAAATCGTTCTGCCTAATCGATCTTGCAAATCAAATGCGGTTTTTCCCTGAGTATCTTCTTGCTGCATTAGCCTATGCTGTTTGTCATACTGAATCATAGAAAATATCATTTGCGCGTTTGTATTTTTTGATGCAATATGAAGTGCTGTTTGACCCTTTTTGTCTTGAAAATATAGACTATCAGGTGAGGATAAATTGCTTAATAAATAATCTAGGATTTCTGCTTCTTGCCCTTTTTTTTGAGCGGCTAAAATATGAAAAATAGTTTGATTATTGTCATCTTTTTGTTCGCACAATGCTCTTATGAATTTAGGTTGTAATGCTGGGTCTTGAACTTCTAAAAAACGTTTAAATTCGCTAAAATCACCCGCCAAGATGTTTCTTTTCAAATTGGCCAAAACGATTTTTTCTTCTTCATCAAAGATATGAGGAGGGTTGGGAATACTCATGTTTTATACTCCGTGATAATGCTTTTTCTATTAGGATTAGAAATAGTCTTGTTCTTAAAGTTCCTTCTATATTAAGTGATGGTACAAGGAACTTAGCATTCAAGCCTAAAAGGTGCTATATAAATGCTATGCTAGATAAAATTAAACATGCGATATCTTTTGAACAGGGCATGACCCTCACTTTAAACTTGTGCGAAGCATACGAAAGTTTGCCAAATACAAGTAGAGAACTGGATATAGAACCTCTAAAGTGTACAGCAGTGGATTTAGAGTTAATTCTCAAAGCTTGGCCACAAAACTTCTTGGCAGATGATTGCCGATTTATGCCTTTAGATTTTTTTTATTTAAACAATCCTCAGGAAATGCATTTTTCTTATCAGGTCTATCGTATAGGTTTAATTGTTTCCAGAATTTTTGGTTCCATTTTTCGAACACCTAAAAAATTTTACTTTCCCAAAAAAGCCATTGAAAGAAAACAATATATTCAAAGTATTCAAAAAATGCTAAAAATAGTGGTAGGTCGAAAAATGCCGACTGTCTTTTTTACAAGAACCCTAGGCGCGGTCGTGTTAGGTGCAAAAGATAAGCAATTTCAACTAGACAATAAATTGAATAAAGAAAAAATTGATTTTTTGAATCTTTTATATTACATGACAGGCGCTGAAGAAAAAAGATCTCAACTGAAACTTATTATAAAAAAAATACGGCATATCCGTTATAAAATGATTTTGCGTTACAGGAGGGTAATGGCTCGTAAAAAATTAAGTCTCTTAGAGCAGGAATATCATGCAAATTTTGAAGCTTTGCTGATTAAGCGCGAACACATAGCCACACATGAAAAAAAAGAAGTCTTGATAAATGCAATAGATGATTATTTATTTAAAATGATAGACTCAACCCCTCTAAATAGACCCAGCTTAGAAGATGTAAAAGACTATGATAAGAGCTTAAAAATTAGGTACAAACCTGAAAAAATAAAACAAACAGTGCAAACAATAAAACTTTCGAATGAAGAGATAAGTTGTAAAATCTCTTGCCCTAAAATGCCTCAAAAGCAGGTAGGGATTTTTTAAAGTTAAAAAAATGGCGATACAAGGGTATGTGTACAATTAACCACAACCATGCCAAAGCGACTAAGGCACCAAATGCCACATCAGAGAACCAATGTCCCCCTCCAACTAAACGGGGAATGCAAAAGAAAATGCCTAAGATAAGGGCCAGTATACCTGCTTTTTTAGGAGAGCAAAGATAGGTAAAAGAAGCCCAATAAATCATGGCAAAAGCGTGGCCACTTGGAAAACTGTGCATGGAAAAATCTTTAATTAAAGGGTTTTGAAGCGCTGAAGATAAACGCAAAACGGGAGTCACAACCAAAGAGGGAGATAAGCGTTTGATTTCTAAAAGCGTATGAAAGAAGCTGTCTTGTAAGAAAAAACCAATTTCAAAACAAACCCAAAAATACAGTAATTGAAAAAAACGGGTTTTGCGTAGAGTCTTATTGCGGGTACACAAGAGTGTGATGAGGTTAAAAGAGAAAGCCATGATTAAATTCAACCAGGCTTCCCATTTGTGATTTAGTAATCCCCAAAAAACTTGAGTGCTAGGGTATTCTCTAAGACTGCCATTTAAGAATAAAAAAATGTTTAGATCCACAAGATTTAAGAGTTCTTTAAACATTTTCAAAAGTCTCCAAATGCATGCCACTGGGGTCCATTTTTAATACAGAGCCTGTTTTGCCCCAATCACCAAGCACAATGCGCTTTGCAGCTTGGCCATCTAAACTAAAAGTCTCTATGCCTGGTTTATGCGTGTGTCCATGAATAAGAATCTGTGATTGATGTGCACGTAATTGTGCTTTTATGGCCGAGGGTACCGCATCATAAATAGCGGGATTTTTAGGTTTTTTATGAGAACTGCTTAAAGCCCGAATTCTGCCTACCAGCGCACGACGCCATGCAAAAGGCAAACTTAAAAATAAACAGGATAATAATCCAGAGCGCGCTATTTTTCTAAACCACTGGTATTTTGTATCAAGGGTACACAATAAATCTCCATGCATCAGCAACAAACGTTTACCGTAGAGTTCTATGCAGGTCGGATCTTGTAAGAGAGTACATTGTGTTTTTTCAGCAAAACCTTTAGCAATTAAAAAATCTCTATTACCCCGCATAAAATAAACAGGAATACCCTGAGTGGTATAATCGCGCAGGTGTTGCATGATGGTTTTATCGTAGACATCGCTTGTATCATCTCCCATCCAGACTTCAAAAAGATCCCCTAAGATATACAATGCATCCACCGACTCTTCTGGCTGATGGGCAGGGTGGTTTTTTTCTAAAAAAGCAAAAAAAAGATTGGAAAGCTCAGGATTTGAGGCACTTAAATGTATATCTGAAATAAATAAGGTTTTCATCTGCGTAAAGGATAACATTAAAATAGGGCTGGTGTCAGGTAGGCTACCAATGTATAATCATGGAATTGTATAGCCTGTAAACAGTGGAGTAACTAAAATCATGACAGTAGAACGTACCCTTTCAATTGTAAAACCCGATGCCGTGGCCAAAAATGCCATTGGTGCTATTTTAAATCGTTTTGAAAGCAATGGCCTTAAAATTATTGGTGCTAAAATGGTTTATTTAACTAAATCACAAGCTGAAGGTTTTTATGATGTTCATAAAGCCAGACCTTTTTTCAATGATTTAGTTAAATTTATGATTTCTGGTCCCGTGCTGGTACAGGTATTAGAAGGCGAAAATGCTATTCTGAAGAACAGAGAATTAATGGGAGCAACCAACCCTAAAGAAGCAGCACCAGGTACTATCAGAGCAGACTTTGCGAGCAGCATTGATGAAAATGCAGTCCATGGTTCCGATAGTGCTGAAAATGCTAAAACAGAAATTGATTTCTTTTTTAAGCATGATGAGCTTTTCTCAAGATAATGAATACTGAGCTTCAAAAAACCAATTTGCTGGATTTAAATGAACAGGGCTTGCTTGCGTTTTTTATGCAATGGGGCGAGAAACCCTTCCGCGCCCGGCAAGTTCTAAAATGGATCCACAAATTTGGGATCTCAGATTTTGATGCCATGACCGATCTCTCTAAGGCTTTGCGTGCTCGCTTGGCTTTAGAGAGCGAGATCACAGGGCCCGAGATCGCAGAAGAATTTGTATCTAAGGACGGCACTCGCAAATGGTTAATGCGCATAGAAGGTGGTAGTTTAATAGAAACGGTTTATATCCCGGAAGAATCCAGAGGCACTTTGTGTGTTTCTTCTCAAGTAGGATGTGCCTTAAATTGTACTTTTTGCTCTACTGCCACACAAGGTTTTAATAGAAATTTAAGCGTGGCTGAAATTATTGGTCAGGTTCGTTTGGCACGCAAGCGTTTAAGAGACTTGAGTGAAGAGGCCGGGGAAGAAACCGACGATTTTTTTGAAATCACCAATATTGTCATGATGGGTATGGGTGAACCTTTGTTAAATTATGATAATGTAATCAAAGCCATGTCATTGATGCGACATGATGAAGCTTATGCTTTGCCACGTCGTCGGGTAACTTTAAGTACCTCAGGTGTGGTGCCTAATATAGAACGTTTGGAACAAGATGCCGATGTTTCTTTAGCATTGTCTTTACATGCACCCAATGATACTTTGCGTAATATTTTGGTGCCTATTAATAAAAAATATCCTATTGAAGTATTGCTGAATGCCTGTAAACGCTATGTGTCTAAAAATCACCGTTATAAAATTACGATTGAATACGTATTATTACGCGGCGTAAACGATACAGCAGCGCTGGCAAAACAATTGGCGGTTTTATTAAAGCACGTGCCTTGTAAAATTAATTTAATTCCTTTTAACCCTTTTCCAGGCGCAGATTATGAACGTTCTTATCCGGAAGATATTATCGCATTTAAAGATATTTTAGTGCAGGTAGGATATGTGGTGACTGTTCGTAAAACACGCGGTCATGATATTGCCGCAGCTTGTGGACAGTTGGTGGGTAAAGTGATTGATAGAACCCAAAGACAAGAAAAATTTAATATTAAAGTTCAAAATAAAAACGCTCAAAAGAATTGCGAAACACAAGGAGTGGCAGCATGTTCTTAAAAGCGCCTGTGATTCTGCTCACGCTTATCAGTATTACAATAACCTTAAGCACTTGTGGTTGCAGCGCTAAGCAAACAAAAACGGAACAAACAGCTTTGTTAAATGTAGAATTGGGCCTAGGTTATTTAGAACAAGATCAACGTGCTAGGGCAAAAAGCAAATTAACCCATGCGCAGGCATTGGCCCCTAAATTGCCCCAAACTCAGGGTGCAATGGCCTATTTTAGAGAAAAGGTAGGCGATTACCAAGAAGCGGATCATTTGTATCAACAAGCTATAAAATTAAGTGCCAAGCATAAAGGGGCTGCATACAATAATTATGGGGCTTATTTGTGCAGACAAGCCCAATACGAAGCTGCCGATCTAGCCTTTCAAAAAGCGCTTCAAGATAAAACCTATGCCAGAACTGCAGAAGTCTATGAAAATGCTGGCTTGTGTGCTTTAAAAGCTTCTAAGACAGAGCTTGCACAAAAAGCGCCTCTTTATTTAAAGCAAGCCATATTGCATGATCCTACACGAGAGCAAGCAAAACAAGCTTTGTTTAGTTTAACAGGGAATTTATCATGATCATTCAAAGAATACCAGGCATGCCTGATATTTTGCCCAGCGACTCGCCTTTATGGCGTCGTTTTGAACAACGTTGGCAATCTTTAATGGCGGCATACGGCTATGCTGAAGTGCGTTTTCCGATTTTAGAAAAAACCCATTTATTTAAACGCTCTATTGGCGAAGTAACCGACATTGTAGAAAAAGAAATGTTTAGCTTCGAAGACAAAGGCGGCGAAGCCATCACGATGCGTCCTGAAGGCACTGCAGGTTGTGTCAGAATGTGTTTAGAGCATGGCATGTTACATCACCAAATTCAAAAGCTATGGTATCAAGGCCCGATGTTTCGTTATGAACGTCCTCAAAAAGGACGTTACCGACAATTTCATCAAGTTGGTGTAGAAGCTTTAGGGTGTGAAGGTCCGGATGTCGAAATAGAACAGATTATAATGATGAATCGCTTTTGGAAATTAAGTGGCATTGAATCTGCTCTAGCATTACAGATTAATACCTTGGGTTCTGTAAGCTCTAGACAACATTACAGACAAGCCTTAGTGGATTATTTTTCAAATTATATAAACGATTTGGATGAAGACAGTCGTAGGCGTTTAAACACCAACCCTTTACGTATTCTAGACTCTAAAAATCCTGCAATGGCCGCTCTTATTCAAGGCGCGCCTAAAAGTTATGCTTATTTGGAAAACGATTGCAGACAACATTTTGATCAATTTCAACAAGGCTTAAGGGATGCCGGTATTGCTTACACCCTAAACCCTTCTATTGTGCGCGGACTGGATTATTACAATAGAACAGTTTATGAATGGGTGACAGATAAATTAGGCGCTCAAGGAACTGTGTGCGGTGGTGGCCGTTATGATGGCTTGGTTGCCCAATTGGGTGGGAATGGTACTCCTGCCACCGGTTTTGCGATGGGCATCGAGCGCTTGTTGTTATTAGAAAAAGCTTTAGAGGTCCCCGATTCCTTTTTGCCTACGCCAGTAGATGCGTATTTGATTGCTGTAGGGGAAAAACCGCTTAAAGATATGTTGCAAATCGCCGAGCATATTCGTGATAGCTGTCCTGATTTGCGATTAATGACAAACTGTGGGGGCGGCTCTTTTAAGCAACAATTTAAAAAAGCGGATAAAAGTGGTGCTACAATTGCCTTAATTTTAGGTGAAGACGAGTGGGCGACTCAAAGCATAGGCATTAAACACTTAAGGCAAGAACAAGAGCAGCAAGTTGTTGCCTTATCCGAACTCAATCAGGTAATCAGGGGAATAATATGACAGTAGCGATGCGATGGCTAATGATAGGGATTATAAGCGTGTTAACTGCAATTGGTGGATATCAATATTGGTCCGCTCGTCAAATAGAAGCCTCAGAACAAGCTTCGGTTTTATATGATGCACTTTTAAATGCAGTGCGTGAACATCAGGTGGAAAAAGCCGAAGGCTTAGAACAAACATTGGTTAAAGCCCATCCTAAAAGTCCTTATGCCGTGTTAGGGGCTTTCCTAGTGGCCCATGCAGTGCCAGAAAAAACTATTTCCTATCTAGAGTCTGCAGTTTCTATGGGCGCTAAAGGACCTCTTATTCATATTGCGCGCGTTCGCTTAGCAAAAGCCCTAGGCGCTGCTCAAAAAGTGCAAGAAGGCTTAAGATTGCTTAATTCCGTTAAACCACCTGAAAGCTATTTACGATTATATGAAGAAGCCAAAGGTGATCTCTATCTGCAAGATAATCAACCTGAAAAAGCAAAAATTGCTTATGGACTGGCTTTAGAGGCCAATCAGGGGGGTATTCCCACTGTGTGGTTAGAATTAAAACAAGCAGATTTATCTGATAAAAATGAACCTAAGGAGGGTTCTTAATGCAAAAATCTAAGAAGTATTTAATAGGCCTATTAGGCCTGGCTGTATTATTAAGCGGTTGTTCGACCATTGAACATCGTTCTGATGAAATTAAACGACAGCCTCTGCCGGCTTTGTGTGCGGATTTTAGCCCTCAAATACGATGGAGCGCTACAGACAGTAACGGTGTATGTGGTAGCAGTGTTCAATTAAAACCTGCTTTAGCTGCAGGCATTGTTGTGATTGCCGATGCAAAAGGTCGCTTATTCGCCTACGACAAAGCTTCAGGCGCTAAGCTTTGGACTGTGAAAACCGATGCTTGTATTACAGCAGGCCCGAGTCTCACACCAACGAACGTTTATGTCGGCACACAAGACGGAAATTTATTGGCTTATTGTTTGAGTGATGGATCCTTTTTGTGGAAAACAGCGCTGAGCGGTGAAATATTAGCTGCCCCTGCAGCTTCCCAAAATATGGTATTTGTACATGCTTTAGACAGTACCATTACAGCTTTAAGTGCTATCGATGGTCATCCCTTATGGCGTTATGGTTTAAGTGCCCCTAGCATTGTTTTAAGGCATAGCAGTTCGCCACAAGTGGCCCAGCAGCAGGTTGTGGTTGGATTTGCCAATGGTCGATTACTTGGTTTTCATGCCACAGATGGTGTCATAGAATGGGAACGAGAATTAGGCGAGCCCAAAGGGCGATCCGATGTTGCGCGTATGGCCGATATCAGCGCTGATCCCGTTATTTCTCAAGGCATAGTCTATGCCGTCAGTTATCAAGGTCGTTTAGCAGCATTATCATTAGAGACAGGACAACCGGTTTGGGAAAGAGAAGTTTCATCGTATTCAGGGTTAACACTGTCGTCTAAGGTCCTTTATGTTTCAGAAGCCGATGGCAGTATCCGTGCGGTTTCAAAGCATTCCGGAGACACCATTTGGCGGCAACCCGGTTTGGGGGGGCGTCGTTTAACCAAACCTACCTTATGGCAAAATCTATTGGTTGTTGCAGACGATGAAGGGTATTGTCATTTTATTTGCCCCAAAGAAGGTACTTTCTTAGGCAGAATTCGCATAGACTCTAAAGGGATTGATGCAGCACCGGTTGTGGCAGAAGATAATTTAATCGTATTAAGCCGTTCTGGCAAATTAGTGAGTTTATGCAAGTAGTACCTGTTATTGCAATCGTCGGTAGACCTAATGTTGGGAAATCGACCCTATTTAATCAATTAACCCGTACGCGGAATGCTTTGGTTGTTGATTTACCCGGCGTTACCCGCGATCGTCAATATGGGGAAGGGCGCGTGGGTGAAAAGCCATTTATTGTGATTGATACCGGCGGTATAGGTAACATAGAAGAAGATATCGATACCTTAATGTCAGGGCAATCTTGGATGGCTATACAAGAAGCGGATATTGTTTTTTTTATGGTGGATGGTAGAAGTGGTCTAACACCTACCGATCATACTCTTTCACAAGAATTAAGACGCTTAAAAAAGCCTATTCAATTGGTGGTAAATAAAACAGATGGTCTTGATCCGAATATTGCGATTTCAGAATTTTTTCAATTGGGTTTAGGCGAACCGATTCCCATTGCTGCCAGTCATGGGCGTGGTATCGTACAGTTAATAGAAAATGCTCTAATCGATGTTGAAAATGTCAGTGATCAAGAAGAAGGGCAAGAGGCAGATAAACCCGATCGCGACAGTATTCAATTGGCGATTATTGGACGGCCCAATGTGGGTAAATCCACTTTGGTGAATCGCATTTTAGGTGAAGACCGTGTTGTTGTTTTTGATCGCGCAGGTACAACACGCGATAGCATTTATATTCCTTTTGAACGCCAAGATCAAAAATATACCATTATCGATACGGCAGGTGTGCGTAAGCGTGCCAGAATTCATGAAACGGTAGAAAAATTTTCTGTGGTAAAAGCGCTGCAAGCAATAGAAGCTTGTGATGTGGTCATTTTAGTCATCGATGCTACCGAAGGGATTACCGATCAAGATTTGGGACTCTTAGGTTTTGTAATCGATGCGGGTAAAGCCCTAGTGGTCGCTGTGAATAAATGGGATGGTCTAACAGCTCATCACAAAGAAGAAGTGAAACGAACTTTAAACTACCGTTTGCAATTTGCCGAATTTGCGACGGTTCATTATATTTCTGCCTTACATGGCACGGGAGTTGGTAATTTATTTGGCTCTGTACAAACCGCGTATCAAGCGGCTATTAAGGAATTACCCACTTCATTGTTAACGTCTGTTTTAGAAGAAGCGGTTAAAAATCATACGCCTCCGATGGTGAATGGTAGACGTATTAAATTGCGCTATGCTCATACTGGGGGACATAAACCACCCATTATTGTCATACACGGTAATCAAACGGAACATGTACCTCTCAGTTATAAGCGTTATTTAATCAATACATTTAGAGCAGCCCTAAAATTAGAAGGTACCCCCATTCGTATTGATTTTAAAACAAGCACCAACCCCTTTGCAGGAAAACGTAATCTCCTAACAGCTAGACAATTACATAAACGTAAACGCCTGAAAAAATTTACCCAGAAAAAGGATTAGTCACCCTAAAATTCAAAAGTCTTGCAATTAATTTTTAGCTGTGATAAGATCATTGGTTCATTTCTAACATTGAGGGACTATCTTATGTGGAAATTTATCATTGAGATGTGTAAGCCTTTTAAGTATTGGATTTTAGGCCAATTGACGGTCTGTATCATATGGGCTATTGATTTAAGTTTAAGGCCGTATATTTTAAAAGTCATCATTGATAGAATTCCTCAGGTGACTGTGCACGATGTAGTCTCTCAATTAAAAGGACCTATTTTATTTTATCTGTTCATGTCTTTATTAATCGTTATCTCATTTAGGTGTTACGATTATGTGTGGCTTAAATTAAATCCTCCTCTAAAGCGTCAAGTGGGCGATGTCTTGATGGAACGTATGATGAGTCATTCTCTGGTTGTGTTTCAAAATCATTTTTCTGGAAATTTGGCCAATAAAATTAAAGAGGTTATGAGTGGTATTCCAGACTTATTAAGGCTTATTATTAATCAATTTCTGAGTCATTTTTTAAGTTTAATTGTTGCTATAATTGCCGTTTGGACCATCAGTTTTAAATTTTCATTATTATTAGTGATATGGGTTGGCATTTTTGTAGGGGTTACTTTTCTTTTTGTAAAGCGCGCCAAAGAGGTTTGCATAGAATCGGCAGCCATGCGTTCGAATGTGATGGGACAAATGGTGGACATCTTAGGCAATATTGCCAGTGTTTTACTATTTTCGGCCAAGCGTGCAGAATCCAAAGCTTTAAAAGTCCACCTAAATCGTTATGTTGCAGCGGATCAAAAACGTGATATGTTTTTCTTGTATATGTTCAGCTTCCAAGGCTTGTCTTTTGTTATTTACCAAGCCCTAGGTTTTATGTTTTTAGTTGATGATTTTAAACTGGGTACTGTAACAGCAGGGGATTTTGCATTATTGGTCAGCGTGAATATGGCGATTGTTCATTGCTTATGGTCTTTATCGTCTGATATGTTATCGTTATCTGAATTAGTGGGCAATATTACACAAGGTTTAGAAATTGCTTTGGCACCGATTGATATTGAAGATAAACCTAATGCCCCCGCTTTGGAGGTGAAAAAAGGAAAAATTGTGTATGAGGCTGTCAAGTTTCATTATAAAAATACAGAACCTTTATTTCAAAATAAATCTGTGACGATTGAAGCTGGCCAAAAGGTAGGCTTAGTAGGTTATTCGGGTGGCGGAAAAACGACTTTTGTGAATTTAATTTTAAGATTATATGATGTCTCTGGTGGTCGCATTTTGATTGATGATCAAAATATTTTGGAGGTGAGCCAAGAAAGCTTACATAAATCCATTGCAATGATACCGCAAGATCCATCTCTCTTTCATCGTTCTTTGATGGAAAATATACGTTATGGTCAAGAAGAGGCATCAAATGAAGCCGTTATAGAAGCTGCAAAGCGCGCACATGCGCATGCTTTTATTGAAAAATTACCTGAAGGTTATCAATCTCTAGTCGGCGAAAGGGGCGTTAAATTATCCGGTGGTCAGCGTCAAAGGATTGCGATTGCGCGTGCTATTCTTAAGAATGCGCCTATTTTGATTTTAGATGAAGCCACTTCTCAATTAGATTCTGTGACCGAAAGTGAAATACAAGACAGTCTTTGGGAATTGATGCAAGATAAAACGACCTTAGTGATAGCCCATCGTTTATCAACACTTTTACACATGGATCGCATTTTGGTTTTTGATCAAGGAAAAATTGTAGAAGACGGCACCCATGCTGCACTGTTACAAAAAAGCGGACTGTATAAAACGCTTTGGGATGCACAAGTTGGGGGCTGGTTACCCGATGAAATAATAAGTGATTAAAGCTAATATTATTTAAATTTGATTCGACTAGTATCCTAGCTCAGAGCATCTGGGATTGGAAAAATATTTTATACAAGATACACAGGTATAAAATATAGGAGTAGAAAAAATGGTAACAAATAATTTCCAAATATAGCTATTGAATATAAGCATCCCCATATGTTCTAGAGGGAAAACACCAAATAGTGTCAAGAAACTAATGACAATCACAGTATCGAGAAGCAACGAAATACAGGAACTGCCATTAGATCGTAACCAAAGATATTTCCCTTGGGTTAGTTTGCGTATTCCTTGATATAACCGTACATCAAGCATTTGTGCAACATAGCAAGCGATGAGTGAGCTGATAAAAGCTAAGCCATAATGACCAAAGACAGCATGAAATGTTTCATTATCAATGGTTGACCAAGAGGTGGCTTTTAAATAATCCATACCCGTTATAATAAAAGCGATAAGTATATTCATGATAATTGAAAAGCGAATACAAAAGATGGCTTTTTCTTTGGTGTATAATTCGGTAATAATATCAGTAATCATAAATACTAACGGGTACAGTATCACACCCACTGATAACTCTAAAGTATAAAATCCTAAGGGTAATGAGATAAATTTTTGATAAGTTAAATTCCCCAATACAATAAAAGAAGTAAAGAGAATACATAAACCTGTATATATTTTTTCACTGTTTGTCATTTATAGTCCATTGGCAGATAAATTGTTTACCATAAAAGACAATGCACATTTTTAAAATAGTTTGAATATGCGAAGTATTGGCTAAAATAGCGTCATATTCGTTAACATCAATTTGTGTAAGGCCATTTAGGGCTGTTTTTTGATAGATATCTTGTGCTTGATTAGGTTCTTCTTTTTTAAATTCTAAAATGATACCTAAAGTATTTTTAGCATCTCTTGGTATTAAAAGCATATCGGGTCTACCATATCCTAATTCTCTGTTTGAATAAATATGATGTGTTTCGCCTAAGGAAGCTGTAAGCCCTAACAAAAAAGTGTGATAATTAGATTCTTGTGGGAAATCAAACCAACTGGGGATGGTAGACATATATTCGCTTAATTCTTTTATAAAGATTTCTACCTTACCGTGTGATAAATTGTTTAAAAAAGAATCATATTTGTACACATTAGGTAATGTATTCATGAAAGTTTGAAAGACATCTCTAAAACTAGAGGCGACTTCATGATTAGGAATTTTAAGTTGATATTTATAACGAGTACCAAAGGTTTTAGGTTCTCCTATTGTTTTTAAATATCCTAAGGCCCATAAGAGACTCCATAAAACAATTTCATTGCCCGCAATTTGATCAAAAGAACAGTATTCATCAATAATAGATTCAATGGGTTGACCAATTAATAATAAATTTAATTTTTCTTTAATTGGTATATCCGCTTCTACAAAAACAGAACGCAATAAATCTTCATTACCTGTTTTGATCCAATAGGGTTTTAATGTGCCATTATTATTTATGCAATTTAAAACCGACCAAGGGTTATAAATATTTTCAATAATACCAGAAGAATAACCATTATACCATAAGCGTACTGCTTCTAAATCTACGGTTAAATTTGCAGATGAAAAAAGAGATTGAACTTCTATTTCAGAAAAACCAAAGTATTCGCTGTATTGCTCTTCCATCGAAGAATAAAGTACGAGATTGTTGAGGTCAGAAAGCATTTTGTTTTTAGATAATCTAAGTATGCCGGTCATAATTCCTTTTTCTAAAGCATTATTTCCTTTAAGTGCTGATCCAAACATACCTTTGAAAAAATTAACTAAGTCGTCAAAATGCGCCTTGCCGTAAGCAGCATTTAAAGGTGTATCGTATTCGTCGATGAGAATAAATACAGTACTTTGATAATGTTTATAGAGAAATACACTTAAAGTTTGTAATGCATCGCCTAATTCTATAACACTGGTCATTTTTGTTTGCAATTGATTAAATTGGTTTTTTTCTGCTTCCGATAGAAAAGGACTTGTCAGCAATTCTGGATATTGATTGCATAGGTTTTGAATAAGGCTATTTGTTTTTTCTATAAAATTTTCGAAATTATCTTGTTTTGCATCCTTAAAACTAATAAATAGAACAGGATGTTTTCCTTGATATTCTAAGTAGGCGCCTTCATTGATAGTGCCAATCTTTAAATGATCAAACATGCCCTTGGTTGGTTGACCATTTACCATGGGAGAAAAAAAATGCTGTATCATGGACATATTGATAGTCTTACCCCAGCGTCGAGGTCTTATAATAAGCGAGACATATGTGCCCTTATCAATAAGCTCTTTAAGCATTAATGTTTTATCTATGTACAGAAAATTAGAGTCTGGGCTGGTGAGAGTTCTGAAATTATCAATTCCTACAGGTATGCGTTTTGAAGTCAAGGTCATTTTTGTTTACTCAAACACTTAAATACAACAATTGTAGCATAGTGAGATGTTTTACATAAGCATATTTGCCTTATAAACCTTTGCCGTGTACAGTGCTTAATCTGTATATACACTTAATTGAAGTTTGTTGTAGGTCTATTTCGGTGAGTGAGTAAATATAAATAGACATGTGTAGGTTTATTCTGTAGAATGTGCTATGTACTTAACAAAGCAAAATTTATAGGTGCAGGGATGAAAAAAGTAATCGTCTTTAGATAAAAATTTCGGTTCTAAAAGTAACTCTTTGAAGAAGAGTTTGTGTTCTTTTGCTTAAGTTTTCAATTTAAATGTCGAGGTTCTTTATGACACATGCACTGTTGCCAGCCATTTGGCTTATTGTTCTTATTGTAGGCTTACCACAACTCTCTGAAACGGTTTATACACCTTCTTTGCCAGATATCGTACAAACTTTGCAGACTTCAGAATCCATGGTGGAGTATACACTTACTATTTATCTTTTCGGCTTTGCCTTGGGCACACTTTTTTGGGGAAAAATTTCGGATCATTATGGGCGTAAGCCCTGTGTGATCGTGGGGCTTTTGATCTTTATGGTGGGTTGTGTTGGCTGTTATTTTGCACCTACAATTGAAATGCTAATGGCAAGTCGTTTAATACAAGCATTTGGTGGCAGCATCGGTAGTATTCTAGGACAATCCATTTGTAGAGATGCTTATCAAGGGCCTGCTTTAACCAAAGTTTATGCATCCATGGGAAGTGCACTTGCTTTATTTCCGGCACTGGGGCCCGTATGTGGGGGAATGATTGCAGAGCATTATGGTTGGTCTGCCATCTTTGTATTTTTGTTAATCTGTGCCATTATTTTAGGGCTTGTGGTAATGATAAAGTTACCAGAAACACATCCTAAACATAATCGAAGCCCCATAGCCATGCTAGACGTGTTTTCTCGTTTGGCGTGTGATAAAAAAGTTATTGGTTTTGGTTTAATTGTTGCAGGATGTAACGGGATATTATTCAGCTATTTCGCCGAAGGATCATTTTATCTAATTGAGGAATTGGGTTTATCGCCCAGCAAATATGGTTTGAGTTTTATGCTTGTGGCCTCAGCTACCCTGGCTGGGGGAATGTTATCACGAAAGTTGCATGCACAATATTCTGCGAAAAAAATTATGTTTGCGGGTTTGATGATCATGAGTATTGGAGCATCTCTTTCTAGTGGCATGGCAATTGTAAATCATATGTTGTACCTGCTACCACCCTATATGATGATTATAGTCACCCTTGCATCCCAAATGATAATTGCTTTTGGCATCTGTATGGCGACGAGTAATGCATTAGCGATGGCATTGGTAGACTATAAATATGCCATTGGAACAGCTTCCAGTTTGTTTGGCTTTTTTTATTATGTGTTGATATCGGCATTTACGCTTGGAATGGGTTTATTGCACAATGGAACGTTATTAGCGATGCCTATTTATTTCTTAAGCATTTGTGCTTTTATGCTGTTGATGAGTTGCTTGCTGTTAAGAAATCTTGAATAATTATTTTTTGCAAATAATAACTAGAGAGAGTATGATTTTAGATCGTATTTAAGATTGTAGGTGAGCATATCATGAAACTAATTTGGCTGACGGACATTCATCTTAATTTTCTTCGTTTTGAAGATCGTAAGCATTTTTATCAAGAAATCATCGATGCTTCCGTTGATGGCTTGTTGATCAGTGGTGATATTGCCGAGGCACCTTCGGTTTCGGATCATTTAAAAGAAATGGCTAATATCATTCAAAAACCGATTTATTTTGTCTTGGGTAATCATGATTTTTACCATGGGAAAGTGGCTTCTGTCCGTCAAGAAATGCGTGAGCTTATGCAGCATGAGCCTCTATTGTATTGGCTTCCAGCATCTGGTGTACAGAATTTGGGCAATCAAACACTGTTATTGGGTGAAGACTGTTGGGCGGATGGGCGATACGGTAATTATGAGAACAGCCCTGTTGTGCTAAATGACAGTCGCCTGATTATAGATTTTGTGCAAAATTCTTTTTTTGGTGAGCTCTCCTTGCTAGAAAAAATGCAGCAATTAGCTGATCAAGATGCAGAGAACTTAAAAATCAAGCTCTTAGATGCCATCAAAAATTTTAACCCAAAAAAAATAATTATTCTTACGCATATACCGCTATTTCAAGAAGTGTGTATGTATAGAGGTGAAAAAACCAATGATGATTTTTTACCTTTTTATTCATCCCAAATAAGCGGTGAAGTGATTATGCACTTTGTGGAGGGTAATCCAGATATTGAATTTTTAGTCCTGAGTGGCCATACACATGGTAAAGCTTTTTGGCATCCTTGTGATAATTTAACTGTAAAAGTGGGTGCTGCTGAATATACAAACCCTGAAATTCAAGAAGTGATTACGATAGAATAGATGGCGGAGAGGGAGGGATTCGAACCCTCGGTACGCTATTAACGTACACACACTTTCCAGGCGTGCTCCTTAAGCCGCTCGGACACCTCTCCATTAGGCTAGCAGCTTATCGTATTTATCAGCTTTTAACAATACTTTTGGCTCAAGTTAAGTAGCTTATCGAACTTCGTATGTTTTGACAAGCTATAGGCAAAAAGATAGACTGCAATTTCATTCATTGGCTAATGGTTTGAGTAAATATCGTGACTATTCTTGTAACCGGAGGAGCAGGTTTTATAGGCTCTAATTTTATAGTTGACTGGCTTAATTTGGGCAGCTCTGAATCTGTTGTGAATCTAGATAAATTAACTTATGCAGGCAATCTTGATAATCTGCACACTTTAGAAAAAGATAATCGACATGTATTCGTTCAAGGGGATATAAGCGATTCTGAATTAGTCTCTACACTTTTAGCAAAGTATAAACCCAGAGCTGTGATTAATTTTGCTGCTGAATCTCATGTTGATCGTTCTATTCATGGTCCGGATGCTTTTATTCAAACCAATATTATTGGAACCTTTCAGTTATTAGAATCAACTAGAACCTACTGGCTGGGTTTAGATGCACAAGCCAAATCCAAGTTTCGTTTTTTGCATGTATCTACCGATGAAGTGTATGGTTCTCTTAAGAAAGCAGCTCCCGCTTTTACAGAAACACACCGTTATGAGCCAAACAGTCCCTATTCTGCTAGCAAAGCAGCCAGTGATCATTTGGTGCGTGCTTATCATCATACCTATGGATTACCGGTTTTAACTACGAATTGCTCTAATAATTATGGACCCTATCATTTTCCAGAAAAATTAATTCCCTTAATCATTCATAACGCTCTAGAAGGCAAACACTTACCGATATATGGCGATGGACAGCAAATCCGAGATTGGCTTTATGTAGGCGATCATTGTTCTGCGATCCGCTGTGTACTGGAAAAAGGACAATTGGGTGAGACCTATAATATTGGTGGGTGGAATGAAAAAACGAATCTTGAAGTTGTACATACTTTATGTTCAATATTAGATGAATTAAAGCCACGCTTCGATGGGCAATCCTACAGGACCCAAATCACTTACGTTCAAGATCGTCCTGGTCATGATCGTCGTTATGCCATTGATGCGAGCAAAATCAAACAAGCACTAGGGTGGGAACCTATTGAAACCTTCGACACTGGCATTCGCAAAACAGTGCAATGGTATTTAAATAATCAAGCATGGGTACACAATGTAACCAGTGGTCAGTACCGCCAGTGGATGCAAAAACAATACGATAACTTCTCTGAAAAATGAAAATTTTAATGCTGGGTAAAAATGGACAAGTCGGTCGTGCCTTGCAGATGCATCTACCCGCATTAAATGCTAAACTCATTACATTAGCAAGAGAGCATGTAGACTTTAGCGATTCTTGGGCTATTAAAAAAGCATTACTAGAATACTCACCAGATATTATTGTTAATGCAGTAGCCTATACAGCGGTTGATAAAGCAGAACAAGAAGAAGATCTGGCCTATCAAATCAATGCAGAAGCTTTGAAGCCATTAAGTGCTTATGCTAAAAGCACAGGAAGTTTGTTGCTGCATTATTCGTCGGATTATGTGTTTGACGGCGAAAAAGAAAGGCCTTATATTGAAACGGATCCTACTAATCCACAAAATGTTTATGGACGAACCAAACGCATTGGTGAAGAAATTATTTTAGACAGCGGCTGTGCGGCATTTATTTTTAGAACAAGTTGGGTATATTCGGCGCATGGCAATAATTTTGTGAAAACTATATTGCGATTAGCGGCTGAGCGAGAAAATTTAAATGTGGTTGATGATCAAATAGGTGCCCCAACCTCTGCAGATTTTATTGCTAAAGTAAGCACAGAGGCAATAAGTAAATATGTAAAAGAGGGATCTACGACTACAGGATTATTTCATCTGACTGCAGCAGGTAGTACTAGCTGGCATGGTTTTGCTTCACATATAGTACAATGCGCATTGAATAAAGGGCTAAGCCTTAAATTAAATGCAGACAATATTCATCCAATTGCAACACATAAGTATCCCTTACCGGCGAAACGGCCTAAAAATTCATGTTTGAATACAGATAGTTTCAGACAAACATTTAATACTGAATGTAAAGATTGGGATATCGAAAGTGAAAGTGTGATCAAGAAATTACTTCAAGGTCATTTAAATAATTTTGAAATATTATGGAAAACATAGTGTGTTTAACTTTTATTTTAGCATAGCATTAAATAGATAATTTTTTTATGATAAATAATTTTTTAGCGATTAGAAGGGTTATGTTTTCAAGTGATATTGCAAGTGTTGTTAAACTTCGCAATACGTATTTAGGAAGGTTTTATGTTAATTATATAAAGCAATTTTCTATTATAAAGAAAGTGGTTGTATGGATTTGGTCATGGGCATACCCTGTTTATATAAAATATACAAGCAACCCAATAAAAGAAAAAAATTTCCGCAAATTAGTTAGTTTAACTGAGCATGTATTAATAAATAATTTAGAGGTTTTTCAGTTTATAAATAATAATTATACTAATACGGTAAGCGAAAATTATGAATTGATAATTACACAGTTGCAAGATGCAATAGTATATGGTTGTAGTAATTTAATTTTACTAGGAAATGATTTAGCTATTGTTCACAACTCGCAATCGAATAAAGATATTTACATTGGTTCGGAATGGAATAGTTTAATATACAGCATAGATCAAAAATTTCAAAGAATCAAATGGAGTTCAAAAGACAAAAACCCTGAATTCATTTCGAAAGCATTAATTTTTTCTGAGTATAATTTAAATTATGCGTATTGGATAGCAGAAGTTCTGCCAAAAGTGATTTCATTTTGTAAAACCTCGTGTTTTGATGCAGTTCCTATTATTATTAGTGATAACCTTAGTAAAAATATTTTAGAATCACTCTTGCTAGCAGTAGAAGGAAAAAGAGAAATTTTGATTTGTCAGAAGGATAAGGCGATATCCATTAATATTTTATATGTTTTATTTATTAAAGATAATATTTCTTTTTTTCAAAATAAAATAGATGGGAAAAATTTTCATGCTTTATCAAAAAAATATAATTTATCTGCAAATCACATTATGCAACACACTCAATTAAAAAAGTATATTCAGCGAATTAAAAATTGGTTTTATCCTCTAAACCCAAAGTATAAATTGACTCCATTAAATAAATATATTAAAAAAAATATTTTACAGACATATCAATTGATGGATGGCGTTATAATTAAAGCATTTTGCCCTCCCACATTCCCAAGAGTAGATCAGAAATATCTTCTTCCGTCTAAACAAAAATATTATTTTCCGGAAATATGCGTTACACAATTGAAAAAAGCGACTATTTATGGAGGGACTAACTTCGTTCTCTCGTCAGAAAAAAACATAATCTATCATGACTTATATGATTTGAAAAAAGATTACACCTCGGAAGAGCTACACAAGCGTATATCAATTGATACAAATGGAAAATATGCTCGCTGGTTATTTTATGACAATGAACCAAAATATTTTTCTAAAGCTGCTATTTTTTTAGATGCTTGTGCAATTAATTATGCACATTGGTTGACGGAAGTATTGCCTCGCATTGCTTTATTTTGTTCAGATTATCGTTTTATGGCTATTCCAATTGTTATAAATGATGGTTTACATGAAAATATTATAGAATCGCTCTTTCGAGTTGTAGATGTGGAAAGAGAAATTATTACATGTCCTTTAAATCGAGCAATCATTGTAGAAGAGTTATATATTACTTCTCCAACAGGATATGTGCCTTTTCAAAGGCGTACTACGACACGTCTTGAACATTCACATGGTGAATTTAGTTCAAAAGCTTTGGAGTTTATGCGTAATAAAATCAATATTCAATTTACAAATGATGTTACACAAACGTATCCTGATAAGATTTTTTTGCGCCGTAATTCTAGTTCAAGAAATATTGATAATGTTTTTGAATTGGAAATGTTTTTGGTTTCTCAGGGTTATGTCATAATCGAAACAGAGAAATTAAGCTTCACACACCAAATACAATTGTTTAAAAATGCTAATATTATTATTGCACCTACAGGAGCGGCATTGGCCAATGCTATTTTTTGTAAGCCGGGTACACAAGTAATGGTTTTAATGGCAAAACATAAAAATATGATTTATCGTTATTGGTGTAATATACTTTGCCCTATTAAGATAGCTGTTACCTATATTCTATGTGATATGGTTTCAAATGAAAACTTAGATAGCCCCGATATCCATGGCAATTATATTGTTAATATAAAAGAAGTGTTAAATGCTTTAAAAAAAATTGAGCACATAGTACAAGCTGATGCAGAGGAGTCTATGTATGCATCACTAGGTCATTAACCGAAAGTATATGTGTAAATAGCCGAAAAATACTTTAGCAAATAATGTATGTTAGTTAAATTTCAAAAATTTAATTGACATTGACGATTTAAATCTGTTAGAATTAGCTTATTTATTTGAAAAATTTATATGTTGGTGCATGATGATGAAACGTAAAGGTATTATTTTAGCCGGTGGCTCAGGTACACGTCTGCATCCGGTTACTCAAGCAACAAGCAAACATTTATTACCAGTGTTTGATAAACCCATGATTTACTATCCTCTATGCACGTTAATGTTAGCAGGAATTTCAGATATCCTTATTATTTCTACCCCTCAGGATAAACCAAGGTACCAGCAACTCTTAAGTACGGGGGAACAATGGGGTATTAATTTAGAATACATTGTTCAACCTTCTCCTGATGGTTTAGCACAAGCTTTTATTTTGGGGGAAAATTTTATAGGTGATGATTTATCTGCCTTGGTATTAGGAGACAATATTTTTTATGGACATGATTTTCCAAACTTATTAACGAATGCTGTGACGCGCAAAGAAGGAGCAACGATTTTTGCTTATCATGTTCAAGATCCTGAACGTTACGGTGTAGTGGGGTATGACGAAAATGGTAAAGTATTATCATTAGAAGAAAAACCAAAATATCCAAAGTCTAATTATGCAGTAACAGGTTTATATTTTTATGATGCACAAGTGGTTGAATTGGCCAAGACTCTTAAACCTTCTTTGCGTGGAGAATTAGAGATTACTGATCTAAACCGTTTATATTTACAACAAGATAAATTGAGTGTAGAAATGATGGGGCGTGGATATGCTTGGTTAGATACCGGGACTCATGAATCCTTACTCGCAGCCAGTCAATTTATTGCGACTTTAGAGCATCGTCAAGGTCTTAAAGTAGCATGCCCAGAAGAAATTGCTTATCGAAAAGAATGGATCGATGCAGAACAATTGGAACAATTAGCACAACCTTTAATTAAAGGTGGATATGGGCAATACTTGATGCGCTTATTAGAAGAAAAGGTGTATTGATGAATGCTGTTACCCTTGACATACCTGATGTCATTTTATTTGAGCCCAAAGTATTTTCAGATACACGGGGCTTTTTTTTTGAGAGTTTTCATCAAGATCAATTTGAAACAATAATAGGCAGAAAAGTATTGTTTGTCCAGGATAATCATTCATGTTCTGTTAAAAATGTTTTACGAGGCTTGCATTATCAAATTCATCAACCACAAGGTAAATTAGTACGTGTGATACAAGGAGAAATTTTTGATGTAGCTGTGGATATTCGCTCTTCTTCAAAAACTTATGGCCAATGGGTAGGAGAACGCCTATCTGCAGAAAATAAGCGTCAAATTTGGATCCCTGAAGGTTTTGCTCACGGATTTTTAGTATTAACAGATACTGCAGAAGTTTTATATAAAGCCACAGATTACTATTCGCTTCCCGGTGAGAGATGTATTGCGTGGAATGATCCACAAATAAATATTCAATGGCCTCTAACAAATGATCCTGTATTGTCTATTAAAGATCAGGGAAATGTATTTCTTAAAAATGCCGAGGTATTTTTATAATGAAAAATCTGATGGTACAATTAAAAGAATTGAAAGAAAATCGTGCAGTTTTGGTTCATTTGGTAAGACAACAAATTATTCTGCGTTATAGACGAACAATATTGGGATATGTTTGGACTTTATTGAATCCTTTATTAATGATGTCAGTAACTGCAATTGTGTTCGCTAGTTTGTTTAAACTGGATTTAAAAACATATACTGTTTTTTTATTTGCAGGTATGATCCCCTGGAATTGTTTTAATTCAATTGTAACGCAATCAGGAGGTGCCTTTCTTCAACATGAAAGCCTGATTAAGAAAATTTATTTACCTAAGATTATATTTCCTTTAAGTATTTCTTTAGGCGTGCTTGTCGACAGTTTACTTTCGTTTTTTGCTTTATTTTTAATTATCATTGTTATTGGTGGTCAATTTTCTTTAAGTTTATTTTTTATTCCGTTGTCATATGTGTTGCTTTTTATGTTTTCTTTTGGTGTTGCAGTATTAGTTTCCATAGCTACCGTTTTCTTTAGAGATTTACAACATATTATACTCATCGCAATGCAAGCTTTGTTTTTTTTAACACCTGTGATGTATAAACCCGAAGCACTTGCTGGAAAAGTTGCAGGATTAGCCGCGTTAAATCCAGTTGTACCCTTTATTGATTTATTTCGTGCACCTCTTTATACGGGAATGTTACCGAATATGACGAGCATTATCAGTGCCATCGTATTTGCACTATGTGCTGTTTTCATTGGTTTGTTTTGTCTTCTTATGCAAGAAAAGAAAATTATTTTTAGGCTTTAAATGATATGTCAAATATTAATATTGTAAATTTATCAATTAGATTTCGTGTTTACCATGATCCTTCTCTTTCATTGAAAAGCTATTTTTCTAGTTTATTTAAAAAGGATAAAAAAAAAGCACATTCAGATTTTTTAGCCATTCAGAATGTTTCTTTAAAAATTAAAGCTGGGGAACGTGTTGGTATTGTAGGTCATAATGGTGCAGGAAAAAGTACTTTGCTAAAAGCTTTATGCAGAATTTATGAATCTTTGGAAGGGACAGTTGATATAAAAGGTCGTATTGCACCATTGTTAGAAATAGGTGCAGGATTTCATCCAGAATTTACAGGACGCGAAAATATTTATTTGAATGGCGCAATTTTGGGATATACTAAAAAACAAATGCTTGCAATTGAACAAGAAGTAATAGATTTTTCTGAACTTAAAGAATTTATAGAGACACCAGTAAAATACTATTCAACAGGCATGTATATGCGTTTAGCATTTTCTCTAGCCACTGCTATGCAACCCGATATACTAATTCTGGATGAGATTTTTGCTGGAGGTGATGCAGCCTTTTTAATAAAAGCAAAAAAGCGGATGTATGATTTGATTAATAAATCCAATATCATGATTATGGTTTCGCATGATCATGAACTGATAAAATCTTTATGTAATCGGGTGATTTGGTTAGACCACGGCAAAATAATTGCTGATGGCGATCCCGAAATTGTGGTGGAACGTTATTTGAATGGCAATATGGTTGCCACTTCTGTAGCAACATTTCAAGATGTGGTTGAAGCGATATGAAAACGGCTCCACTCAGTCATATTCATACTATTGCAAAATCCTCTAAACCAGATGTAGATATTTTGGTTCGAGTACAGAGTAGTGTATTGGGTCAATTGTATCAACGGTATGTAAAACAATCACCTATTTTAAGAAATATAATAGTTTGGACTTGGTCTTGCGTATATCTTCTTTATGTAAAATATTCTTGTATATTTGAAAAAGATAAACAATGGAGAGCTTTGCACAAACAAAGTGATTATTCAACTATAAATGGATTAGAAACATATAAATTAGTTGATGCTGAGTTAGTTAGGTCATGTATACCTCTGACTTTTCCAATTAATGAACAAAAATACCTTCTTCCGAATAATTATCAATATCAAATTCCAGAAATTACTATGATTGTATTAAAAAATACTATGATATATGGAGGTACAAATCTTATTTTACTCGAAGATGGTGCCGTACTTTGCCATGACCTATATAATTTTGAAACGGACTACACTTCTGAAGAGCTTCATGGGCAAACTTGTATTGATCCCAAATCACAACGTATTCGGTGGTTATTACATGATAAAACACCTGAATATATTTCGGTAGCAGCTACTTTTTTAGATGCTTGTGCTTTAAATTATGCACATTGGTTAACAGAAGTGCTTCCAAGAATCGCTGTGTTTTGTGCTGATAAACGTTTTAGCAATATTCCTATTATTGTTAATGAGGGCTTACACGGAAATATTTTGAAATCTTTGTTGGCTATTGCGAATAATGAGCGAGACATTGTTTTATGCCCTATAGGACGTGCTTTGTGTGTTGAAAAGCTATATGTTACTTCTCCCACAGGATATGTTCCTTTTGAGCGTCGTAAAAAAAATGCTATAGTACATTCGCATGGATTATTTAGTGCCCAAGCATTTGAATTACTACGTTATAAAATAGATCAGTATTTAAATAATATAGAAGTGAAAAAATGGCCTGAAAAGATTATATTACGTCGTAATGCACAGTTAAGATGTTTAAAAAATGCTCCAGAACTAGAAATCGTATTGATTGAGAAGGGGTTTGTGGTTGTAGAACCTGAGCATTTAACCTTTATAGAGCAAGTACAATTATTTAAAAATGCAAAAATCATTGTTGCGACAACGGGTGCTGCCTTAGCTACTGCTATTTTTTGCACACCTGGAACCAATGTTATTGTGTTAATGGCAAAACATAGAAACATGATTTATCGTTATTGGTGCAATATTTTATCACCCATAAAGGTGTGCGTTACTTATGTATTATGTGATTTAGTTAAAAAGCATTCAAACATGCATGGTGATTTTCTAGTCAATATAGATGAAGTGTTAAATGCTTTGAATATTGTGGAGGCAAAATGAGTTTAATACATCCAACTTCTTATATTTCCCCAGAGGCAAACATTGGTGAAAATGTTGAGGTGGGTGCCTTTTCTATCATTCATTCAAACGTCGTATTAGGTAATCGGGTTAGAATTGGTGCATATTGTGAGTTGGGGATCTCAACACCTTTAGGTGATGGAACACCGCTGAAAATAAATGATGATTCTTTGATACGTTCTCATTCTATTTTTTATGAATCTTCAACTTTTGGTCCATCTTTAACCACCGGTCACCATGTAACAGTAAGAGAAAACACAACTGCAGGCATTGGTTTTCAAATTGGTACATTAAGCGAAATTCAAGGAGATTGTTCTGTAGGGGATTATGTTCGCTTTCAATCAAATGTTTTTGTGGGAAAAAAAACAAAAATTGGTAATTTTGTGTGGATATTGCCTTATGTGGTTTTAACAAATGATCCTACGCCGCCCAGTAATGTATTAATAGGGTGTACTATTGAAGATTATGCCAGCATTGCGGCCTCTGCGGTGGTATTACCAGGTATCATTGTAGGGCAACATGCTTTAGTTGCTGCTAAAGCCTGCGTCACTAAAAATGTTCCGGAAGGTAAAATAGTATCAGGTATACCTGCACGTATAGTAGGAGATGCAAATAATATTCAATTGCGTGATGGTAGTGGGAGAGCAGCTTATCCTTGGACCACACATTTTATGCGAGGTTATCCTGAAGAAATAGTAACCAATTGGCAGCAGGGGGGTTAAAATTTTAAAGAACTTTTTTTATAGGGTGTGGCAGAAACTCCGTGTCAAGAGAACCATCCTACATCGCTTGAGTTTGAAAAACTCTACTCAAAATAATGAAGATAATCTAAACTCAGTTGCTTTGCTAGTTAAGCAAGGAGATTGGGCTATTTTAGAAAAAAAGGGCTGTGAGTTACTTTTACAAAACCCACCTCAATATGAAGCCATAGCATATGTGGCCTATAATTTACAACAAGCAGGTTGTTTTGAAGCTGTTTCTGTAATTGCAGTACAAACGGCCCCCTTTTTTTCAGAATACTGGATATTTCCATTTCTTGCGGGTGTGGCATTAAAAGAAAGAAAGAAGCTAAAAGAAGCATGCCAGTATTTACGACAAGCTTTAGTGCTGCGTCCAGATGACCAGCAAACTTTAGGGCATTGGATAGATGCAATTGCTAAAACAGACGGTATAGAGTTAGCGGCTTCATTTTACATATCTCATTGTCAGCAAATGGGCAACACTGTAGACATTCTTGTCGCGCCAATAAGCACTGTGCATGATTGGGCTCAAAAAAAAGAACTCTTCTTGCTAGAAACAGGGGAAGTTGAAAAAATCCCTTTTAAACATCCACATATATGGGGCGAGCGCGTTGCTTCAGAAACAATTTTTGCATTGTCTAACAAACCTTACGTTGTAGACATAAAGGATGCTCGTATCTTTAGTAATTCCAGCATTATTTTAACAGCCGAGGGAACAGCACTCTCAGATATGGGGGCCCATCCAGATTTTGGTCCTTATATTAGTTTTGCGTATGAAAAAATTGTGCTTACACAAGAAGCAGATAAAGTGTTGCTTAATTTTGGTGAATTCCAAACACGAGAAATAGAAGCAGGCATTTTGTTATCAGGGCTAGCATCCTCTTTTTTTGGTCATTGGTTTCCTGACTTTTTGCCAAAATTAAAGTTTCTACAACAGCATCCTGATTTCATAAATTTACCAATTATTGTGGATGTAGGCATGCCACAAAGTCATTTTGAGCATCTAAGGCGGTTTGCTAATAATCCTTTAATATTATTACAAGCCAATGAATCTTTACTTTGTAAACGTTTACTTGTAGCATCTTCTCCTACTTTTTTTCCTGTGGAAATGCTGCCAAACAGTATTCCTGTTCAAGAACTACCTGGCTTATCTCCAAGGGCAATGTGTTTTCTTAGAGGAAATGAGTTTGATAATACTATGAATCCAGGTAATAGGCGCATATTTTTAGCTAGAAAAAATATGAAATGGCGTCGTGTGTTGAATGAAGAAGAAATTGCAATAGACTTATTAAAAATAGGTTTTGAAACTGTATATATTGAAGAAATGACTATGCGAGAACAAATTAAACTCTTTCAATCTGCACAATGCATCGTAGCACCTAATGGATCGGCATTACTCAACCTTATCTTTGCAGCTAAAGAAACAAAGTTGGTTGTTTTGCTTCAGCCCAATGTATTTAACTGGGGTACTTTCCAGGGCCCAATGGATGCCCTAGGATATCAGTCGATTTGTGTCAGTGGTGAGTATGCAAAAGTAGAAAACCAGAAACATTCGGATTATTATGTTTCAATCCAAAAAATTTATGAAGCACTGTCTTATCTTGGAATAGATGAACAGAACTTAAATAAAAATTGCGCATCAGGAATATAAAATGATAAAAAAAGAAAATATTTTTGTGACTAAACCAACATTACCTCCTTTAGATGAATTTATGCCTTATTTGCAGCAAATCTGGGATAATAAGATATTAACAAATGGAGGACCTTTTCACCAGCAATTAGAAAAAGAACTATGTGAATATTTAGGAATAGAATACATCAGTTTATTTACCAATGGTACAATAGCACTGGTCACGGCTTTACAAGCTTTGCGGATCACCGGGGAAGTCATTACTACGCCTTATTCATTTGTAGCAACTTCGCATTCTTTGCTCTGGAATGGAATTAAGCCAGTATTTGTGGATATTGATCCTAATACGTTGAATATAGATCCCACAAAAATTGAAGCTGCTATTACGCCTCACACTACGGCCATTATGCCGGTACATTGCTATGGTCACCCCTGTGATGTTGAAGCCATCCAAAAAATAGCTGATAACTATAACTTGAAGGTAATTTATGACGCAGCACATGCTTTTGGTGTGCAATGCCATGCTGGTAGCATTCTCAAGCACGGTGATTTGTCGGTCTTAAGTTTTCATGCCACCAAAGTATTTAATACATTTGAAGGTGGCGCTATTGTCTGTAAGGATGCCAAGACCAAAGTACGCATTGATCAATTGAAAAACTTTGGTCATGTTGGAGAAGTTACAGTTGTAGCACCAGGCATTAATGGAAAAATGAGTGAATTCAATGCAGCTCTGGGTTTGTTACAACTGAAATATATTGATCAAGCACTTTTACGTCGCAAAGCGATCGATACTGCTTATAGAGAACGATTAAAAGATGTGAAAGGCATCCATTGTTTAGAAGATGCGGGTGAGAAAGTAGCTAACTATTCTTATTTTCCTATTCTATTGAAAGAGGAGTATCCAATACAACGAGATGAATTATACCAAAAACTCAAAGACAAAGGGATTTATACTCGTCGTTATTTTTATCCGTTGATTTCCGATTTTCCAATGTATCGTAGTTTAGCTTCTGCTAACAAAGAAAATCTCTCTGTGGCAATAACTTCTGCACAACAAGTTTTGTGTTTGCCAATGTATCCAGATTTAGAGATGGCTGCGGTTGATGAAATCACGAGCTTAATTGCAACGCAAAAAAATACAAAGAATCTGAAAACGAGTTGTGAAAAGGACATTCTATGCGATTAGCTATTATGCAACCTTATTTTTTGCCTTATATTGGTTATTTTCAGTTGATTTCTGCTGTAGATCAATTTGTTTTGTATGATAATATTAAATATACAAAGAAGGGCTGGATTAATCGAAACCGAATTTTACGAAATGGGAAAGATGTAATATTTACACTTCCATTGCAACAAGATTCAGACACTCTAGATGTATGTGAACGCAAGTTGGCAATAAATTTCAATTGTAAGAAATTGTTAAATCAATTTAAAGAAGCTTATCATTTAGCACCGTATTTTGAACAAATTTTTCCACTGCTTGAAGCCATCGTGCGTTATGAAGATGTTAATTTATTTCGTTATTTGCATCATTCGATTATTAAAATATGTAATTACATGCAAATTAACACTAAGATTCTAACCTCTTCAGATATAGATATTGATCATGGGTTGAAAAGTCAGGAGAAGGTTCTGGCTTTTTGTGCTGCGACAAATGCAGGTGTTTATGTGAATAGCATTGGGGGTTTTAAGCTTTATGATGCTCGTGCTTTTCGAGATAAAGGTCTTAGTCTTAATTTTATTCGATCAAAAAAAATCGAATATGCTCAATGGGGTGCGCCATTTATTCCTTGGCTTTCAATCATCGATGTGATGATGTTCAATGCGCAAGAGGAAATAAGTCTGATTATTAAAGATGGCTATGAATTGATATGTGGAGAAACAAATGAATAATATTTTGGATAAGCATGTGATTGCTTATCAAGGTGACAATTTATATGACTTTGACAACGAGATTCTTTTAACATGGTATCCACGCAGGGTGTTACATCATGCAGGACGTGCTCTTTCTCTTTTGGAACTTGGATTGGGACATGGTTATACTTCAGAATTTTTCTCAACGCATTTTAAGCGACATGTAGTGCTGGAAGGTTCATCTGCTGTAATTAAAAATTTTCGTGCTAAACAACCAGACTTTAAATCTGAAATAATTGAAACTTTTTTCGAAAATTTTAAAACAGATGAACATTTCGATCTAATAGTGATGGGATTTATTCTTGAACATGTGGAAGACCCGTTAATGATCTTGCGACGTTTCAGAAATTTTCTTGCGCCTGGAGGTAAAATGTTCTTGGCAGTCCCCAATGCCGAAGTGCTAAATCGTAGATTAGGACATTTTGCAGGATTGTTAGATAATATCACTGCTTTGTCCAAACATGATCATTTACTCGGCCACAAACGTTATTATACTGTTACGAGTTTGAAGGCTCTTATAGAAGAGGGGGGCTTCAATATAGATCGACTAGAAGGAATTTATCTTAAGCCGTTTACTACTAGCCAGATTGTTTCTTTACAATTAGATCACTCGGTAATTAATGCGTTATGTAATGTAGGGATTGATTATCCTGAGTTAAGTTGTGGTCTACTGGCAGAGATTTCTATTCGATGAAAATATTATTGATAGGGGGAGGATCTGCTTTAACTGAAGCATTGCATCCAGTCTTGAATACTTTTGCTGAAGTGTTAATAGCAGGGCGTAATCATTGTGATGTAGAGCTAGATCTGACTTGGCCTGCAAAACAATTTAAAATTCCTAAAGGAGTTAATGTTGTTATTAATTTAGCAGCACATTTTGGTGGACAAGATTTTAATGCAATGTTGGCAGCCCAAGAAACAAATGTTTTAGGTGCATTAAAATTGGCCCATGCTTGTGCTCGAGCGGGGATTGGTCAATTAGTGCAGGTTTCGAGCATTTTTGCCGGCTTAAAGTCAGATTCTGCGTTCTATAATACTTATACATTAACAAAACGTCATGCTGAAGAAATGCTACAGTTGTATTGCAAAAATACTGGCTTACCACTATTAATTTTGCGTCTATCACAACTCTATGGTACTGGTGAAAGTTTCCGAAAACATCAGCCTTTCTTATATACACTGTTAGATAAAGTGGAACAAGGAGAGGATATTGTCCTTGAAGGGAAGAATGATCCTCAACGTAATTTTATCCATGTTAAAGATATACTTGAAATTTTTGTGCGGATAATTCAGCAACGCATTGAAGGATTATATGATTGTGGGAATCTTACCAACGTACGTTTTTCTGAAATTGTCAGTGCTGCTGCTGTTGCTTTTAAGAGTTCAAGTGTAATGAACTTTGACACGACCAAGTCAAATATTGCTGATAATGCTTTTATTATAAATGATGCACTCTTTAAATTGATAGGCTATTTTCCCCGCATTACGTTTGCGCAGGGTTTTGCTGAAGAAGCAATCTATAGGAGAACTTTGCGATGAAACGAGTCATGGTTTCCGGGGCAAGTGGTATTGTGGGGTACGGGATATTACGGTCCTTGCGGCAAACTAAATTACCATGCTTTTTAGTTGGGACGTCAATCTATGATAATTCTGTAGCACCTGCATTTTGCGATGTGTTTGAACAAGCTCCACCGACGACAGCAACTGAATATTTAGATTGGTTGCTCTTTACTCTTCAGAAACATCAAATCGATTTATTGATTCCTGGTATAGAAATTGACATGTACCATTGGGCTGAACATGTTCGAAAAATTCAGATGACGGGTGCAATACCTTTACTTAATACATTAAAATTAATCGCCTTATGCAAGGACAAATGGAATTTCTATCAACATTTAGTGCAAGCGAACATCTCCTGTTCCATTGAAAGTTCGCTAGAACAAGATTTTTCGACATTGGAGCGACGTTTTGGCTTGCCATTTTTACTAAAACCTCGACAAGGCTTTGGATCTAAAGGTATTGTTCGAATAAATTCTAAAACTACTTTTCAGCAATATCGTACGGAAATTGGATCGAGATTAATGGTGCAACCCATTATTGGTAGCGATGAAGAAGAATTTACTACTTCTGCATTTTGTGATGGACATGGCGGATATTTTGCAAGTATGACTTTACAACGTAGCTTATCGCGGGAAGGTTTTACAGATAAGGCAAATGTGGTCGAAACAGTAGAATTTGCTCCCATGTTGTCTGAATTGTGCTCTTTATTTCGTCCACTCGGACCTACCAATTTCCAATTCCGTAGAAGTTCTGCGGGAGCGAAACTTCTAGAGATCAATCCTCGTATTTCCTCTTCTACTGCTATTCGTACAGCATTTGGTTACAATGAAAGTGCAATGGCATTAGAGTATTTTCTTAATCAGCACGTTCCCATTCAACCTACTATTAGGGGTGGTCATGCTGTGCGCTACATTGACGAGCAAATTTTTTATGAAGAAAGCATTTATCTCTGATATTCACGGCAACTATGAAGCTTTAAAATCTGTTTTGGCTGAAATCGATCGATTAGGTGTCAAGCAAATTTATTGTGCAGGAGATGTAGTAGGCTACTATTCTCAGATAAATGAGTGCTGCCGTGCTTTGCGTGAGCGGGATATTTCTTGCGTAATGGGAAATCACGATTGGTACATGGCAGGTGGTGGATTTTGTCCTCGTTCGCGTAGCGTAAATGATTGTTTAGCCTATCAGCGTACTATTATTGAACCTGAGAATTTAGATTGGATACGCACTTTACCGGTGCAGCTGCAGATTGATGAGATTAGATTAGTACACGGAGGTTGGGCAGATCCAATTGACGAATATTTCAAACCAAGTGCTGAGTATTTTGCACGAATATTAGGGAATGTGTTTGTATCTGGTCATACCCATTTACAATCTGTGCATCGTTTCGGTGATAAGATTTATTGTAATCCAGGTTCTGTTGGACAGCCCAGAGATGGTGATCCGCGTGCCGCATTTGCTATATATGAAGCAGGTGAGTTTAGTTTACATCGTGTTGAATATGATATGCAAAAAGTGTTTGATTTGATGGATGCCGCGGGTTTTAACGATTATTATTATGGTGGACTCAAAACCGGTGCCCGTAATTTGCAACGATTAATAGATGATTAGGGTAGTTTAAATGTTTAAATGGAAAAAATTAGGCAAAATATTTGATCCTCAAGATCTCAGTTGCACAACTTGGATGCATAGGTTTGCTCAATCCCCTTCGGTGTTGCTTAATGAGCATTATATACGTGTATATTTCTGTTCACGTCCACCACTTGCTTCCGATGGGCAAGATATCAGTTATATCTCGTATATCGATCTTGAGCGTGGTAACTTGTTCAATATTCTTAAAGTGTGTCCACAACCCGTGTTAGAACTTGGTAGATATGGTACTTTTGATGAATTTGGCACCTATCCCGTATCAGTGATTCGCAATGGTGAAGCTATTTGGGCTTACTATGCGGGTTGGACACGTTGCGAATCTGTGCCCTTCAATGCAAGTATTGGTCTCGCGGTTAGTGTAGATAATGGTGCAACATTCCAGAGACTGGGTGAGGGACCCATAATATCCTATACATTTGATGAGCCATTTTTAATGGGTAGCCCACGCGTTCGAAAATTCAATGGGTTGTGGCAACTCTGGTATGTAGCAGGAAAGGAATGGCGTTTAATTAACGAAAAATTAGAACCAATATATAAAATCCGTATGGCTACTTCAAGCAATGGGATCGACTGGATCAAGCTGGATCGGGACTTGATTTCAGACAAGTTGGGTGAGCATGAATGTCAGGCTTGCCCTGATGTTATGTATCGAAATGGGCTGTATCATATGTTCTTTTCTTACCGTGATATTTGTAATTATAAGAGCCGTCAAGGTGGTTATCGTATTGGATACGCCGTATCAGTTGATATGCTAAACTGGCAGCGTGATGATTCATTGGTAGACATCCCGCTTTCTGAGACGGGTTGGGATTCAGAAATGATAAATTATCCGCATGTTTTTGAACTGGACGGTGCCACTTATATGCTGTATCAAGGGAACGGCATGGGATACGCTGGATTTGGCCTAGCGATATTAGAAGCAGAAGAGGTTTGAGGAAAATATGAAGTGGAGAAAACTGGGCAAGCTATTTGATCCGACTATGCATACACTACCGAATCGTTGTGTGGAGTTTGCTCAATCACCGCAAACATTAATTTTAGAAGACCGTGTGCGTATATATTTCTCTACACGAGAGCGTGACAAAATAGGCAAATATTTAAGTCACGTAGCCTATGTGGATTTTTCACGTGACATGAATTGTTTACTTAGCGTTTCTACGCAACCAGTGTTACCTTTGGGTGGAGTGGGGTGTTTTGACGAACATGGTATTTTTCCTATAAATATTCTGCATGATCAGGACCAAGTGCTTGCATACACTACTGGTTGGAATCGTAAAATTTCTGTTTCAGCAGATGCTTCTATTGGGTTAGCAGTAAGTCGCGATGGTGGTGAAACTTTTCAGAGATATGGTATCGGTCCTATCCTGTCTGCGACACTGCACGAGCCATTTTTAGTAGGAGATGCATTTGTACAATGTTACGATAATGTCTACCATATGTGGTACATTTTCGGCACCAAGTGGCAAAAATTTAATGAAACAGAACAGCCCGATCGCGTGTACAAAATCGCTCATGCAACCTCATCCGATGGAATTAACTGGAAGCGTAATGGACGACAGATTATTAGTGACCGCTTGAATCATGATGAGTGTCAGGCTTTACCTACTGTCATCTGTATCGATGGTATATATCATATGTATTTTTGTTATCGCCATGCATATGGTTTTCGTGAAAATAGCAGTCGAGCTTACAGACTAGGTTATGCTTATTCAAATGACTTGGAAAACTGGGTACGTAATGATACATTGGCAGGTATAGATGTTTCTTCAAATGGTTGGGATGCTGAAATGCAATGCTATCCCCATTTGTTTAAATGTGATGGAAAGGTATATTTGTTATACAATGGTAATGCATTTGGACGTTATGGTTTCGGTCTTGCAGTGCTGGAAAATAATTAATTTTTAAAGAGATAAAATATGAAAAAACTAAGGAATTTTAACGAAGAATTTATTGATTCAGAGAATAAAGAAAATGGACGTAAGTATGGATACTCATTTGATTTTGATGTGATGCATCCTTTTATGATAAAGTCTTTTGTTCCTTTCTTTAGGCCTGGTAGCTTACTCGAACTTGGAAGTTTCAAAGGGGATTTTACAAGACGTTTTTTGGATTATTTTACAGAAATCACTTGCATAGAGGCTTCTAGCACTGCTATTGAGGAAGCCAAGGCAAAACTGGGAAATTCAGTAAAATTCATTAATGTTTTATTTGAAAATGCTGTTTTACCAAAGCGTTATGACAATATTGTACTTACGCATGTACTTGAACATCTTGATGATCCCGTATCGCTTTTGAAGCGAATTAATGAGGAATGGTTGGCTCAAGAAGGTGTACTTTTATTGGTTTGTCCCAATGCCAATGCTCCTTCCAGACAAATTGCAGTAAAAATGGGTTTGATTACGCATAATGCTGCAGTGACACCAGCTGAAGCGGAACATGGGCATCGAATTACGTATTCTTTGGATACCTTAGAACGGGATGTTGTGGCAGCAGGATTGCGGGTGATTCATCGTTCTGGTGTGTTTTTTAAAGCGTTAGCTAACTTTCAATGGGATCGGTTATTGAAAACAGATATTATTTCAAAAGAGTATTTAGATGCTTGTTATATGTTAGGTCATCAATATCCAGATCTCTGTTCAAGCATATTTTTAGTGTGTATGCAGGGACATAAATCGGTAGAAAAATCATGTTAACGAATAGGAATAATATAACTTATTTTTTGTTATGTTTCTTAGTTGCAATGTACATAGGTTGTTTTGTTCGAGAGACATTTATACACCCTAGTTTGTGGATAAATATCTTGGATTTTATGCAATCTGATTTTGTGCAACAAATGGGCGATGGTTATCATTTTGCGCTAGGTGCAACCGATGTGTATCATGCGGGGTGGTTCCAAAAAGAAAATTATTGGCTTATACATTTATGGCCTCCTGGCTTTATGTATTTAGAAAGCATGATCATTAAATGTTTTGGATTGAATGCCCCATTTATTTTTATTTTAATTGTGCTTAATTCATTTTTTTTAGCATTTTTACTTATGCTTTGTAGGATTTATTTGTTGACGATACTCCCGATAATCGCAGCTTCTTTATTACCGTTTTTATTTTTTTGTTTTCCCCTAATAAGATTTTTCTTACTTGAACCTGGTGCAATTGTTTTAGGAGAAGGGTTTTCTATTGTTTTTTTTCTGAATGCAATATTATTAACATTGCTATCTTTTAAAAATAACTCTTTGGCACAAGCTATATGGGCAGGAATATTGTTGGCCTGCTCTGCTTATTTTCGTTCTCAGTTTGAGGTGTTAGTAAATTTTTTGACAATGATTGCTATTTTTATGTACGTATTGATTTTTGTTAAAAAAATTAGGCACAGTAAGGTAAATATTTTACAAAAAAAAGTACTCATGAAAACAATATTTCTTGTTATATTGACAGCCCATATTATAATGATGCCATGGCGCATTCATAACTTTAAAGATACAAAAACTTTTTCGTGGGTGTATACCTCCAATTTAGTCTATGAGAATGCTTCTAAAACGGATGCGCAATTAAGTGGTTCTGCAGGATTTATAGTATCTGGAGGAGGGAATTTGGCATGTAAATTGGAACCGGCATATTGTGGAAAACCGAGTAAAAAAGCATTTTATCGAGTGTTCTTTAGCCATATTGGAGAGTGGTATAAACAGAAGATTCATATAAGCCTCGCTTATTGGTTTGCATCCTTAAAAGATTATGCTTCGGTCTATTATCGCCCTAGTTTTTTTGATATTTTATGGAACACACTGTATTTGGTTTTTGTATTAATCACTTTTCCATTACTATGGTACATCCGTCGTCATCCGGATGCGCTTATCTATGTGTGGATTTGTACTTCATTTTATGCTTGCTTTTTTGTGATTTTTACATTAGTTCATTTTGAGACTCGTTACTTCTATGCCATGAAAATATTTTCGGTCTTTACATCTATCATACTGGGAAGCATTGCATGGAGTCGGTTAAGCTCTGCCAGGAAAAAGTCAGTTAACTTTTTAGGTGGTTTCTTGTTGACAAAATAGTGATTTTATGAGATTATCACTCTATTTAAGGCTATATTGGCAGCATGAAATCCCTGATCACACAACAGCCTAGGCTTGATAATTGTCAGTTACTTGAATTGCCTCGTATTATGGATGCACGCGGTAATCTAACATTTATTGAGTCTTGTCGGCATGTTTCCTTTGATATTCGTCGCGTGTATTATTTGTACGACGTCCCAGGTGGTGCTGATCGTGGGGGGCATGCCCACAAAGCGCTTTCTCAGTTAATCATCGCGCTTGCAGGTTCATTCGATATTCACTTAGATGATGGTTTTTCAAAAAAAACAGTTCATTTAAATCGTGGTTATGCGGGTCTTTCTATATGCCCGATGATTTGGAGAGAAATTAACAATTTTTCCTCAGGTGCTGTCTGTTTGGTATTAGCTTCTGAGTATTATGACGAGAATGACTATTATCGAGATTATGATCAATTTGTTTGTGATGCCCTTGGGAGAATGCCATGAATCTCACTCCGTTTCTGGATTTTAATCGTGCCAATCAATCTATTCGCAAGCAATTGGATGCTGCTTATCACAGAGTCATGGATTCTGGCTGGTTTATCATGGGGCCAGAATTAGAAGCTTTTGAAGCTGAATTTGCAGCTTACTCTACAGTAAAACACTGCATCGGTGTGGCTAATGGATTAGAAGCGTTGCACTTGTTGTTACGTGCTTATGGCATTGGTACTGGCGACGAAGTCATCGTGCCTTCTAATACCTTTGTTGCAACTTGGTTAGCGGTGACTGAATGTGGTGCAATTCCTGTGCCGGTAGAGTTCAGCCTTGGTACTTACAATATCGATCCTAACTTGATTGCTGCAAGTATTACCCCCCGTACTCGAGCGATTATGCCAGTGCATTTGTATGGTCAATCAGCAGATATGGACCCCATTAATGCTTTGGCTGCTGAATATGGCTTAATAGTGATCGAAGATGCAGCTCAAGCCCAAGGTGCACGATATAAAAAACGGTATGCCGGATCTTTAGGACATGCCGCTGGCACAAGTTTCTACCCAGGCAAAAATTTAGGTGCTTTTGGAGATGGTGGCGCAGTTTTGACAAATGACGATGCAATCGCAACTAAGGTAAGACTTTTACGCAATTATGGCTCAACGATTAAATATCAGCATGAACTGTTGGGTTATAATTCTCGGCTGGATGAAATGCAGGCAGCCTTTTTGAGAGTAAAATTGGGCATGTTGGATGGCTGGAACCGTGCTCGAAGAAGTGTTGCTGATCAATATTCGCGCTTGTTGAAAGATTCAAATTATGTTTTACCCAGCGTGCCAGAATATTCAGAACCCGTGTGGCACCAATATGTGATTCGTACACAGCAAAGAGATGCACTTAAACTATTTTTAGCCCAGCATGGGATCTCAACGCCCATTCACTATCCAATACCGCCGCACCAACAAGCTTGTTACAGCGAATTTCATAAGCTGGAGTTGCCACTCTCAGAATTATGTGCTAAGGAAATCCTAAGCTTGCCAATTTGCCCTACAATGACAATAGAAGAAATAGAGCATGTTGCCAATCTTTTGCTGAGTTTTCAGACAACTGCTGTCACTGCATAATGAAAAAATATAATTCGATGCATAGCTTGAAGCAAAATATTGCCCATTTAATTGAGAAGGAAAATTTGGATCAAGCTTTGCGGTGTATTCACGATTGTGTAGAGCGTATTATTACCGAGCCCTTGTGTACTGCGCAAATTTTCGGTTCAAAAGACCTAGATGCGTTTTGTCAAGATATTGGAAAAATAAATTTTACAAAGATTCGCTCACAAAAAATAATCCCTAAGCCTAGCCAAAAGCCTAATTCATTTTTTGTTTATATTGTCAGCAAATTGCAAAATTCTGGCGGTCATACTCGCATTATTCAAGATTTTATTAGAGCTCGACCAGAAGGGCAACATATCATATTATCTACCGAGTTGGATGGAAAATCTGATCCTAGCTATCTGATGCAGGCATTGGGCACTGCTAATCTTAGCTTAGAGCTATCAGCGCGAGGAAATTACCAGAAGAAGCTCAGTTGGTTGCAGCAACGCCTTATTGAAATAGATCCACTCAAAGTTTATTTATTTAATCACCATCAAGACAGCGTTGCTGTGGCATCACTTCAACCTGATATGGGATTCAAAGGTGCTTTTTATCATCATGGTGATCATCATTTGTGCTTAGGCGTTTATTTATCGTATTTGGAGCACATTGATCCGCATCCTGTGGGATATCATTATTGTCGTAATACACTGAAAATTAATAATGATTATATTCCATTTACGGCAGAAGATAGAAGTAATCGGCTTGTAGATAAGACTTTTATGCAAGATGGAATACTTAGAACATGTACAGTAGCTAGAGGAAATAAGATTGAAATTCCCTATATGGTGAGTTACCTAGAGATCTTGCCTGTGCTTTTGAAGACAACAGGGGGTAGACATATTCATATCGGTAAATTAACACCTTGGGCACTTTTTAAGATACGACGTGGGTTAAAGTCAAAAGGCATTGCACTAGATAGATTTGTTTACATACCATGGGTCCCAAGTGTTTGGCAAGTTTTAAGTGATTTGCAGGTAGATCTTTACATTGCTTCTTTTCCTTATGGTGCAGGCTTAACTTTAATTGAAGTGATGGGGGCTGGGGTGCCGGTTATACTACATAGGCATATATTCTCACGTGTACTCAGTGGAATTGAATTGGCTTATCCTGGTGTTTTAAATTGGCGGTACTCGGAAGAATTATTATCCATTTGCTCTAAAATATCTCCAGCAATGCTGAGCGAGCATGGGCGATTGGCTCGAGAACAATACGAAGCTTTTCATCGTCCAGAAATACTCACTAACATCTTAAAAGGCTCAGAACAAGCTTTGTCTGTGCCAACTTTATCAGAAGCCTTTAGCATTGAATTAGATGAATCTGTTTTTTGGATGAAAAAACAATTAGGTTTAGCTAAGATAGCTAGAAATGGTATTTATCGATTACTTAAGCGTTGTAGGGCCAAATTATCATGTCTGCTATAGAAAATAAAATTGGAGTTACCGTTGTTATTCCGGTTTATCGTTCGACTACTAGTTTAGAAGCGCTCTATCAAAGATTGGTATCCGTATTTGTAGCGCAAGGTATTAGCTTCGATATTATATTTGTAGAAGATTGTGGCGGTGATAATGCTTGGGAAATTATTAAGCGATTAACGGATCAAGATGTGCGTGTACATGGTTTACGAATGAGCCGTAATTATGGGCAGCATAATGCGTTACTAGCGGGTATTCGTGCGGCAACAGGGGATTGGATTGTAACCATAGATGATGATTTACAGCACCTTCCCGAAGAATTGCCTAAATTATTTTCAAAAATTAATGAAGGTTATGATGTGGTTTATGGCGCACCTGAATCTGAAAAACACGGTTTTTTTCGAAATCTAGCCTCAAAAATAACCAAAATAGCATTACAAAACGCTATGGGTGCAGAGACTGCGCGGTACATCAGTGCTTTGCGGGTATTTCGAACTGAATTGCGAGAGGCTTTTATCGATTACCGTAGCCCAACTGTGAATATCGATGTGCTATTGACTTGGGCAACAATGCGGTTTGGGGTTTGTTTTGTACAGCGTAATGCTCGTCAATACGGAAAATCCGGTTATACTGCGCGACAACTTTTAAGGCACGCCATCAATATGATGACAGGCTTCTCTACAATACCTTTGAAGATAGCCACGATACTGGGTATGCTTTGTGCTCTATTTGGAGTCGGTGTTTTAGCGTATGTGCTTTTAGGATATTTTTTCAACGATCAGCAGGTCGCTGGTTTTCCCTTTTTAGCTTCGATTATTGCCATTTTTTCAGGTGCTCAATTACTAGCCTTAGGTATTATTGGAGAATATTTAGGTAGAATGCATCAACGTACTATGGAACGTCCACCATATTTGTTGCGAGAAATTATAGGGAGGAAAGGATAATATGGTAGTAGTAAATGATCGGATATCCATTAAAAGCCAAGATCTGTTACTGGATGCCACAATAGTGCCATGGGATACAGAAGTTTTTCAATTTCCGGTAGCACAGATTGATTCTATACACATTTCAGATCCAAAACAATCTGTTCTACAGTTTAAAGACTTTGAATCCTGGCGGAATCTTCAGAGCTGTGATCTGGTGAGTTGTCGCTTATCCGAAGATCAATTAGTGGAATCCATGTTTTTAGAAGAAAAAGGATTTCGCTTTATTGAAATGGTGTTACATCCTAAGGTAGAGAATCTTCATCGATTTACGCTTGAAGAGCAAGGCTTAACTATTAGGCCTGCAGAGGAAAGTGATTTGTTGGCTATTAACAAGATTGCGATGTCGGCTTTTCGGTACGAACGTTTCTATGTGGATCCCCGCTTAGACTCTCATTGTAGCGATCTACGATATAAGCGTTGGGTTTCTAATGTATTAGGGCACCCAAAGCAACAATTGTTAAAAATTCTTGACAAAGATCTATTGATTGGTTTTTTTATTATTGAAATTCAAGAGAATGGTTCAGCGTATTGGCATCTTACAGCTATTTCACCCTTGTTCCATGGTAAAGGATATGGTTATAGGACATGGCTTGCCATGATTCAGTACCATCGTTTGCATGGACATATGGCTATTAATACGACGATTTCCGCACGTAATGTTCCTGTTTTAAATTTATACTCAAAGCTTCATTTTCATTTTTCACCTCCAGAGATGAGCTTTCATTGGATGAGAAAATGAGGCAACTATTCAATTATGGGCTGATTGGGATCATCAATAATGGTATGGGTTATACGATCTATTTGTTACTTACTTTTTTCGGGATATCCCCAAAAATCACCATGACTCTGGTATATGGTACGATTGCTGTAATTGGGTTTTTTGGGAATTGCAAATTAACGTTTAAACATAAGGAAAATTTATGGAATACGGGTGCTCGCTATATGTTTGCACAATTATGCGGTTATTGTATTAATCTAGTTATTTTGCTGATTCTGGTAGATAATTTTCAATATAATCATCAAGTGGTTCAGGCGATTGCCATTATCACTGTCGCGGGTTTTCTCTTTGTAGCTTGTAAATATTTTGTTTTTAGAGAGCAGAATACTTCTTGGAGTATAGAATGAAAAAAACTAAATTGCAGATTAACGCCTGGGTTAATCGATTAATTTTTTATTTATTAAGTGTGGAAGCGAGTTTGATTAAAATGGGTGTGAATTTTCCCGTGGGCGGCTCGTGGCTTGTGATTGCCAAGAAAATATAAAGCAAGTAACAAAGAAAAGGTCATAAATGGAGTGAAAAAATGAATGATAAAGCTATTCCTTTTAATTGGCCCTATATGACAGGTAAGGAACTGTATTATATTGCCGAATCTCATTTTCATGGGCGTTTAGCAGGTGATGGTCCATTTACCAAACGCTGTCATCGGTGGTTAGAAGAACGTTCAAAATGCAATAAAGCCTTATTAACACACTCTTGTACTGCAGCGCTTGAAATGGCAGCGTTATTACTGAATATTCAACCAGGTGATGAGCTTATTATGCCATCTTATACCTTTGTATCCACTGCAAATGCTTTTGTATTGAGAGGGGCTGTACCTGTTTTTGTGGATATTCGAGAAGATACTCTGAACCTAGATGAACGCTTAATTGAAGAGGCGATTAGTGATCGAACACGTGGGATTGTTCCCGTCCATTATGCAGGTGTTGGCTGCGAAATGGATAACATCATGACGATTGCTAAGCGATATCAAATAGCGGTCATAGAAGATGCGGCCCAAGGTGTGATGGCAAGTTATAAAGGTCGTGCCTTAGGGAGTATTGGTGATCTGGGTGCTTATAGTTTCCATGAGACCAAAAATGTGATTGCAGGTGAAGGGGGAGCATTGCTTGTCAATGATCCTACTTTCACTTTAAATGCAGAAATTATCCGAGAAAAAGGAACCGACCGTAGTCGATTCTTTAGAGGCCAAGTTGATAAATATACCTGGCAAGAGGCGGGTTCCTCGTTCTTACCGGGCGAGCTCATTGCAGCTTTCTTATGGGCTCAGCTTGAAGAAGCCGATTGCATTACACAAAAGCGTTTGATAAGTTGGCAATATTACCATGAATTACTAGAACCGCTAGAAGCCAAAGGTATGCTTCGTCGACCTATTATTCCTGAAGATTGTCAGCATAATGCTCACATGTATTATGTGCTTTTGGCGCCTGAACTTAATAGACAAAAAGTATTGGATGAATTTAAAAGAAATGAAATTGGTGCTGTTTTTCATTATGTACCTTTACACTCGTCTCCGGCTGGAGAACGTTATGGTCGGGTTCATGGAAACATGGACATTACGAATATGCAGTCAGAACGCTTAATACGGCTACCACTTTGGGTGGGTTTAACAGAAAACCAACAAGATAGGGTAATAAACATTTTAAATGCTCAATAATCGATAATCTGTTTTCAGAAATCACTGGGGGAGTATTGCAAAATAGAACAGATACTGATTAGACCTTCATTAGGTACGATAACTTGGCTAAGAATGTTGCGTACGCATCAATGGTTAAAGAACATACTTTTGTTTGTTCCATTTGCTGCACATCAACTGGACGATCTCCACAGTTGGTAGACTCTTTTCTTAGCCTTTTATTCATTTAGCTTATGTGCTTCTTCCGTTTATATTGTTAATGATATTGTAAATTTGGAGAATGATAGAGCACATCCTCGAAAATCTAAACGTCCACTTGCTTCGGGTAGCGTGCCCATTTGGATGAGATTGGTTTTAATTCTTGTTTTACTTGCGAATAGCTTTTGTTGGCATGGCAAGTAAATCCTGGCTTTTTCTGTGTTCTTATTTTTATCGCTTGCGTTTGTGAAGCGATATGCAGAATTAGGGTTAAAGTTAATCAGTGAAAAAGAAAAAATTCATGGGCGTGGGTATTATACAAGTGATGCGCCCAGAAGTGTGTGGAAAAACTGAAGCTTTCAGAAAAGTGATTTGTACAATACCCTTGCCCTTTGTTTCTAAATTAATACCTGATTTGCCTTTAGATATTTTGCGTACATTTCAATCTGTAAAAAATATTGCAGTGGTTTGTGTGATTGTTAAGTTACGAAAAAAAGTATCTGAAAATTTTTGGATGAACATCAATGATCCTGAGATGGATATTCCCGGTTTGGTGGAATACACGAACTTACGTATTTTGGATCAGCATATCGTTTGTGTTCCTTTTTATGTGCCTCGCGAACATCCAAAATTTTCTGAAACTGATGCTGTATTTATCAATAAAGTTCGGCGTTACTTGCAAAAAACTAATCCAGAATTGCAAAGTGACGATTTTATTGAATTGCGTGCAAATCGTTATGGGTATGCACAACCCATTTGTGATCCTGGTTATTTAGCTCGATTGCCTTCCATGAATTTACCCATTGAAGGGTTATGGGTGGCGGATACTTCCTATTATTATCCGGAAGACAGAGGCATCTCAGAAAGTATCGAGTTTGGTAGAAATATGGCAAAACAGGCAACATTATGATTCAATATTTTTTTACAAAGCAATTTCTAAAATTTCTTGCTGTAGGGGGGGTGGCAGCTTTTTGCAATTGGGTTTCGTGTTTCATTTTAAATATTTGGTTATCGTTTTCGTGCTCAGTCGTGTTAGCTTATATTATAGGTTATGGATAAGATTCAATCAAACATTGAGCTGATTGAAATGTCTGAATGTGATCGATGAATAGATTCTGCAAGCAGGGAGGCAATGGTCAATTGGCGGATTTTGGAACATGAGATGGCTTGTTTTGTTAAAGAAATGGTATCGGTGACCACCATTTCATCTAATGTAGAATTCATAATATTCTCTATGGCTTTGCCAGAAAAAACTGGATGTGTGCAATAGGCACTGACTGTTTTTGCCCCTTTCTCTTTTAAAGCAGTAGCAGCTAGACAAATGGTATTGGCTGTGTCTACTAAGTCATCAACGATTAAGCAATGACGATTTTGTACATCTCCAATAATATTCATAACCATGGATTCATTTGGTTGAGGACGTCGTTTATCTATAATGGCAAGTTCGACCTCGTTTAAGTGTTTTGCAAAAGCGCGTGCACGAACCACACCGCCCACATCAGGAGAAACAATCAGTGGATTTTGGTGGTTTTTTTGTAGCATATCTTCAATCAACACTTTTGAAGCATAGAGGTTATCCACTGGAATGGAAAAAAAGCCTTGTATTTGTGCAGAATGTAAATCCACAGTGAGTACATGGTCAACTCCGACTGTTTCGAGTAGATCAGCTATTATCTTAGCACTGATAGGCACTCGAGCAGAACGAAGACGACAGTCTTGTCGTGCATAACCAAAGTAGGGGATAACAGCAGTGATGCGACAAGCAGAGGCTCGATGGGCTGCATCCACCAGCAATAAAATTTCCATTAAATGATCATTGGATGGCTTGGAGATCGATTGAAGAATAAATACATCTTTGCCACGAATATTTTCTAAAATTTCAACACGGGTTTCACCATCCGAAAATTGAGTGACAAGGGCTTTGCCTAAGTCTATTTTCAAGTAATTGGCAACGCTGTTAGCAAGTGCGGGGTTAGCGCCCCCAGAAAATAAAGTTATTTGACTCAATTTTTCGTTCTCGATATTAAAAAATCCATTAATATGTTAGCATGTTTTTTATATTTGCTTTATTAGGAATACGGGTGATAACCAATATATCTATTATCATTGTCAATTATAATGCTGGGCGCTTTTTGCTGGATGGCGTGCATGCAAGCCTTGCACAGGCTGCAGAAGTGATCGTTGTAGACAATGATTCTCACGATAATAGCATGGCATTATTAGAAGCTGCTTTTCCAAATGAACCTAAATTATTAGTGCATTATGTAGGCAAAAATTTAGGCTTTTCTGCTGGCTGTAATATAGGTTTTGGACTGGCCGTAAAGCCTTATGTTTTATTTTTAAACCCAGATTGTGTATTACAAGCAGGTGCACTTACGCGCATGCTGAAAGTATTGGAATACAATCCAAAAATCGGAATGGTGGGTGGATTATTAACTTTTCCAGACGGGCGGGAACAAGGTGGAGGCCGACGTGCAATACCCACACCTTGGCGTGCATTTGTACGGGCTTTTGGGCTTATCAAATTTTCTAAGCTTTTTCCTAAACTGTTCTTTGATTTCCATTTGCATAAACAACCCATACCTACTAAACCCACAGAAGTAGAAGCCATTTCGGGTGCCTGTATGTTAGTTCGGCGAGAAGCTGTTCAAGCTGTGGGTCTTTGGGATGAAGGGTATTTTTTACACTGTGAAGATTTAGATTGGTGTATGCGCTTTGGTTTACAAAATTGGCGTATTTTATTTGTACCCGATGCCGTTATCGTACATCAAAAAGGGGCTTGTAGCGCGTCTCGTCCTGTTTTTGTAGAATGGAATAAACATAAGGGCATGATGCGTTTTTACAGAAAATTTTTTAAAGAAAAATATCCTGCTGTTTTGATGTGGTTTGTTGCTGTGGCGGTATGGTTTCGATTTTCAATAATAGCGATGTGTTCTACGGTGCGCAGGATTTGTAAAATTTAAAGGAAATAGTGAAATGACAGAATTGTTATCCAATTGTTTGGTAACAGGTGCTTCCGGCTTTATTGGGCGTGAGTTGTGTAAGCAATTGCAACAAAAAAAAATCAAGATTCGAGCATTATTGCGCAGTGCACAAGGCGGACCTTGGGATGAATCGATTGTCTGCGAAGATTGGACCTTATTGAATGCTCAAAATTCTATTACGAAATCCATTTTTAAAGATATTGATACCCTGTTTTATTTTGCAGGCCTGGCCCATGTGCGTAAAACCACATTGCAACAGCATAGGGAAGTCAATTGTGAGGTGCCTATTGCCTTGTGTCGTTTAGCAGCACAAAATCAAGTAAAGCATATTGTTTATTGTAGCTCTGTTGCAGCAGAAAGAGCCGAAAATTCCTATGGTGTTGCTAAACGTGAGGCAGAAAAACGTTTATTAGCATTAGGTTTAGAACTGGGCATTCATATCAGTATCATTAGGCCACCCTTAGTTTATGGCCCAGGTCTTCCGGGTAATTTGTGCAGTATGATAAAAGCCATCAAAAATGGCTGGTTTCCACCAATCCCTGAGACTCAAAATAAACGCTCGATGGTGTCGGTAAACGATGTGGTCTTAGCGGCTATCATGTGTGCCACTCATCCTTTAGCCAATCGAAAAATTTATACTGTGACAGACGGAGTGCATTATTCTTCCCGAAGAATATATGATGCCATTCGAGAAGCTTTGGGATTATCTGCTCGGAAATGGGCCATTCCTAGAGGATTATTGGAGTTTCCTGCTCGTGTTTCTAAACGATATGCACGCGTAGTAGATAAATTATTAGGGACTGAATATTATTCTGCTGATTTAATCAAAAGTGAATTAGCGTGGGCACCCACGAAGAATTTTTATCAAGAAATAAAAAGTATTGTTGCTAGTCCTGGTGCTTGTTAAGCATGATCTTATTCTTAATTGCAGCCTTCGCATTATTTATTGCTTCAGCTTATGGAACGCGCAAGTTCAGAGATCTGGCGCTTTCCAAAGGCTTGCTTGATATTCCCAATTACCGTTCATCTCATGTTATCCCTACCCCTAAAGGCGGTGGCATCGTGTTTATGGCACTATGGGTGCTTGTGCAAATGCTTGGGTATGGATTCGGTATCTGGAGTCTTACTGAGATTTTTTTATTTTTACCAGGTGCCTTCATACTTGCTCTTTTAGGTGCATGGGATGATACCCATGTTATTTCTTCTAAATTTCGTTTTTTAATACAATGTTTGGTTGCAGGCTTTTGCTTGAGTGTTAGTTTGTACTCGGTCTTTCCTGGATGGGTGTGGGTGATAATTGGCATGCCGATATTATTGATTACCTTAGTCTGGTCAATTAATTTATTTAATTTTATGGATGGCTTAGATGGTATTGCCGCAGTAGAAGCCATCTTTGTGTTAGGCATAGGTGGTTTTGTCTGTTGGCATTATGGACACACTTCATTGGCTTTGATTGCCTGGTCCATGGTTTGTGGTGTATTAGGGTTTTTAACTCTCAATTGGCCTAAAGCTTCTATATTTATGGGTGGAGTAGGGAGTTATCCTTTAGGATTTTTGATTGGTGCTTTTGCCTGGGTAAGTGCTTGGATGTATGGTATACCTTTTATACTATGGGTTATTTTATATGGCTTATTTGGGTTCGATGCGACTATCACTTTATTAAGACGCATGTATTATAAGCAGGCATGGACTGAAGCACACCGTTCTCACGCGTATCAACGATTACATCAAGCGGGTTTTACACATCAACAGGTTTTATTGTGTGTAATAGGCTTGAATACATTATTGGGTAGCATAGTATTAGCGGTAGTATTCAAGCCGGAATGGACTTTGATAGGCTTTTTATTAGCCATGGGATTATTAATAGGCGCTTATGCTTCTGTTGAGTATTTGAATCCAATGCAAAAAAATAAAAAAAGGCGAACTTATGTTCGCCCTTCTTCCCATCCTTAGGATTTTGAATGGTTATTTGGTTTTGTGTACTTCTTTAGGGGCAGTGTGCGTTTCAGTTGCTTCTTCTTTTGTTTTTACAACCGCTGTTTTGTCTTTTGCAGCAGTCTCATAAAATTGTTGAGACAAAGCAGCACTTTTTTCTGACAATTCTTTGTAGTAATCGCCTAATTTGCTATCCCAGGCAGGATTGGGAGAAATTAAAGTCGCAGCGCGTACACCAGACATATAAAGTTCTACTCTAAAAAAATAAATAAGTACCAACAGTAAAATCATTGGAAGTGAAAAAAATCCAGAACACTTTGATGACATGCTATTCTCCTGTAAAAGTTGGTTGGCTAAGAACCCATATGCATCAGAGCTCCCCATATTATTCAATAGTATGGCAGAACTAGATTTTTAACAAGTAGTTCAGCACAAAAAATGCTTGACAACGACTACTGTATGGCGTTCTAATAGTTGGGATTGTGTAGATGCATGTGGTCTTTGACATGTATCTTTGTTTTTTTCTAGGAGAGTTGGTTAATGTTCAAAGGGCTAAAAAACACTGCAAAAGCGATGCTAATTGCATTATTAGGTTTAGGGATTACCAGTGGTTCTGCAATAGCAGGTGAATTTACCGCAGATGAATGCCTTCTTCATACTAAAGGCGGTTTAATGGTGAAATACGCCAAAGATCCCAGCTACTGGATGGCTGTAGGTGGTCAAGCAGGTTATGATTATGCGTATTTTATGGGTAACCGTAGAGACAAAGCGCCAGAGTTAGCTGTTCCAACCCGTCGTGGTTTCCCCAGTAGCGCTAACAGCCGTGGCATTGTTTTGGGTTTAGCAGGGGGTATAGGTCCGCAGTGGTCTTATGTGCTTTCATTTATAACGGTAGGTAGAAGAGTCATTTTTGATGATACTTATTTAAGCTACTCTCCCACTAACATTTGTGAAAAGCTTAAATTATCCGTTGGTAATGTCCCTGGGCAGTTTTTTGGCTTTGATAGTTCAAACAGTTTAAGCTGGGTACCCTTTATGGAAAGAAACTTAGCCGCTGTTACTTTCAATCCAGGTTCAGGCTTAGGGGTGATGGGACAGTATGGTTGGTGTGATGGATCATTTTTGGTCACCGCTTTTCAACCTGGCCCCGAGGAAAATTCCTTTAATCCTGCCATGTTTGACAATTCTGAATTTTTTGGCAGCAACTTGTACCTTAAGCGCGATTATTGGACAAGCACAGCTCGATTAACGTACTCGCCTTTACATACGGAATGTGATGTGTATCACTTTGGGGTTTCTGCCATGTGGCAAGAAAAACCTTCTAGCCTTCGTGGAACACCTATTTATGTTGGACGTTTTGTTGGCGCTTACCCAGGGGCTAGAGGACGCTCTAGATTAGCTGGCCTAGATTCTACAACAGCTCGCTTGGTGGATACAAGGTTGCTACGCCTTAATTATGTGCGACAATTCAACGTTGAAGCAGCTCGTCAATGGGGGCCTGTGATTATTAATGGTGAATATACCGATGTGTACGCACATCGTGTAGGCGATCCATTAGGTGCCTTAAATTTTAATGGCTGGAATATGCAAGCACGGTATATGCTAACTGGCGAACGTTTAGGCTATGATGTGGATTCTGGTAATTTCTGCTCTATTGTACCTGATTGTGTTTTTGGTGCAGTAGAATTGGCAGCACGCTATGATTACATCAACTTAAATAGCAAAAATGTGCTCGGTGGATCTGAACACAATGTAACAGTGGGTATCAACTGGTTTATTAGTCAAAATGTTCGCTTAACATTGAATTATATCAGAGCTGATATTCATCCAGGTGCCGCTTCAGCACTTTCACAAAATATTGTGCCTAATACAGTAGAGCGTAAATTGGATATCATCGCCTTTAGAGCCGGCGTAAGATTCTAAACTCTATCTCCAGGGCGGATCAGATCCGCCCTTTTTTATAAAATCCTATCAATTTATCCTTTAGAGTGGTTCCCATAGGTATAATCGCATCTTCAATTGTGAAGAGTATGTTAATAAAAAAACAAAAACAGTTCATTTCTGTAAGCGAAGCGCAACAGAAATGCCATTACCCACTTTTGCAAAAGGGGGTCGACACCGCAGGTGGCGGGGGGATTTTTCGCCCTATTCTGCCAAGCTCAGAGCAACACATTGCCAGGTGCCATCTACAAAGCGTATTTGTAGTTTATCTTCGGGTTGTAGATCTTGAACAGATTTAATAATGTTTTGCTCGGTGTTAGAGACAATGGCATAGCCACGATTGAGAGTTGATAAAGGGCTTAGGGTTTCTAAGGTACGGGTAAGGGTAATAAACTTAAATTGTTTATTTTTAATCAGCTGTTGTACACAAGATGCAAGTCTTGATTGCAAATGTGATAAGCGTTGTAATAGGCTTTGCAGGGTTTGTTTGGGGTGTCTTAAACGTTTTTGCAGCCAATCTACTTTTTGAGCATAATATTGCACAGTATTGGCCATTTTCAAAGCCAGCTGTGCTTCGATTTGTGTTAAGCGTTTTAATAGTTCTTCTCTGTGCGGGCTTACAAGTTCTGCTGCTGCAGAGGGTGTTGGGGCGCGCAGATCCGCCACGAGATCGGCAATGGTAAAATCAATTTCATGTCCTACTGCTGATATGATGGGAATAGGGCAAGCAAAAATAGCACGTGCGACGGTTTCTTCATTAAAGGGCCATAGATCTTCAATACTACCTCCCCCACGTCCCACAATTAAAACATCGTTTTGTGCATAGGCTTCTGCGATTTTTAAAGCATGCACAATTTCAGCTGCGGCTTCAGCACCTTGAACTTTGGTGGGGAATAGGGTGACAGGGATGCCCGGAAAACGTCGTTTTAATACACTTAAAATATCACGGATGGCAGCACCTGTTGGGGAGGTAATAACGCCGATGTGTTTAGGAAAAGCAGGAATGGGCTTTTTCCATTTTTCCTGGAATAAGCCTTCGGTGCTCAATTTTTTGAGCAATTGTTCATAAAGCAACCGAAGACGGCCATCGCCTGCAGGTTTCATATCTTCGACAATCAATTGATAATCACCGCGATCAGGATACAGACTCACTTTGGCTTGAACATGCACCAGTAGACCATTTTGGGGTTCAAAATTTAAATTGCTTTTCTTAAACCTAAACATGGCACACCGTACTTGGGCACTTGCATCTTTTAAAGAAAAATAAATATGTCCAGAAGTAGGTTTAGCCAAATTTGAAATTTCACCTTCGACCCATACTTTGGAAAAATGGCTTTCTAAAAGAAGTTGGCTAGCTTTATTTAACTGAGTGACGCTTAAGATGTCTTCGGAAGTCTGCATGTTTTAGGCCCAAGATCGGATACTTTTGTGATACTATTGTTGGAATTATGATAACACAAACCCCGGCCCAAACTGAATTTAGCGATGAATATTGGATGCAACAAGCACTGAAGCGTGCTGCGCGTGCAGAAGCTACAGGCGAAGTGCCTGTAGGTGCAATTTTGGTAGCCAATAACACGATTATTGGAGAAGGGTGGAACCAACCCATTGCTTTAAACGATCCCTGTGCACATGCTGAAATAGAAGCTTTACGGGCGGCTGGGCGTTATTTAAAAAACTATCGTTTAGTGCATACCACTTTGTACGTGACTCTAGAGCCTTGTGTGATGTGCGCAGGTGCCCTGATCCATGCAAGAATAGCGCGCTTGGTGATAGGTGCTTCGGATCCCAAAACGGGTGCTGTAGGCAGTGTTTGGGATCTTCTGGCTGATCCACGGTGGAATCACAGGATAAGTTGCAAAACTGGCATATTGCAGGAGCTGTGTGCTGCACAGCTTAAAGCATTTTTTAAAACCAAACGTTGATTATCTCGAGTTATCCACTGAAAGCTGGGATAGATCTGTGGATAAGCTGGTGGAAAAACCCTTAAAGCCATATGCTACTAAGGGTGAACAAAAATTGTTCATTTTTTAACCATTTTTTTGCAACACAGGCGTTGGCAACATAATATTCAATTCCAAGACAGAGCAATTACCGTTACGCTGTAACTGAACATTAATCTGTTCTTGGTTAATGTTTACATATTTAGAGATCACGGCTAAAAGCTCATGCCGCATTTTAGGGAGAAAATCGACATCACCCCCGTCCATACGTTGGTGCGAAACCACAATTTGTAAACGCTCTTTGGCAATGCTGGCTGATTTTTTGCTAAGGCCTAATAGTTGAAGAATATTCATGCCGGACTCCTATTGAAGAGTTTTAAGCCGCCTAACAATTTAGATTTCCAACCCGTGGGTTTAATAATTTCTTCCCCTAATAAACGACTGGCTGCGGCTTGATAGGCACGTTTGGCATCACTTTGAGCATCTAAGGTGACAGGTATACCGTTATTGGAAGCATTTAGAACGGCTGGGGATTCGGGAATAACACCCAACAAAGGTATTGCTAGTATGTCTTGAACGTCTGTAACGCTTAACATCTCGCCACGCGAAACACGACTGACGCTATAACGAGTAAGCAGTAAATGTTTTTTAATTTCAAGATTATTTTCAGCTCTGCGTGAACGGCTGTTGAGCACACCAATAATCCGATCAGAATCACGCACAGAAGAGACTTCTGGGTTGGTGACAATAACAGCCTCATCTGCGAAATACAAGGCCATCAGTGCACCTTTTTCAATACCTGCTGGAGAATCGCAGATGATAAAGCTAAATTCTTGCTTTAATTCTTCTAGTACTTTTTCTACCCCTTCAACGGTCAAAGCATCTTTGTCCCGCGTTTGAGAGGCTGGAAGAATAAAGAGATTTTCAGATCGCTTATCTTGAATAAGGGTTTGGCGTAAATTAGAATCGCCATGGATTAAATTGACGAAATCATAAATAACGCGCCGTTCGCATCCCATGATTAAATCCAGATTACGAAGCCCAATATCAAAATCCACGACAACGGTTTTATGACCTCGAAGTGCCAGCTCAGCACCCAGGGCTGCACTGCTGGTGGTTTTACCTACACCGCCTTTTCCGGAGGTGACGACGATTACTTTTGCATTTTGTTTTGACATAACTATTTCCTTAGGTGACCATTCATCATACTATATGTTTATACTAAAAAGTACAAATACGCAAATGTTCAGCTTCTAAAAAAATGTTAACGGGTACCTGCCAAGCACTTTTCTCGAAGTCTTCAGAGATTTTATATTGCCCTGCAATCGAAATCAGTTCAGCTTCTAAGCTTTGACAAAAAATATGTGCTTTCGTATCGCCATTGATACCTGCTAAGGCTCTCCCTCTTAAAGGTCCATAAACATGAATATGTCCATCGGCCAATACTTCTGCACCATGACTCACAGGGCCCAAGACAATGAGATCGCCTCCTTGCGCGTATATTTGTTGACCAGAACGCACGGGTTCTGTAATAACTTTGCTAAGGCTTCTGGCAAGAGGCTCTGATGCAGCAGGTTCTGGGGCAAATTCTGGTGTAGCAGTGGGCAGGGCCGGCGCTTCGGTTTTGCTGCTGGTGTTATCTTGCAAAATAGCAAAGCCTGCGGCAATAGCAGCACTGTGTTGTTCGGATGTTGCCCCTTTAACCCCTATGGGGATTAAATGATGAGCCATTAAAATATGCTTTAGCATATGAAAATCTAAGTCTTCAGAGCTTCCCAATTTATGCAAATCAATCACCACCGGTGCATGATAGAAAAATTGGGGTGCTTGATTAATTTTGGCGCTGAGCTGTTCCTGAAAGTGCTCTAACTGCGTGCCTAGTAATTGTAGGGCTGTTAGGGGGTAGAGTCCCCCCTTTAGTTGAAATAGGGGCATGGCAGGTCCTCAATGTTTATAAACAAGCGCTGTGTCTCCAAAACAAGAATACACCTTTGTTTGAAAATCAGCATATTCTTTAGATTGTAATTCAGAATGTGTGATTTTAGATTTTTTGACCACATATTCTTCTAGAACTTGAATACCCTGTGGTGTATCTTGAATGGTTCTGATGCCTAAGAACCAAGGGCTATCTACCTGGCAACTGGTTTTTTCTTCACCCACCAAGCTTACTTTGGGCAAGAGTTGTTCCAGCTTGTAAGTACCTGGAGTATCAAATTGTAAATCCGTAACACGACCTTTGGTTTTGGTTAATAATTTAGGAATTAAATTTTGAGAGCTTAATAACACAGCTTTCCCTGCAGTGGTTTTAGTCTCAGAATGTTGTTCTGTTAAAGTAAATTGGAAATTTAAATCATTAACGATCCGTGAGCCTAAATTATAAGGCTCCATTTTCCAATCAATGGCACGACTTTCATTGGTAACCGCGTTAATCAAGAAGCGATTAATAATGTCTTTTGAGGTTTGTAAATCGGCCCCTGCTAAATCTAGGGCAGAAACACCTTTTAGCAAAAGCTTAACCGAAATTTTCGTAGGTTCATTGTCTGTTTTAGGTAAGATGATTTGCTTAAAAAGCGAGATCACCGAATCCTTTGCTTCAATGCTTGGGGTTTCTTCTAGCACACAGCCATTGGGCTTGAGCACCAAAGCACGCTTTTGAGCAATATCAGGATACAAGCCTTGGGCAAAGCTTGAGAAATTAGTAGGATCAATCCATAAAGTTTTACCTTCTGCTTGGACTCTTACAAAAGCGTGATTAAACACAATAGAAGGCAAGTCATTAGGTGATTTCAGTTCAGGCCCCCTATGGACCAAAGAGACATGCGTATCAATCCCTATTTTTCTCAGGATAGCCGTTGTTGAAACTGAAAAATCTTTACAATCACCCATTTTAGTTTTGGCTATTTCAGCCAAATCACGGGGGATAAAACTGCCCTTGATAGAACGCCAATCGCCCATATAAGAAATATTTTCTGCAAGACGCATCGTCACAGTGTTAATTTTATCCGTGAGCGTAGTTTTCTGTTGGGCTTCAGCTGCGATTTTTTCAAACAAAGTAGGCAAAGGCTGATGTGCAACCGCTTCATAACGCTCTACAAATAAATCACCAAATTGTGTCCAGGTGTTAATGGTAGAAAGGGTTATCCAAGGATAAGCCTTGCCAGAGGGGGCTGCATAATTTTCATCCACGGGTAATTTAAGAATAGGTTTATTTATTTTTACATTTATTTTATATAAATCACCTGCTTTGGATTCTTTAACCGTTAAGAAATTTTCCGGATCATTGATTTTAAGAAAGAGCGGTAATTCGGAAGTGATCTGAATGGTCCCTGATTTTTCGCACTCGCCTGCAAACACCAAATCAATCGCAAAAAATCCTGGGGCTACGGGTTCACGAACGGTTTCTTCGTATTTAAGAAACACTTTGGAGTCTAAATGAACATTCGGGAAAGCAATTAAAATTTGATTGTTTTGATCAAAGCCTTGTGGACTGCTGGCCAAAGGTTTATCTTCCATATGTTTAGGATCAACAGCATAGGCCTTACCGTGTTTATCGATTGTTTTGGCTTCTATTATTTTTAAGCTTGAACTAGAGGCATTATAATTCAGAGGCAAATGAACCAATTTATCTTTTCCGCTCTCTTTTAAAGGAGCTTGGGTTTTTTCAATGGTTTGAGTGTAGGATCCATCTTTACGAACGTAAATTTCGTGTTTAACATTTTCTACAACGGTATCCACATCCTCCAGGGTGGCCCAACGGGCTTCTGCGGGCAGTGCCAATGCAAAAAGGGGGATTGCTAAGGCTAAGTATCTAAAAAATTTTGAAAAAATAAAAGGTGATGTACTCATAATCATAATCCTCATACAACATAATGATTGATTAAGCAGCATATCATATAACTTAAGTTAGAAGCAAAGTTATTAAGGGTATCGAGTATTATACAGACCAGGCCATTTTAAAAATAATAGGAATAATAATAAATAAAACAATGCATAAGAAGAATCCTAAAAAGCCTATGCCCCAGTCTCTATAGAAATAGGCTTTTGCACGCTCATCAGGAGATAGCTTTTTGGTTAGCAAAAATAAAGTTAGCGAAATAAACAAAAATAAACCCATTAACAAAAAATTAAGGCCTAATTGGAGGGGAACTTGGATATCTTTAAATGTATCAGGGGATACAGAAAAGTAAGGATTTTTGGTTTTTAAAATAAAAAAAGCCGTTGCCATGCATATAATATTGATTAAAGTGATACAAAAAGTAGTGATGCCTATTTTTCTGAGCAAATCTTTTCTCCCCGGGGCGTGGCTAAGACAGTGTAAAATTGAGTATAAAGTAAAAAAAGTGCATATTCAACAATAAGCACTCTAATAGCGGGATTTATAACAATTGCTAAACTTGCATTATAATGAATATAGAGACAAAATAGTGCATCGTACTAATAAGGTATTTAACGAATGAATAACAAAGAATTTGAGCCTCGTGCTCCTATTATCGAAAAAATGAAGACTTTGGCTGCGCAGAAAAAGAAAATGCACACGCCCGCAATGGCTGCAGCACAGGGACCTATAGTGGTCGGGGAGAAGCAAGGCCGGAATGATCCTTGTTCTTGTGGCAGTGGGAAGAAGTATAAAAAATGTTGTGCCTTAAAAGAAAGTACGCCTTCAGACCTCATTGAAACGACACCGTTTTCCTATCATCAAATATGTGAATCGTATATTAGCGAGCTTTATACGGGATTATCGGGTTTTATCAGCTACCAGCCTGGTGAAAAAGAAACCGCACAATTAGAAAAAGTTTTTTTAACTTATGGTGAAATTTTATACCCCAGTTTTAATAAGATTTTAGAACGCATAGAAATCACTGAGAAAGATGTTTTTTATGATTTGGGCTCTGGGGCTGGAAAATCTGCTTTACAATTTTTTTTAACAGCACCGGCTAAAAAAACAGTGGCTATAGAAGCCAATCAAAAACGTTTTGATGTCAGTATGAAAATTTACAAGCAGCTCAAAAGAGAATTGCCTGAAGTATTCGAAGGTGGAAAAACATTAGAATATTTACACTCTAATTTCTTGGATGTCGATATCTCGGATGCGACGATTATTTACATTTGCTCTACCTGTTTTAATACCGAGCTATTAGCAGACATTGGAAAAATCATCGATAAATGTCCCAAGATCAAGTATGTGGTTAGTATACCGAGTGTGACTTATGATTATGCCAGTATTCCCTGTAAATTAGGCATAGAAGAAGTTGTGGACATTGAATGTTCTTGGGGTCATACGAAGTTTTATTTATACACGGTAGCACCCAAAAACCCTGTTGATCCTAAAACATTACCCTCTTATTTTGCAAAACCTGAGCAAAAGACTGAAGAGCAATAAAGTATAGAGTTGGGTCGTGGATCTGTGCTTATCTTTTTATTTCCAGAGGAAGAACTAAAAAAAAGTTTTTGTGTTTAAGTTGTCACTTCAATGTCTTTATGTAGAATGCCGAGGTTCTTACGAATGTCTTTCATTAATAGAAAGAGACTTAATTCATCAAAGGGTGATGATAAAAATCCATAATGTTTGTAAAAAGCTTTAGCGTTTTCGTCTTTAGCATGTACTAAAACAGCGCGAAGCCCCGCAATTTCGGAAGCTTGAATTGCTTTTAAGAGCGCGTGTTTTAAAAGCGCTTTACCTAAACCTTTTCCTTTTTCGCTTAAATCAACAGCCAAACGTGCTAAAACTAACAGTGGAATAGGGTAACGGCCTAAACCTTGTTTAATACGCTCGGGTGTTTCTTCCGGTGATACAGAACCATAAGCTAATGTAAAAAATCCCACAACAATACCATGCCGAGTGGCCACATAAGTTCTGGCACCTTGGCTAGATTGATTTTGTAAGGCGTGTTTTTTTAAATATTCATTTAAGACATTAACACCGCAATCAAATGAACTGGTTGGATGATTTTTAGTTAAAAGATAAGGTCCTTCAAACACAGTATGATTACTCATCCAATAAACCAGGGGTATTTAATAAAGATTCAAGGCTTGAGATAGAACGCGCAGGCTGATCAAGTGCAGCACAAAATGCAAACCATTTTTCTGGAGCTAAGCTAAAATGTGCTTGTTCCGTTAAAATTTGTTGCGCAGCTTGATAAGCATTGGATAATACAAAATTGGATAGCGTTGTACTCTGTAAATATGCAGCTTTAGATAAGATATCTTTTTGCATGTTCGAGATTCGTAGTTGCACACTTGTTTCTTTGGGAATTAAGGATGAACGTGACATAATATTGACTCCTGATGGATTGACTTCTGCTTTAGCATAAGCAAATGTATAGACAATGTCAATACAAAAAATAAGCATAACATATATTAAAGTCCAAGCCCAGGTTTTTGGTGAAAGTTAGTTAACTTTTGTTTGCTTTTAATCATAAAATTCATTAAGATATTCTGTTTAGGCAAGATAGAGAGTAAGCTATGGAAACTTCTACAACGGAAAAATCTTTAAAAGCAGGGATAGCCACGGAAAGGGCATCTGGCCAAGCTTCCCCCAGTTTTGGCAGACCATTGGGCTTTGGTTTTTCTTCTTATAAACCTAAAGACACAGCTGTCCTACCTAAAGGCTGTGAGGACTATGTAAAGTTGATTGAAGCCAGTCGTAATTTTAGTACTGCATACTCGCTTAGTCATTCACCCAAGGAAGATATGCTTGAAGGCAAAATAGAATCTGTCATCTTTAAAGTATCAGAAAGCCAATTACACCAAACGGTGACTTATCATTTTTGGAAAAAATCTTTTTCAAACCCTATTTTTTATATGATTACTGTTTCTACAAAAGATAGGCAAATAGATGCAGTCGTCTACAAAGACATCGACAGTCTCTCTGTGAAATTTTTTAAAATAACCGAACAAAATACAGTCGATATTATTGAGTATTCTGCCCCTGGTATCTAAGCTTGATTCTTATCAGCTAAAGGGTACAACACTCTCCCCGGTACAACAACCTTGCACAAAAGAGAGTAAAGTTCTATTACAAATTTATTGTTTTTTTGGTGTATCGAAAAGATTAGTGGTACTAGGCTGTCGTCTTGCTGCATACGCATCGAAAAGATTAGTGGTACTGGGCTGCTGCCTAGCTGCATAAGCATCGAAAAGATTAGTCGTGTTGCTTTTGTCAGGGTTTTGAGGAAAATTACAACGACATTTTACTTCTTTGTGATCAACAGCTTCAACTACAGTTTCTACTTCGCCGTTTAATTTGATTTTAAGTGAATATACTAGAAGTTGTCTCAAAAATACTTTTTCAACAAAATCACCACTGTTGCTAAA